>JAZODN010000127.1:0-43915 GCA_045597045.1 Acutalibacteraceae bacterium
GCCACCAACACGGTGCCGCAAGTCGAGCAATGTTTGCCTTCGGTCAAGCCGGTTTCGGTGCAAGTCGGCGCTTTCGCCGCATCGACCACTTCGGTGTGGCCGAGCGCATCCACCGTTTCCTGCGCCGTCAACACAGCACCGCAAACATCACAGTGAGCACCTTCGGTCAAGCCGCTTTCGGTGCAGGTCGGCGCTTTGCCGCTATCTGTAATCGGTGTATGACCGAGCGCATCCACCGTTTCCTGCGCCACCAACACGGTGCCGCAAGTCGAGCAGTGCTTACCTTCGGTCAAACCGGTTTCGGTGCAAGTCGGCGCTTTCGCCGCATCGATCACTTCAGTGTGCGGAAGTTTCGTGCCGTAACCCTGACCGCACTCGTCGCAAACCGCCTGCTTATTACAGGTAACCGTGCCACCCGTGTGAGACGTTTTGGCATCGCCGCAGCCAAGATCGCACAGATGGTCACCGTCGCCATCGGCATCGATGCAGCCGGCGGGCTTACCGCAGGTGCAGTAGTGCTTACCATCGGTTGCTGCCGCACCGTAGGCGTGTGCCGACTCGACAAACACAGCGTAATACGTGGCGTCGGCCGTTGCCGTGGGGATCGCATCCAACACGGTGCCGCCTTCGCTCAAGGACCATCCTGCAAACACAAAGTGGGTACTGTTGTTGTATTCCTTCGTCGGGGTCGCGGCAGGGTACACCGGTACCGTCCACTTTTCCACCTCAACACGCTCGGCAGTACCGTTTACCACCCACGTAATCTCGCAGGGGTTACACTTGCCGCACTCAACCGTATACCAGCAATCGTGTACCGTGCAGTAGCTATACACCGTGCCGGCCGCGGCACCCGTGGTATCCAGCATGGTGCCGTCGCCGTTGGTAAGCAACGCCGAGGACAGCGGCACTTT
Organism: Acutalibacteraceae bacterium; assembly: GCA_045597045.1. GTDB lineage: Bacteria > Bacillota > Clostridia > Oscillospirales > Acutalibacteraceae > SIG588. The sequence continues at coordinate 912 of JAZODN010000127.1, forward strand.
ATAGAACGCCGCTTTATTTTGGGCATACAGCAACGTCGTGGTGTCGGTGCCGGCACCACCGTTCATCGCGAGCACGCCCGTACCCTTGGAGGAGATGATATTGGCACCGCCACCCACAACGGTGAAATCGCCGTTTTCAGGGTCAGCCCAGTTTACGGTGGTGTAAAGATGGCCGTTCACCACCAACGTGCCGTTGATGTCCACCGTCACGTCCACCAAATCGTCATCGGTGCGGATCTTATAGTTGCTGGGTGAATACTGAATGGGACGGAAATTGAGCGTGGGGTGCACGTATTTCACCGTCGTATCCTTCGCAAGCGTCGTCTCATTCAAGCCATAGAACCAGTTATCACGGTCGAATATCTGCAGCGCATAGCCGCCTGTCGTCACGACCGACGTGGTCGTATCGGTCTGCGCAACATCCACCGTAGCGCCTTCGTCAATGGTGAGCGACGAACCGGGAAGCATCATAACGCTCTGGCCCAGTGTTGCAACACCGGTTCTGACATAGATGCTCATGTTGTTGGTAATGGGCAGCACAAACTTCGCCGAATCCACATCGGTGCCGCCAATCGACATTTCGATTCTGCCGAGAACGCAATCGCCAAACGCTTCCAACAAAAGGCGATCGGTCGCAGGATCGTAGGTCTTGGTGAAATACGAGCCGGGCGACGGCTGGAACATCGCGTCATCGCCGATAAATTTCACCGTAGCGCCAAAGCACTGCTTGCTCATATACACCGAAGTGGCAACGTATTCGGTCGCACCGTATTCATAGGTGGTTTTCACTTCGATATTCTGCACATAATATTGGCTGGTCGGAAACACTTTGTCGCCCGCTGCCAAATCGGTCGTCACCGTACCGCCGCGGAATTCCATCAACTGGAAGTTTTCGTAGATATTGGCACCGCTTTTCGCCGTAACGGTACCCTCACCGTAGATGTAACCCCAACAATAGAGATTGGCACCGCTGTTCAGCTCAATGTGTGAGCCTGCCAGCATATGAATAAAGCCCAAAGGACCCGTGGGGCTACCACCGTACATACCCTTGGTACCGCCTGCTGCCGCATGACGGCCGGCCACTTCAATGCTGCCGTTCACCGTGATGGAGGCATCGGCCGCCATGGTCAAGGTGCGGTAAGCCGTGGGTTTCACCCAATCGATGTGAGAATCCAGCAGCCAGCTGTTTTCACTGGTGCAATTCGCACTCTCACCGTATTCGGTGTTTTCGCTATCGTAGGGAATCAACAGTTTCACCCCGGCAGGAATGGTGTGATTACCTTCCAACGTACCGTTGTTCAGCAAAATAACCTTTTTGGTGCCGCCGGCCAAAGCCGCAGCGGCTGCCTCGGTCAGGCTGTCGTACTTCGTGGTACCCACGCCAAACATCGCCATGCTGTTCGGACGGAACACGGGATACACCGTGGCATCTGCCGAAGCAATCAATGCAAAGGTCGTGGATTGCGACAGGTACCTACCTGCCGTTTCATCGTACCAACCGTAGAACTGGTAGTTCGTCGCAGGCGTTGCCACCAAGTTCACGGTAGCACCTGCCGTCACCGTCTGCTCAACCGCCGCACTCACCGCCGTGCCGTCCACGGTGTAACTGCCGTTTTCGGCCGGTTTGAAGGTGAGAACCGGATCGGCCGCCGTGGTGCTGATCAGCGAAATATCGGTGATTGCGAGCTCGCCGGTCTTGTTCCGGGGGGATTGATAGGAGAAGTTGATGCTGCCGCCACTCGCCAGCACACCCTCGTAACTGCCGCTGCTGCCGGAAATGTTACCGTTCAGCGTGCCGCCGCTGTTGGTGTAGTTAAAGCGCAAGGTTGCCTCGCTGCCCAATGTATTGGTCATCGTAACCAAAGACGTGTTGGTATAGAGCAAAGCGCCCTTGGCCGAACCGGTAATGGTGTTACCGGATGCCGACCAGGTGGCGGAACCACCCTTTTGGTTTGTATACTCCCACTGGACACTCAACCCCGTAACCGAGGTGGTAAGAGCCGTGGCCGCCGCTGCCGTAATGGTGAAGGTAGCAAGCATGCTCACCAGCATCACCAGCGCCAGCAACAAGGAACCAAGCCGCCGTACTTTTGTTTTCATCGTTTGGATCTTCCTTTCGTTCATAGATTAGCGCGCCGTTCACGTGCCGCTGTTTTCCGACACGTGAACGCGCGTGAATGCCAAAGGAATTACACTGCGGGATAATATCTGCCGTTGGTACCCCAGTCATAGGGGCCGCGTTCCAACAGATCGTTGCGGTAGGTGGGCCAGTACACACCCGTGGCGAGTTCACCGCTGGTGCGCACGTAGATGTAAAAAGTCTTGCCGACTTCATCGGTGAGTTGCACCACACCGATGTTGCGCTGCATCGTGCCGTTGACGTAATAATAATATTTGCCGCCCTCTTCGTAGATGCCGTTTTTCACCGCCGGCACTTCAGGTTCTTCCGGCACTTCGGGTTCTTCCGGCACTTCCGGCACTTCCGGCTGTTCGGGTGCCGGGGTTTCCGTGGCAGGATAATATCTGCCGTTGACACCCCAATCACGGGGACCGCGATCCAACAGACCGTTGCAGTAAGTGGGCCAGTATACACCCGTGGCGAGTTCACCGCTTGTGCGCACGTAGATGTAAAAAGTCTTGCCGACTTCATCGGTGAGTTGCACCACACCGATGTTGCGCTGCATCGTGCCGTTGACGTAGTAGTAATACTTACCGCCCTCTTCGTAGATGCCGTCCTTCACTTGCGGCTGTTCCGGCTGTTCGGGTTCTTCGGGATCGGGAACAACGGTGACAGGATAATACTTGCCGTCGGTGCCCCAATCAAAGCCGCCGCGCGGCAACAGATCGTTACGCTTGGTGGGCCAATACACACCCGTTGCCACCTCTGCGTTGGAACGCACGTAGATGTAATAGGTGATGCCCTGCTCGTCGGTCAGTTTCACCACGCCGTTACCCGACTGGCACACGCCGTTCACATAGTAACGCAACACACCGTTTTCGTCACGCAACACACCGTCTTTAACAACCGGCGTATCGGGCTCTTCGGCGACCGGATAGAAACGGCCGTTCGAGTCAAATTCGTACTTGCCCTTTTCGAGCAGACCGTTGGTGACGGTGATCCAATACGTTCCCACCGCCAGTTGACCGTTGGAACGCACGTAGATGTAGTAGTCCTTGCCGTCTTCGGTGAACTTCACCACGCCCACGTTCTTTTGCAAGGTGCCGTTCTGATAGTAGTACAGCACACCGTCGATCGAAACCACACCGTCGAGTTCTTCGGTATCGGGCAGTTCGGGTTCGGTCGGCAGGCTGACGATGCGGCCGTTTTCATCGAAGGTATAGGAACCGACGGGAAGCAAGCCGTGCGTGTTGGTGATCCAGTACGTACCGTTCTTATATGCCTTGGCGTTGGAGGTGGAGAAATAATAATAATGCCCGTTCTCCTCAACCAGACCAACCGTGCTGGTACGCAAACCGTTCACAATGTAATAGGTATCGCCTTCGTGCACATAGGTGCCGATATAATCGCTCTGGAATACACCGTTTTCATCAAACAGATGCCATTTCCAATCGTTGCTGCCGTTGGCAGGCACGTTAACGAAGCCGGTCACCACGTCATACACGTATTTTTTGGTGGTATACCAGTTACCGTCCACCTCGAACCACTGGCCGTGCATCCACTGACCGGCCCAGCGGTAACGAGTGCCGGTGGCCGTCTTGACCAGATCGCCGCGCGTGAGAATATGGTCGGTGAAGGTGTAGGTGTAACCGTCGATCTTCTGCACACCGTCCACCGCTTGACCCGTGGTGGGATCAAAGTAGTAGTCCACGGCGTTGCCGTCGGCATCGTAGCCGGCGAGCCAGCCGGTGGTTTTGACACCGTTAATGGCATAGTACAAAGCACCGTCCATTTCCAGCGTACCGGTCATCTTGCCGAGGCAAGCGCCGTTTTCGTCGAAATGATAGAACAAGCTGACCGACGCATCTTCGCGCGAGGGGATATACTGCACACCTGTGAGCGCCTGGTGATCTACGAAGTAGTAATCTTTTCCATCCAGCGTGAGCCAGCCCTGGCGCATAGCACTGTCGATGATGAAGTTATCTTCAAAATCGGCGTAGGTGTTTTGGAAATAGGCGCCGCTTTCGGTGCCGCCTTCATAACCGGTTTCATCGGTGGTATAGGGAATCAGCCCGTATTTCACCTGGTTTTCCTCTTGCTGTGCAAAGGAATAGAGAGAGGAAGCACGCAAGTATGCCTTGTAGTTCACGTTACCCGTGTTGCTGACCAACAGTTCGCCGCCGTCCCATGCCGCATTGTCGGCAGGCTTAGCGGTGATACCCGTCATGATGCACACGGGGTTAGCCGTAGTCGGATCAATGGCCTGCGTCTGATCGATCCAGTTGCAGGTCATGGTCAGGCAGTTGTTTTCGTCAACCGCAGCCGAGGTCAGTACAAAATAATCGTTGATCACGCGCAGGTTGGAAATATCCACCTCAACATCGGGATCGAACTGCACGTTGATGCTCACTTCGGTAAGCACGCTCACACGCTCGGCCAACTGCAGCATATAGTTGAACGCGCTGGCGTTGCCCGTATCTGCACCGGGCAGCATGAACACGATATCTGCCAGCTGCTGCGGAATTTCGATGGAGGTCATATCCAACGCAAAAGTGTACTGGAACTCCACGTCGGCAGTCGGATCGATTGCCGTGAAGGTCATGCCGTCGTTGGTAGTGGCGTTAAGCACTTCGCGCAGCCATGCCAGCGTGCGATTGCCGGCCGTGGCGTTTTCGAAATCGAATGCCGCCTCGTCCGCACGGAACATCGACAGATACATCTCACAGTAGGCTTCTTCATTATTGACGAGCAGCGCAGCGATCCGCATGCGGCGCACACCCGATTCTTCAAACGCAGTGACGTTGAAACCTTCAAACACGGCTGCATCCCAATACGCTTCATTTTCTTCAATGCAAGCGGCGAACACATCGTATTCATTCAGCTTTACAACGTTTCCGTTGAAGGTGGCCTTGAACGGCAGCGGCGTGGTCACATCATAGATGATGTTCATGGATTCTTCGGTAAACACCAGCGAATCCGGCACAACCACGTGCAGGTCGATGCTGCCGACTGCCACACCGTCCACCATCAGCGACACGGTAACGTCTGCATTTTGAAGCGTCCAGTCTTCTTCCGACCAGATTTCCGCCGCGGTGAACACACCGTCGGGGGTGATGGTACCTACCGTCTCATCCGACACTTCCCAATACGCCCCCTCGGGAATGGGAGCAGAAGAACCGATGTTATTCACACCGATCGCATTGAGCTGCAACGAGGTGTTATGGGTAAGATAGGTATAGTCGCTCTCGATGATCGCACGGTCAAACTCCTTAGAGGATTTGGCCGTGGACACCGCCACCAAGGAGGCCGCCACGCTACGCGCATAGCCGTCCGACGGGCGGTTGATCACTTTGATGCTGTCGCTGCCTTCCGGCTTGGACATATAGGTGGTGGAACCGCCGCCATCCAGGTTGACAGCGCGCACACAGCCGGCTTCCAACATGATCTGGGCGATCTCTAAAAGTGAGCCGCCGCAGGAGAAGGGCTCCTGACGGCCATCCAGCACCATCATCACCACTTTGCCGTCGGCCTTAATGCCGATCGCGGTGCGGCTGGCACGCTTGGAGTTGTCGGTGGTAACGATCTTACCGTCTTTAATAAGGGTAGCACCGAACGCACCGATACCCTCTTGGATCTGCGCCTTATAGGTCTCGTACTCCGCCTGAGTGCCGAGCATGGCGGTGCCGTCCTTCAAAATGGCAAAGAATCCGTCGTGGTCCACGGGATTCCATTCCACACCTTCCATCACCAGCAAACCGCCCGGTTTACCCGTGGTGGTGTTAAAGCCGTCACCGTTGGTGGCCACAACCGGCGTGAAGTTTTCGATGTGAGCATGGTTCTTCACCAAAGCCGCCACCTGATCTTCCACGCGCTGCATACCCCAACCCTTGGAAGGATCGTTATCTTTATAGTTCGCCATGATGGTCACGTCGTCGCGGTTGACATCCACCGTTGCCACGTAATAGACCATCTGCTTGCCGTCGGCCGACATAGCGTAGTTGATGTCCTGTGTGATACCGGGAGCCAGAACGGAAGAGGTGGTGGAGAAGACCGAGAAGTAGCCGTTCTCTTCTTCCTCGTCGTCCATACCGCCGCCGATCAACTGACCTTCCGCTTTCTCAAACAGGTAATCTGCAAACGCATAGCAGCACGCCTCGCGCAGGGTGGCTTGACCCGAAAGACCGCGGTCGGCTTCCAACACCTGCAGACCCACGTTGGTGCGATACGCATTGTAGATGGCCGCACGCACGTCCTCCTTGGTTTCCACGCCGGTGAAACGAGCGTTCAGAAAATACACCGCACGGTCCACGTCATCCAGTTCAGCCGTGAAGTACGCCTCCATCAGGCTGCTGAAGGAGCCGTTGCCCTTGCCATATTCCGAGATGAGATAATAGGCGTCCATATCGCCGTAAAAATCATCCCAACCGAACGCATCGTCGGCATCCACACCAAAGCAGTTCTTCAAAATGTATGCCGCCTGCTGATCCACCGTACCGGCCGGCACGGTGCTATACGAAGCACTGTAATACAACAGGTCGCACAGGTCGCCGGCCCAACCGGCAATGTCATCCGACTGCAGCGCCGACGCCACGTAGGAAATGTTCATCGTACCAAACATATGTCCAAAATCGGCAGGGTTGCCGTTCGGCAGTTTGAAATCGTTGATCACAATATCACGCAGATCCATTACCGTGGTGCGGTTAGCAGCATCCTGCTCCTCCACATACTCGGTAAATGCAACGATTTCTTCACCTGCAAGTGTTTCCCATGTACCCGTTTGGTAACGGTCCACACCCGTACGGACAAAGTTGAGCACCAGCTCACCTGCGTCTTTGCCCGACACTGCCGCAAATTCATCGGCATAGACCTCTAACTGTTTCAGGTCTGCCATGAAATCGGCATACGTTGTTACACTGCCTGCAGCAAACGCAGACAGCGGCAGCATGACAAAGCACATTACCGCTGCCATGAGCAACGACAGCACACGTGCCATGTTTTTGTTTACCATGCTGAATCCTCTCCTTCACAAAAATGTCTATACAAAACAGGAACACACATTTCCTGTCGGTACCAAAATCAGTTTTCCGTCACCGCACGAAACTGTGCGAGTGCGGTATGGTTATCGGCGGCGCTTTCCGCCATTTTCTCCCGTTGTGCCGCAAGCAGCGAACGGTCTGCCGTGAGGCGATACAGTGCGGCGTTCAGCGCTTCTTGTGAGTTGTCACACACCCATCCGCGCGCAGCTTCAATTACCATTTCGTGCGAAGACGTGGTGGCGGTGGTGAGAATCGGCACACCGAGCGCACCGGCTTCTTCGATCACCATGGGGGCTGCTTCGTGGTAGGAAGTGAGCAAAAACAAGTCTGCCGCCTGCATATAGCGATAGGGATTCACCTGCTCACCGTAAAAAACCACCTGCTCCGCCACACCAAGGCGCTGAGCCAGCGCCTGCAGTTGCGGCCGCATGGCACCGTCGCCCACCACGTGCAGCGCGATCGGCACACCGTGTGAAACGGCGGCAGCCACAGCAGTGACGGCACGTTCCACCCCTTTTTCGTGGGTCAGCCGTGCCACCGTAACTACGTGCACCCGTGCGGTGTCAAAGCGCAGGGGCTGCTCTGTCGCCTTCGCACGGATCACATCGAAGCGGTGACAGTTGCGCACCGTCACGCAGTTCGCTGCCAAAGACGGCAGGGCGGCGGCAAAAAGGCGACGGCATCCGTCGGAACACGCGGCGACGGTGTTAAACCGCGCCATTTGGCGATTATTGGCCTTGTGATCGGCACCGCTGGCACCGTAATCGCAGTGAAGATAGGCCACCTTCTTTTTGGCGCGAACGCGGTGAAGAACGTAGTCCTGCACACCGCCGTAAAATGCGTTTTTTCGGCCGTTGTGCAAAAAAGATACGGCACAGTCATATTCCCCTTTTTGCCACGGCGAGAACAGCAGCATGAGCCGCAGTGCAAAAGCACGGCCGAACAGCCGCGCCAGGGCGGCAAAGCCGCCGCGCACCAGGGCGCCGATACCGTGAAAATCGCGTTGATCGCGCCCGAGAAAGCGAAACGGGCCGCGACATTCCACCACTTTGACAGTAGGCGGCAGATCGGCTGCGTAAACCCCCGTTTTGCTGAACAGCAATAACGTCACGTCATACGCCTTTGCGGTGTCGATCGACCACAGCAGGTTATATAGACTTTTTTGCACACCGCCCACGCGCATGTTGTTGTTTACAATGATCAGTTTTTTCATACGCGTGTTTCGGAATAGGGCGTCATGGTGCGGCCGCCGCGTACACCGCGGTACATATATCGCAGGCGCTGACACACCGAAAGCGCGGTGGGCAGCTTAAAACGAACGCCGAAATACAGCGTCATCAAACCGGCGGCGCGAGGGAACAGTGCGCGCATCAGCACGCCTTTATCGTAAAAATACTTTTCATCGCAGCCGCGAAACCACGAAGAGGTATCCTTACAGCAAGTGCCCAACACGTAAGGATGTGCATACACCGCAAGGCCGCTGTCAAAACAACTCTTCAAAAACAGGCTGTCTTCACCGGCGCTGAACGGGCAGCCGCCGCCAAACAACTGGTGAAAGGTGATGTTGTGCTGCAGCACCGCACGGCGGCGCACCGCTATGCGATAGGTGCCGAAACGCATGGCGTTATACACGTGCAAGCGGCGCACCCGTTGTTCATGCCGCGGTGTGATCTCGCCGTTTTTGAGAATATCCACCGAAAACACCAGCACGTCTGCTTGGGGCAGTGCTTCGAACGCCGCCGTCACCGCTTCGGGCATACCGTCGTTATACACCACATCGTCATCGGCCAGCAGCAAAATATCGGCATCTGCCGCCAACAACGCCACGTTGCGGTTGAGCCCCACGCCACGTGTAGCCGTGGTGATCATTTTGCGTATTCCGCAAGGCGTTTGCTGTGTCGTAATCTCTTCGCGGTCAGCCTGATTGGCAATCACCGCATCACAGCGTATGTTCATGGTTTCGGCAATCGACGTATCCGTTTGATGCATCGTTGCCACCAAAACCTGTAACTTCATATCTTCGTTCCTCATTGTTTCACGGTAACAAAGCGGCTGTCCTCGGCCATCGAAAGTAACACGTCATTAAAAGTTTCCTGCAGCGCATAAAACGTGTCGATCCAGTCGCTCGGTATGGCATCGCTTTCTTCGGCAAACTCCACGTACACCGGCACCTTTTCGGTATCGGGGGAAAGCTGCAGCGTGCCGCAGTGTTTTCCCACTGCTTCATTATAATGTAAAGTATAAATGACCAGACTCTCTTCGGCCATCTGTGCCACAAACTGCACGCGCGCCGAACTGCCTTGATCGATCACCTCGGGTGCCAACAAATCGGCAAAGGCGATGGGGTAACGAAAGAACCCATAGGTGGTTTCCACCAGCATCCATTCGCCGCGCTCCTCAATGGAAAGCAGCTGCAATGTAGGCGGCTTTTTCAGCTGCACGGTAGGCTCGGTGGTTGAAGGCGGTGTGGGCAACGTGCGATCACTCACGAGGAAATACACCGCCACGGCAGCACACATCACTGCCACGGCACACGCCACAGCCAGTATCTTCACTAAGTAACGGCTCTCCATACCGCACCCCCTTTTTACCGAATACTTTCGGTGAATACGTCAAAATTCATCTCACGATGTTGTGCGCTATACTGCTCATATCCGTTGTGCAGGTCCACCAACACCGCGTGCCGTTTGATACGCTGCTTTTCGGGCGGCGGCAGTGTCATATAGTCGCCATACAACTGTGTGAGCAACGCATCGTATTCCTGCGGGACGGGGAATTCCCGTCCTTCAAACCACGCCTCGGTACGCGCCGTCAGCCATGTGCGCGGATACACGTTTTTGCCGTATGCGGCCGCACCGCCTAAGAACGTGTGAAGGTATGTCCCGTTTTTTCTGCCGCCTTTTACCGCACGCAAAAACCACGCAGTGGGCAGTAGACGGCACAACTGCATAAAGCAGCGTTTCGTTCGGCTGGCGGTCTCATACCCACGCTGATACAGCGCACGGGCAATCACCACCTTGGAAGCGACGAATTGCCAGCGGCGCGCCAAGGCGCCCTCGGCGGCATTGTCGCACGGAAAAATATCGATATACACCCCGAAATGGGAAGCGGTATCTTTTGGGTGGTAGGTTTCAAGACAAGCCGTGCCGTTTAAGCGAAGTTTTGAAAAAAACATGGGCCAATGCTCCGAAAACTCTTTTTGCAAGAAAAAGTGTTCGCGGTCCAGCACCGTGTCCCCTTCGCGCAGCAGACGGTCATAATCCTGCCGCAGCATCAGCACGTCCACGTCGTCATCCCACGGGATGAACCCCCGGTGCCGCACCGCACCCAACAGCGTACCGGCAAACAGCACGTAAGGAATGTCGAGCGCACGGCACACACGGTCGAATTCCGAAAGGAGTTGAAGCAGCGCCGCCTGATGATCCTGCAATGATGTCGGTGACGCCGTCATGTACTTCCTCTCCCCTATCTTTTTTTATAATATTTTTTTATACCATTAATAGCATAGCATACAAATACGGCAGCACTGTGCCAAACAGACAACTTCAAATAGCCGCGGTAAATACGCCAGCGGTTGTTGGCGCTCTTCTTTTTGTTGAACGAGCGCGAGTTTTGAATCCACCGCCAATCGGTCAGTGGGGCGGTGCACCCCACGGCCGCGCCGCCGTCGCGCACGATATCCAGCCACAGACAATAGTCTTCGTGATAAAAATCGGTGGCAAAACGGTGGTCACTCACCGCTTCACGCGACAACATCACGGTGGAACAGCCGATCACGTTTTCACAAAGCAGGCTGCCAAAGGTCACTTTCGGCGGCACAACGTAGGTCGCCCGAACGGGGTTCCCTGCGGCATTCACAATGGCGTAAGAGGTGTAGCACAGCGCAGCCCCGGCCTGCTGCATGCGCTGCAACTGCAACCGCAGCTTTTCGGGGTGCCAGCGATCATCGCCGTCCAAAAAAGCCACGTAGTCGCCTTTGGCCATATCCAACCCACGGTTACGCGTGCGCGCCACCCCCATGTTGTGAGGGTTACGTATCGCCTGCACACGGGGGTCTTCTTCTGCAAGACGCTGCACCACAGCGTAAGTGTTGTCGGTGGAGCCATCGTCAATCGCAAGCAACTCCCAATTTTCATGTGTTTGTGCCATGACCGAGCGCACGGCCTCTTCCACAAACGCGGAACAGTTGTATACCGGCATGATCACCGATACCATCAGCTGCTTATTTACACCATCGTTCACAGCCACACCACCTACTCTGTTTTTTCCATAGCCTCTTTGGTCACAAACCGCACAGCCACACATATGTAGATCGGAATCAGGAAAAACTCATCGAAGAACAACAGATCCAGCGCCAACCACGGGCCAAACGCACCGATTGCCAAAATGAACAACTGCGCCAACGTGTCCCATCGGATGTGGCTTTGCCCGAGCAGCGTGCGCACAAAGCAGGCGATCCATGCCAGCAACACCGTGCACCCCACCAACCCAAACTGGAACACCGCTTGCACCAACGTGTTGTGCGAAGCGCGCCCGTTCACTGTCACGTTGGTGTAACCGTTGCCGAACAACAGCATCAAGGGATTTTCTTCCAACACCTGCGCATACTGCATCCACAATCCCGTGCGGCCGGTGGTGAAATCCGAAAGGTTGCTATCGCGCCCGAAACGTACCAACATCGCATCGATCATATCGGTAAACAGGGTGCTGGACAGCAAGAACAACACACCCAAAACAAACGTAAGTAACACCATCAGCTTGGCAGACACCCTCTCCTTTTGGAACAAAAAGGAGACCATCCACAGCAATACCACAGCAAGCGCCACCAACCAAAACGATTTGGAAACCGAAATGGAACCGCAAACGAACAGCAGTATCAGCAGCGAAAAAAGCACAATCCCTTTGGCCACACTCCTACGGTTCAGCAGCAGAATCAACACGCCGCCGATCGCTGCCGTAATGTGGGCGGAATAAAAATTCGGATCCGCATAATACCCCGAATACCGCAGCACACCAAGCAGGTCTTTCACTTCAATGTACCGCGCAATGGTGGGGAACGCCGTCAACTGGCGCGAGGTGATAGCCGCCAAAATGATCCCCAGTGAAAAGAAGCAGGTAAGCCAATAAAAGTCATATTCACCGTCTAACTCCTGTTTCACGAAAGGCAGCAACAGTATAGCGGCAAAAAACAGCAGATACACATTATCCAGTGTCGTTCCGTTCACCGTTTTGACCGTCATGGTCAACGCCAACAGCAGCATGCCCGGAATTAGATGATAAATATTGATGCGGCGGCTGCCCAACACCACGTAGATCACATAGGCCAATACCAGCGCAATAGTGTAAAAGGAAATGGTGCGTGGCTGCACCTTCAGCAGTGCCGAAAACGGAAGAAAAAACAAAAATACGGGAACCGAAATGCGTTTGAATGCCGCCCACAGCACCAACACCATAAACAACAGCATACAGGGATAAAGCAGCAGCGCACTGTTCAGCACCTGCGCCACCAACAGAAAGGCCACCTCCGCAACACAGGCAACCAAAAACAAAAGTTTCAATCGTACAGCAACCATAATTTCGAAACCCTCATTTTGCGCCTTCGTGTGTGAACACGACGATGACGGTCTGTAACATGATCCGGATATCCAATCGGATCGAGCGCGTTTTTATGTATTCCACATCATATACGATCTTTTCCTCCGGTCGGAGGTAATATCCGCCGCGCACCTGCGCCAACCCCGTGAGACCTGGTTTCACCTTCAAACGTTCACGGAACCCATGGATATACTCTTCAAATACATCGTAATACACCGCGCGTTCGGGACGGGGGCCAACCATGCTCATCTCCCCTTTCAAAACGCACCAAAACTGCGGCAATTCATCCAACCGCGTGTTGCGCAGAAAGCGGCCGAACGGCGTGATGCGCGGATCGTTATCGCCGTCGGACCATTGCACACCGTCCTTTTCCGCATCTTCCACCATGGAACGGAATTTTATCACGTCAATGGGCTTTCCGTTCAGCCCCAGGCGTTCCTGGTGATAAAACACCGCGCCGGTCGACGTACATTTCACGAGAACGGCGATCACCGCCATCGGCAGTGCCAACAACAGCAGTGCCAGCAATGCACACACGATATCAAATCCGCGTTTTACAAAAGTGAACAACGGTTTCTTCGCAACCGTACCCAACTCTTCCACGAACATCTCTTCGCCGCGCTCACACGGCAGGAGGATCGGTTTTTCATTTTCGGTGGCCACTCGTTGCTCACTTCCTTCCCTATACTCGCTTCTTATTTCTCTTCCTTATAAAAACATTCCACGACCGTTTTCAATACCGATTCACGATCGGGATAAAACTCTACCCATTCGTCGCCCATCTTGCTCTCGCCGGCCAGATCATACATGCCCTGCATCTCATACGAGGCCAGTTTTTCGACCAAGACCGTCAACCGATTCCCGAGACAATCCGAAACCAGTGAGCCTTCCTCCAACTGCAGCACCGCACGGGCAATGAACCCCTCATCTGCGGCCGCTTGCCGACGCACACGGTCATACAACGCTTCCAGATACTGCTTTTGACGTTGCATGCGGCGATTATTTGTGGGCTCATCCAGCCCTTGGCGCGAACGCACGTACCGCAGCGCCTGCTCGCCCGTCAGCGTCAGCGTGGTGCCTTGCACCATGGCGGCATCGGTGGCTGTAAAATCGTCCAGGATCTCCACCGTGACGCCGCCCACCAGATCATTGCACACCGCAACGGTGTCCATCGTGGCCGACAGGTAGTGATCGATATCCACCCCCATCAGCAGCTTAGAAACCGCATTCGCGGTGTTTTGACAGCTGACTTCACGGCCGTTACCGTAGGTGTGAGACAGCGCGATCTGCTTGGTCACCGTGCCGATCTTGTTGCTCGCCACATCCAAAATGTTCATTTCGGCCATGGTGTCGCGGTTCACGTGGACGGCTTTATACGTCTTCGTCTCGTTATCCAGCACCAGCAGCAGCAGGAAATCCGCTTGTCGATTATTGTTGTAAGAATCGGTGGTGCCGGTATCTCCGAACGTATCCAAACCAATGAGTAAAAACGTTTCCAACGTGTCGTTCAATACATAGTCTTTTCCTTCGTAGGTCAGCGTTTGCAAGACGGCATCCTTCTGCGGAAACTCGCCTTGCCGCTTTTCCCACAAGTCCAGCCCGAGCAGCACCGCCGACACCACGAACACCGCGGCAAACACGACCAAAAGCGCCAGCCAGACCTTCCTTTTATCGACGTTCTTCTTTCCCATAGCACACACTCACTTGCACAGAATCAAGCGGTCTGCTTTTTAGAGGTTCTCCACACGATCAACATCGCCGCAGCGGAAACCGCCATAATGGAAAGGTACAGCCAGGTGCGATCGGTTTCACCCGTCTGGGTTGCGCCTTCGCTTTCCACGACCACCGCCAAGGGATACAGAACGTCCATCGAGAACACCAAGCGGTCACCCTCTTCCACGCGAGCGTTTTCCACGATTTGCCATTCGCCCTTGTCATCCATATACATCAGCGCAACGAAATTTTTAAGCGCATCGGACGAAAGCTTGATGTCATAGCCTTCATGCCCATCGTGATGCTCACAGCCGCCGGCCGACAAGGTAAACAAATCGCTGACCGCCAGATCCTTGGTGTCGATGTCGTTCTTCGCCGCCAGTTTGGCCAGCTCATCACTCAACTCCGCAAAATCTACCGTATCGCGAATCGAATCGTATGCCTGCTCGATCAAAGTGAGCACCATCACCGGCAGTTCTTCACGGCTGCTGAACGGAACGACCGTCAACTGCGCACTACAGTTTGGATCCGCCACCTCGAAATCCACGATGCTGGGTGCCTGATTGCTCGACGGACTGGACACAAAGCCGCCCGGGATCGCCAACGCAGACACGCTCATGCTCATTACCAAAAGCACCACGCAGCAGAAAACCAATACCTTTTTCATTTTGAACTCATCCCTTCTAAAAATAATTATCTGTTTTTAGCGAGCACAGCATAACCGAACTCGTTCATTTGACCAAAGAAATCCGCACCCAGCCGTTTTTCGATCAGCGCAGCGGCGGCAGCCAGCTGCGGCGGTCGGGTGGTGAGATTGTGGCAATCGGTGCCGAGAAAGTGGATCTGCCCCCGACGCAGCAGTTGCCGTGCTTTGCGACGCGTGGCAAGCGAAGTAACAAAGCTTGCATTCACCTGCATCAGAATCCCACATTCATACAGCCGCTGCCACACGGCTGCTTTTTGCAACGGCAGGTAGCGTTCGATATGAGCGAGCACCAACTGCAGCCCGTGCAAACCGGAAAGTTCTCCCAGTTCGCGCACGGTGGATTCACCCCACGGTGCCACCGGCATTTCCAACAGCAAAAGCCTACTGTTTCCGATCTGCAAAAGCGGCAAATCCTCCAGGTGGCTGATACCGGGATAATACCGCACCTCTGCCCCCGACAACAGTTCCATCGAGGAAGGTATCACCGGTTGCAAACGGGCTCGCGCCGCTTCGCGCCGTTTTACAAACGCCGCGACCGATTCATCGTTGGCATAAAAGTGAGGGGTGGCAACCACCGTATCCACACCCTGTGCCGCCAAGGCGGCCAGCATGGCGCCGCTTTCTTCCACACTTTTGCTGCCGTCATCCATCTGTGGAAGAAGGTGCGTGTGAAGATCGATCATACACGCGCCCCCTTACCGTTTGGTAGCGGAATCGTAATTGCCGTAGGTCTTATAGTAACGGTAATAGCGCTTGTAACGGTAGCGGCTGTAGTAACCCTTGCCACTCTTGGTCTCGTTCATCACGCAGCCGAGAACGTTGACGTTGGAAAGCCGCAACTGGCGAAAACAGGTTTCCAGTTCCTTTTTCTCGGTGTATTCTTCACGAATCACCACGATCATGCCGGTAATGAACTTGGAGATGGCCAGCGCATCCGACACGATGTTCACGGGCGGCAGGTCCACCACAATGAAATCGAATTGCTGTGAAAGGGTGGCCAACGCCGTTTCCATGCGCTTGGAGCCAAGCAACTCCGACGGGTTAGGCGGCAGCGCACCCGAAGGCATGATATACCAATTCCAAAAATACGCCGACTTCATTTCTTCCAAATCTACCGTCGTATCGCCGCGCAGCAGATCGGTCAGACCGGGCGTGCTTGCGATCTTCATCTTCTTGGCGATGGAAGGGATACGCAAGTCACCGTCGATCAGCAACACCTTTTTGCCGCTTTCCGCCAGCACGTACGACAGATTCACGGCGGTGGTACTTTTGCCTTCGCCGCGCATCGAACTTGTTACACCGATGATCTTACATCCCTCGGTTTCGGGCAAGGTGAAGGATAGGTTGGTACGCAGCAGTTTATATTGCTCGGTTGCCGTGAACTCCAGGTTCTTGTGCAGCGTTTTTTGGCTATCGACAAGCGAAAAGAAACTCTTTTTCTTCTTTGTCCGTTTCGGCATCGGTATCCCCTCCTTTACTTCGAACTCCGCTTATAGCGGTAGTAGTATCCGTATTTGCGGTTGCCGCTTTCCAACAAGTCGGGCACCTTGGCCAAAATCGGATATCCGTAGGTTTGAATCACGTATTCTTCATCGTGCACCGTGTTATCCAACAGCGCCATGATGACCAGCAGCACCACCGAGAGCAACGCTCCCAGCAAGAACCCCACCGCCGTGTATGTCGCAATGCTGGGCGCCACCTTTTGGGTTTCGGCAATGGCGGAATCCACCACCTCCATCGAGGCACCTTCCACGATTTCGGCGATGCGCTGCGGCAGCACCTTGGCAATGCCGTTTGCGATCTGCTGTGCCTCATACGGATCCTCGCAGGTGACCGTCACGCGGATAACCTCGGTTTCGTTCACCGGTTCGGAAGCAATCATGTCGTAAAGATCTTCCCAGTTGTGGGAAATGCCCGTTTCGTTCACAAGCCGTTCCAATGTGGTGCGGTTTTTCAAAAGCACCGTGTAGGTCTTAGCCAGGCTCTGGGCCGCCGTCAGTTCCGACGAACTGATGCTGAAGCCGAGGTCACCCACGTTGAACGAGCTGTTGTTGACGTAGAGCAGTATCGACGAAGCGTAGGTGGGAGTGATGGCGAAGGCTGCCACCGAAAATCCGATTGCCGCCACCAAAATACTCACAACAGCAACGATCCAAATGCGCTGCCACACCACCTTGACCACGTGTGCCAAGTCTACTACGTAATAATCTTTCGTGTTCTTTGCCGCGTTATCCATACATGTATACCTTCTTTGCTTTTCAATATGCATCACAAGCCTTGTGCCGCCGTTTTTTCGCAGCACAAGGCGTACCCTCGCAGATATATTGCGGCACAGTCTGCACTGTACCGTCCTTATTATGACATATTCTCATGCAAAAGTCAACCCAGAATCATTAATATAATAATTATTATAAATGGAAACGCGCGCACAACATAAGATATGCTGCCCCTTTGCCGACGGCACAAGGGCAGCACTTTGATACTTTCTATTTTTTTCGCAGCAACATTGCCGCCATCCCCATACACAACTGCTCTGCACTGAGCAGCACGGCATACAACACCACGACGCGCAGCACGCCAAGCACATACATACCGTCAAACAAAACCTCCCACACCGCCGGCAGACGTATGACCGCCAGATTAAACGGCAACGAGGCGCACAGCACCGATAGGAACATCCAGCGGTTTTCGCTGCCGCGCACCGCCGGCAGCCACCGCACGGCAGCAAGCATCACTGCCGGCACCGCCGGCGCCAACACAGCCGACCGTGTACCAACCGCTACCCACGAAAGCACCGTAACCGCAACCGAAACAAGAATCGCTTTACTTACACGAAACACGCTACACCCTCCAACACGTTCATCAACAACAGCAGAGGAAGCAGCAACTGAAGGGCGCAAACAGCCGCGCCAACCGCCACTTTTGACACACCGGACACACCGCTTTTCAACGCTGCTTGCCTTTTTTTCTTGTTAAAGACAACGGCAAACGACGCTTGCACAAGGTCTTTTTCGCCCAACAGATTCGACAATATGCCCATGCCGTCAAACCCCTTGATCAACAGCAAATTACCGGCGGCCAACACCAGATTGGCGGTGGCCGCCATAAACAGATCGGCGCTGAGCATCGGCCACACAGCAGCACCCCAAAAGCACGCACCCGTCAACAACAAGTTGGTCTGCACACCGGCGGCCAACACCTGCACACGTTGCATCACAGACAAAGAGCTGTCGTCGAAAATGACATACGCCCCCGGCAGAACGTAATGCATCAACATAACCCCCATCTCGAACACCGGTGCTTTGTTCGCAAGCGCCGCGCATGCGTGTCCGTACTCGTGCAGCACGATACCGAAAACCATACCGAGCGCCAAACCAAACCAGCCGCCGCCGAGTTCTAAAGACATAAAATTTCGGCAAAAGAGTGTGAAGCCCCACACCAAAAGCGGCAGCCATCCCAACGTAAAAATCAGGTTCAACAAACGGGCAAACCACCGCAGCGCCGGTGTCACCCTCGGCTGCCACAGCATTTTCAGAAAGTAACCGCCCTCGACGCTTGCCACGTCGCTTTCGCGCAGCAGATCGTTCACCTTCAGCCACGCAAGCAACTGTTTTACGTCTCCTTTTGTCAGCGTGGTGGGAATATCGAACGGGTGGGTAAACCCGTCCAGCCGCCGCATATACTGCGCCGTTTCCCCCTCCACAAGATAGCGTGCGTCGGTTTGATAATCAGTAACACACACGCCACCGCCGCGCCGTTTACGGTAGATCAAATAATTGCTGATACGCGGATAGGGATACTGCATATCCCTCGCCTCCTTTTCACACAACGGTAAGGTGAGCGAAAATCCGCCTTCTTAAAACAGGTGCGGGTTGTTCGTGTCACCTTATGTAACACTATAACGCACGCACGCGCGTTTTTTCGCACGTAAAAACGAAAAAAGCCGCAAAACGGCTTTTTTCCGTTTTGCGGCTTTTCATTGCTTATTTTCCGCGTTTAGCCCTGCGCAGCAGGGATTTTTTAACATACCACTTGCCATCAAATACAAAGGCCATGTGCACCGCCCCTTTCGGGATAGCAAGCGCCGCACGATCCTCCTCTTTTGGCACAGCGTATCGCCGCTGCAGCCTTGCATGAATCGCCTCACTCGGCACGATCCAATCCGTGCGTCTGTCGTGTTCATAGCGCACGGCGCCGCGCACGCGCTTTTGCCGGCACAAACGAGCCAGCCGTTTTTCGGTGTAGTGCGGCACGACTATACCATCTTCACCACGGCGGCTGAATTGCGACGCCAACACGTGACTATCGAACTCGTGAGTGTAGAAATCGTGTTTTTTAAAGTCGGGCCGCCGGGGTTTTTCGCTCGCTTTGCCCGTCTCCTTGCACGTTTTCTCCGCAGCTTTGGTGAGCACCGCCAGCCACGCCTCTTCCAAGGCATCCAGACGGTCACTCTTTGGTGCAAACGCATAAACATCCCTGCCGTCACACCGCGGCAGGCGCGCCTCCACCAGGCACGGATGCAGTTTCAGCGGCATGTTCTTATGGCTGCGCCACTGCTGCCAATTCTGCTCGAGCGCTGTGGTGTGGCGGAACCCCAACGTGCGGATAAACGCACACCAACGGCGGTGTTCCAGCCAGGCCAGGCAATGCTTTTTGCGTTCGAGATCCGCATGTGCCTTTTTGTCCTCCTTGCCCAACAACGCACAAGAGGGGGTCACCGCCAGCCGCCAAAAACGCTCGCACAGTGCTTGTATGTGTTTTTGATACTCCTCTTTTTCGCCAAAATCAAACAGCGACCGATCTATCCAACCCAGTGAAAACACTTTATATTTCACGTGTTCTGCACGGGTGAGATTCGACCAATGGTTGTAGTTTCCATTCTCGTTTGCACTGCGATTGCGGTTTTCTGCAACGTAGCCGTTCGCCTTATCGTAAGCCATGCCTATTTCCTGCGCCCACACCGAATAGCGCGACATAAACACGTTTTCGCAGCTATACACCTGTTCCAGGCTGCCAAAGGCATGCATATACACATTGCCGCCCGGCCCCCGTTCCTCCTGTTTGGACCGCGTGTTCAAAAGATCGCACAACTTCGTATCAAACACCGCGTAGGCAATCACCGCGCCGCCCTTTTGGTTGTTTTCCAAACGGCGTTTCCCGACATGATAGCGAATTTTTTCTGCAACAGCAATGTTATCGGCGTCGCTTCCCAAAGCCACAATGAAATAATCCGAGTCAAACAGCCTCTTTTGGGTTTCGGTCTCTTCGCTCCACAAACCGCCGTCTTTCACGTCGGCCGGCACGTAGTTCAGTGTGCAATACGGCGGAGCGTATTCTCTCGCTTTTCCCCAGCGCAAAATCGGGTTATTCTTTTGGGCCGTGTGTTGAATTTCGGGGTTGATATATCCCAATTTGGCATAAAACGCCTCGGTCGAATCCTTAGACACCACGTTCACGGTCAAGCGGCAAGGTGTCATCGCCTTTTTGGGAGAGTTGACAAACATCTGTCCAAACCAATAGGTAGCCAAAAGCGCCTCGGTGCCGATGGCGCCGTTTCCCAAAATTGTCACGCACAAATCCGTCGGATCCGCTTTGCCGATAAGCGGCTCATATAGCGGCACCTCGCCAAACAGATTGTGCACCAGGTTGCGATAACTGTTGACCGGCACGATCAGTGGCGGCGTGCCGACCTTGGCGCGCACCTGTTGTTCCACCTTCACATAGGCATCCGATTGCACAAAAAGGAAGATCTCTGCCTTCTTTACGTATTTGAGCGTTGTTTTGTCGGTCAGCGCCGCCAACGTTTGCAGATTGCCGAACTCGTTTTCATCAATCAGAAAAAAGCGGCGTTTGCCGTGGCGCCGCTTGGCCACGTGAACCACGTCATCACGCACGCAAATCGCCCCTATGCGCTTAGCCGCCAGCAGCAATTCCGAATCTTTCTCTCTGTCGTTGTCCACGTAAACATCGGAAAACACCAAAAACGGCCGTTGCGGCACCGCGCCCATACTTTTGGCCAGCGCCAACGAAGCGGCGTTCAATTCACTGAAATAGCAGATGCCTCGCCAACGCACGACATGGTTGGCCCACCACAGCCGCAGTTTCGGGAAAATGCCGGTCAACACCTGCAACACGACAGCGCCGCCGAAAACAGGTGCCGCCAAATGAAGCGCCGAGGCATAGACCACGAAAAAGCCCTGCAGGCGAGAAGCGTGTGGGTACACCGCGGCGAGCACCTCACGAAGCAGCTGCGTATAGTGGCGGTAATCCTCGGTCACACCGAAGGTGCGCATCGCCCGAAACGCACTTTCGAGCGCCTCCATCCACAGCAGCCACGCCCCTTCGGTGCTCGGCGTAAACCACAACGCATAAAGGCCAAGCACACAGCGTAACGCCCACAAGGACAAAAACAGAAAAGCCAAAGAAAACACCGCAGGAGCCACCGTGGGACGATACCGTCGTTCAGGCGGTGCCACACGGTTTTGCAGCCATCGCGCAAAACCGAACCCGAGTGCAACGCAGGTGGGCACCACCGATGCCCAAAGCAAGCGGCGCAGCCAAACAAACAACATCTCCGGCGTCATGATGTATCACTCCGTTCCCATTTTTTACAAAAGGTACTCTCCTCACACGTTAAGCAATCGCTTAATTGCTCCACAGGCTCCTCAGCCGGCTTTCCCACTCCGCATCCTCCAGATCCTGCACCCCGTCAAGAATGCGGATCTTCATATCCCGTGCGCGTTGACGCAGGTATTCACCGGCCTCGCCCATGTCGTCTAAAGCGGTTGTAACCAGCACTTTTTTGGCATATGCACCGCCAAATCGCTCTGCCACCGTGTGAAGTTTATATAACTCCTCCACCGCCACCGTGCCGTTTTTGCAGGAAATAAACACCGGGATCACTCCGTGCATCAGCAACACGTCCATCTCGTTCACGGTATCGTATGCCGTGCCGCAGCCTTCTTCGTGCACGCAACCGTCCCAGTCGATCGTCACACCGTTCAGCACATCGCCGTATACCGCCCGACCTTCGCCGTCGTGCACCGCGCGCGCCGCCAAAAACACCTTCATTTCCAGCGCTTGTCCCGCTTTGGTCAAGCACCGTTTCACCTGCGCGTTTTTGTAAGATACCGTCAGGTTCTCGCCTTCCTCAAACGCTGTCAGCAGGCCGCATTGCAGCAGGCGGCCCATAATTTCCGTGTCCACCTCATCTTTCCAACCGTGATGCTGCAAATAACCGACCACTTTACTGCGCAAAACCGTGACAGACAGCCCGTCTGCACTGCCTTCGCCCAGTTTTTCCGCCACACTCAAAAATCCGATCTGCGCATTCCACGCACGCACGTCGTCCTTGCAGATGCCCCACATCAGTTGCACGTCTTCGGCAAATTCGGGAGAGATCTCCCAGCGGTAGGTCTTCGACTCCGTGACATCACCGTATACCACCTCACCGCCGTAAATGCGAATGTTCTCTTCGACCGAAAGGGCGGTCGGCACCTTGCGAACGGTTTGTCCACCCTCGTCGCAATCGTACAGCATGTTGTTGCGCAGATTAAATTTATGTATCTGAATGTGCTCGTCGGGATACCGTTCACACACGATCCCAAGCGCCAACAGCAAAATTTCGCTGCCGCCCGTGATATCAAACACACAGTTGTCATAGGTTTCCACGATATCGCACAACAGTTCCACCGCATGGCTCAAATCCGCTTTATCCACCGCCATGGCAATGCACTCGACCTCGCAGCCGCGACCGGCAAACACACGCTGATACCGTTCTATCTGTGTCTGCATCTGCCGCTTGTCCTCTCCGATAAACACAACCCGTGCCGGCGCGTGCGTCAGGCAAGCAGCCACGTTTTCGACCGCTGTTTTATCAAAAAATTCAACATACGTCATGGCTGTTTATCCTTGCGCTTTTCTCAAATGTCGTTCGGTTTTTTTCGTTTCCGTTTCGTCCGTTGCCATCACCGTTTGCGCGTAGGCTTCGAAGTTATCGTCCAAACCCAACCGCGAAAATTCATCGTAGATCAATTGAAAAGCCTTTACTTTTTCCAAACACGCATCGCATTTATATATATGTCCGTTCACGGTGGAGATCAGTTTCATCGCCTGATCATCCAACTCCGTCAACGATACAAACTCAATGATTTGATTCACTGTCAAATGGCTCACGGTCATCTCTCCTTGTCTTATCTTGCTCTTTTTTCTCGTCCCTCTTTTTTTGGGGAGGATCCGTTTCGCACGGATCCCCCATTTTTCGCTTGATAAGCCCATTCATACGGTTCACCCAATTACTGACCGACAACTTGCCGGCAGGCTCGCCGTTTTTCACCATAAAGAACTCGCCGTAGTGACGGTCGCCATACATATTGCCGTCGGCATCACGCGCACAAAGCGCCGCCTGCAGCTGCTTTTGCCTCTCTTCGCTCACCACCAGCCACGGGATATACCGACAGCCGTCCAACAGTATTGTGTACATTTCAAACAGCGTTTTATTCTCAAACAGCCTCACGATCCGTTCGGCGGAGCGCACCTTTTTCACGCCCACACCCAGCACAAACACAAACTGCGCCACCCACGTCAGCACGATATACACGCCCGACCGTGCATCCAACACGATGTCAAACGCCTGCTGCAGCTGCCAATACTTCTCACGGCGATCGGACGCACAAGCCTCCTCGCTCGGCAAGAGTTCGCACTCGTTTCGTCTGCGCACACGCCGTGCCAGATCCTTCACCTCGTTTTCCGCCAGCCGCTTGATCCAGCCGCTGAAACCTTGGGGATTGTTGTTATATCCCTCCGCGCAAGCGCGCCCTTCGCTGTTACGCAAAAAGTCCGTGATCACGTGCAACATGATCTTCAGCTGCAGCGTTTGCATGATGTCCTCTTCAAAGTCGCGCCCACGCAGACAATCCTCCTTGCGGCAACAGTAGGACACCGTGCTTTCGGCCGTCATTTGCACCATGTGACACAGGGTATCAAAACACGGCTCATCCTGCAGCACCTCGTGCACCATTCTGTCGAAATCTTCGTTTGTAAAAACCACGTCGTTACACCGTCCTTTCTTCGGCACAGTCAACGGTATGCTTTGTCAGAATTTGTCGTATGTAAGTATATCACATCGTCAGCCGCACCGTCAAGTTATACTCCGTTTCTTCCTTTCGACCCACAAATATATAACGGCCGTGCGCCTTGTTTTTCGCACGGCCGTTATAAAAATTCAAAACAGATCTTCAAACAGTTTTCGTATGGCTTTTTGCGCCTCTTTACGCTCCGTTTCACTCATCGTTTCCACGTTTTCTTTCACACGTGCCACCTCATCCAGCACATGCACCGTCTCGGCAGAAACGCAGCAGAAAAAGCGATCGTCTGCACGGTAAATCAACTTGGCCTCCTGCAAATTTTCCAACACCGCGCGACAAAGGAACCCCCGGCGAAGCATCTGGTGCACCTCTTCGTAGCTAATGCCGTTGCACGGCTCGGTCAACAGCAACTTCAACACAGCCGCGTTGTCATCGGTCATTCGCTTGATCAGCGAAGTAACCTCGTTGCGTCTCAACGTGCGCAGGCGCAAAAACTCGTGCTGCACCGCGTAACCGTGCTCTTCTGCTTCTCTCTTCACCCAGCCGCGCCGCATCAGCACCTCCAAAAACTCTTTGGCCTCGCGATATGACAGCGAAAAGGTGTGTTGTATCCACGGGAGGGTGACGGCTTTTTGCTGTTCCAATACTGTTTGTATGTAGTAAGCGTTGATCTCACTCATGGCATATCCCTCCTCAAAACTCAAACATTTTGCTGACACCGCAACCACTTTCGGCCGCTTCTTTCGGATCGTACAAATAGCGCGTATCGCAAAACCGCACCTGCGCAGCACGCGCGCACGGATCTGCATGGTCACTTTCAAACTCGGGGCAAGTGTAACTGCGCTCAAAGCGCGACCACAGCACGTCTTCACGCATCTGCGTGACAATGCATTCCCCCACCGCCAACTTGGTCAGTGCACTGACCGGCACCAGAGAAACCGTGTCTTTATCGTACCGTTCAATCGCCTCGCCGCTGCCGTTCAACGCCGAAGTGGGTGCGATAATGGTCTTTTTTCCGCATTCTTCGGAAAATTCACGCTTGGTTTCGGGGTTGTTGGTACCGAAGAAAATGTGGGTATTCAAATTATCCTTGATGATCTCGGCCGTTTCCTTGCCGTAGATATGATACAGCTGCGCATACGACTGCAGAATCAGCAAAAACCAAATGTTGCGGCCGGCACAGGCGGAAATCACCTTATCAAAATCGTTGAACGGCGGCAGATTACCGAACTCGTCCAGCAGGAAGTAAAACGGCCGCTGCAAACGGTCGCCGCGCTTTCTCGCAACCCCGATCAGTTCGGTATACAAATTGCTCAAAAACATGCTGATCACTTCGTAATGCAGGCTTTCCTCGTCTTTGTAGGAAACAAAGATCACCGTGGGCACGCCGTCATCCAATTCCTGCATCTCAAACGTGTTGGTGCAGGTGATGCGTCGCACGGCCGTGTCGCGGAATTTATTGATTTTGGCAGCAAATTCCGAGGAGATACACCGCCGCGTGGTGGGGGCTTGCTCAACGATGCATTTATGCGCCAGCTGGTAGGCCTTGGATGTCGCGGGATCACGACGGGTGAAATAGCCTCCGTCGTATTCCTTTTCGGCATCCGAAAACGTGTCAAAAATGCGCAAAACGGTATCGAAGGAGAAGGTGTCCTCGGTCACCGCACCGCTTTGGCTGTCCTCCAGCATACCATACAAAATGGCACGCAGCAGATCGCGTGCCGACTCAATCCAAAACGGATCTTTGTCATTTCCCTGCGGCATGGCAGCCAACGCCAGCGTGGTGATGCCTTTTTCCACCTCATCGAAATACCCTTCGCGTCTCTCGTTAACGGCCCGTTCCAGCTCGTCGCTGTCGTCATATATCACGCCGTCCAAGGCGTGCTTCAGCGCGCCTTCGTGCTCCACCACCGTCACCAGCGATTCCACCTCGAGATAGCGGCGGTAGGCGCGAAAATATTTGGTCAGCGGATTCCAGCAATCGCTGTGCACATAGTTGGTAAAGTCCAACTGCAGCACGCGATACCCTCTATCGGCAAACTTTTTGGCATTGCCGCGGTACAACTCCTGTTTCGGGTCGCTGATCACCAGGCTGGGGCGCTCTTTTTTGTTCAGCAGCACGTTGATCGTGGGAATCACGTACCCCGTCGTTTTGCCGCTGCGCGTGGCACCGATCGCAAGCAAATGGGTGTCGGGAATGAAAGAGACCTCCAACTCACCTGCCGCATCACGGCGCACGCAGATCGGGATCCCCTCAATATCGCGCTGAGGCAGCTCATGAAATTTCACCGTGGTTTCGCGATGGGTTTCGATGTATTCCTCCACGGTGGAAAGTTTCGCATTTTCGTAATCCCGAAACAACTCAATAGTCTTCATTTTTTACACCTCCGAAATAACCGAATCCCCGTCTGTCACGGTGGATATTCTGCTGATCGGTAACCGATCGCAGCGAAGCGGCCGTGATCAGTGGCGCGTTGTCATACGCTGCCTTTTTCAGCGCACCGTCGATGATGCGCAGAATGTGACCCGTTTTAAACGGTGCCAAAAACGCCTTGCAATCTTCCGCCACCTTCACACGGCGCACGCCGAAGGATTTGGAACGGGAACGGAACATGGTGTCAATCACCGTCTGTTTTTCCGCTTCACTGAGGCGCGCGGTCCACACAACGTCACATTCTTCCGCCAGGCGGCGCACCCGACTGTTGTTTTCCGAGGCAAACAGCACCGGCAACACGTCCGAAATATCCAGCGAAACGGTCGGCTCCAGCAATTTGAACCGACGGCGGTATGCGTAGTCCAACAGCTTGACCAACTCCTCCAGCAGCTTCTCACCCAGCTCGTCACAGTGTTTGATCAAAAACACCGTGTGGGATTGCTTGGTTTCGGAGAGTCCACGCAATACAAAGTTTTCTTTGGCCCCTGCAAAATCCTGCTCGGTCAGCATACCGGCATCCACTTCGATGACCGCATTGCTGCGTTCAAAGCCGCTTTTCACCGCTTGCAGATACATCTGCGAAAGATATTCGTCATCCCCCACCACCAACAAGGGGCGATAGAGTGCTTCACGCCCGTTGATGGCCGGTGAAAGGCTGCAAAATATCCGCTGCAGCTCCTCTTCTCGGTTCAGCGGCAGTTTTTCCGCGCGCTTAAAGCGGAAGGAGAACGCTGTCTCACGCCGGGCATCAAACGGAATATCCGACAGCGAGGCAATCGCATCTCTCTTACGGTTCAGCAGCAGTTTTTCCTTGTCTTCAGCGCTGATCAGCGTCGAAAACACCACCTTGGCAAAAACGGGATCATAAACGTTGCGCTGCACGATCCCCATGCCGAACGCCTGCTCCACGATATCGGCCACCGGCCGCTTGCTCACGCGTTTGTTGTAACCGGTGGCGGCGCAGATATATCTAAAAACTTCACGTTGATTGGAACTGCGCGAAACCGTATACAGCGTATCAAAATAGGCCGCGCGTTCCTTTTTGTCGTAGGCGATCCCCATCAGGTTTCCGAACAGGTGGTTCCAACCGGCACACTGGCGTATCCGTTTCATGGCGTTTTCGGTGTCCTTACCGATACACAGCCCGTGATATTCCATGTAAGCCAGTGTCACCATCGCATCGACGTTCCCGTTCATGGCGGTGTGCAGCAACGTATCGGCAATGATATCGGCCGTCAGGTTTTTGCTCTGTTTAAAGATCTCGGCCTTCATCCGCATGGATTCCCGTTTTTGCGCGAGCACCACACGGTCTATCGCCGTCTGTTCCACCGCCTGACCGCTTTGCTCGGCAAACTCGATCATACGGCACAAGCGCTCATAGGCCGGGTAGTCTGCAACGCTGCGGTATTCTCCCCTGTTGGCGATCTCAAAGTGCAGCATCGTCTCCTCATCCGTCGGCACACAAAACACACGCGCCAACTCTTGGAAGGTCTTCAGCCGCGCCTCTTCATCGAGAAAGCCACGGCAGATAGCGTCCATAAAGAAGAACTGTGTCAGCAACGGTTCGATTAAGTAACCAACGGCATTCTTCAAAGTGATCTCTCCTTTGCTTTGATTCTTTCGGGCAGAAGCACACTGTCGATCAGACCGTACCGCACGGCTTCTTCCGCTGTCATGGTGTAGTCACGGTCGGTATCTTTGGCAATCTGATGCACCGTTTTGCCGGTGTTCATGGCCAAAACGGCATTCAGGTTTCGGCGCGTGTGCTCAATGTGCTTTGCCGCAATAATAATATCCGACGCCTGCCCTTGTGCGCCGCCAAGCGGTTGATGAATCAAAATCTCGCTGTTTGGCAGCGCAAATCGCATACCACGGCTGCCCGACGACAGCAAAAACGCCCCCATCGAAGCCGCCAGCCCGACGCAGATGGTGCGCACCTCACAGTTGAGCATGTTGATAGTGTCGTAGATCGCCAATCCGTCCGACACCGCACCGCCGGGGCTGTTGATCAGCAAGGTCAACACCCGTTCCTCCTCCGGCAGATTTTCATCCAGCATTTTCTGCTCAATGTAATGCATTTGCGGAATCACACGCGCAGCCATTCCCGTTTCGATCGGGCCGAACAAATAGATTTGATTTTTGCGAAGCAGATACTGGTCTGACAGCATCTCGCTCGCCATGGCTTCTCTCGTCATTCTCGTTTCCTACCTTTCGTGTGTATTGGTATACGTTATAACGCAGCGTTTCACGTTTTTTCGCACCAAACGATATTTTTTATAAAAAACAGTATTGCGGCAAAAACAAAAAACATCCCGAACGCTCACGCGCGCGAGATGTTTTCGTATGTTAAATTGAACAGCAGGAACTTAACGCACCTGAAACGAGGTTTGCCTAAATTACAGAAGTTGTTTATCCCTTCTGAATCTTAACAACATAACTTTCAGAGGGAAATACGTTGTATAAGAGCTTATGTTTTCACTATCGCCCTCCGTCAAATTCTTATTTATCGGGATAATTATGCCACTACAAAACAAAAAGAGCAAGGCAAAGCCTTGCAAAAATACTTCTTACCTTTTACTTATTACTTCCCAAAAATCCCGTGCAAATTTTATTTTGAGGTAAGAGTGAAGAGGTAAGAAGTAAAAAGTAAAAATCCCGCCCACTTACGTGAACGGGATTTTTGGGACCGACACTCAAAATGAAACCGGTCGAAAAACCTGATTTTCTTTATTTAATATGTTGCAGTTTTTCAATAGCAGATTTCTTTATTGCTGTTTCTCCACCAAAATCTGCACAATATTGATAATAAGTGGCGGCTTTGCTGTTATCTTGCAATTTTTCATAAACCTCGCCCAACTTATATTGGACAACAAGTTTACCAAGATTATCAAGCTTGGGAAATGAACGCTCTAATAATTTTAGATTATATGCCTCTACAGTTTTATAATCGCCCATAGCCATTGCTCTATCACATTTTAAAATAGCATCAGCCAAGCCGCTACACATAATATCGAGTTTTTGTTTTTGTGTTTCATTAAAAAGCAATTCTGCCTCTTCAAAGTTTCCATAAGAAAACAAAAAAGAGCATTTTATAAGATTGGAGAAAGCTTTTTTCTTATCGTCGGCAATATCAATCATTTCATCAACTGTTACAAGTACATTTTCTTTATCATCTAATGAATCATAGGCAATAGCGACCAATTGCAATACCTCTACACTTGACTTTTTAATCACAAGGTCATTTGAATTTTTCAAAGATTCATAGTGCAGGATGAACTCAGCAGGTTTTAATTCGTTACGAACAAGTTTATTGCCAAGATTTATTAACTTACCCTTGCCTTCTGCATATCGTCCCAAAAAAATCATAAGAATACATAACAAATATACGATTATGCCTAAAATTAATAAAAAATTCTCGTTAATACCCATATTGTTAAAAACAAACCATAAAAAAATTGCGATACTTCCCAAAATAAAATAGCATATTGCCATAATCAAAATTTTTCTAACACTCTTTTTGGTTAAGAACATATCATCACCGCCTTGGGTTATTTCTTCAACTTACTTTTAGCAGTATTTATTGAAGTAACCAATAGCTTTTTAACTTCAATGCACTTTTCTAAAATTTCGTTGTTATCATAATATCCACTTTCAATTAAAAGCTCAAGCCAATATTCGCTTTCAGAGCATTCTTTCAGTGCAATTTGAAGTTTGGCAATAAAATCGGCAGTTCCGTGTCCATAAAATGCTTCACGAATATTAGCCCCAACACTGGTACCACTACGGATAAGTTGATTTGTAAGAACGGCTTCCTTTTTAGTTTGTTTTACATAGTTACAAACTCTAATTATCTGCAAAGCAAATTCTTTAGATTTTATAATCAATGGACTATCAGCCATAATATTACCGCCTTTCATATTGCCATTATACCATATAAAATAAAAAGAGCAAGGCAAAGCCTTGCGAAAAATACTTATTACTTCTTACTTTTTACCTATTACTTCCCAAAGCCCCAAGGACTTTTTAGGTAAGAGTGAAGAGGTAAGAAGTAAGAAGTAAAATCCCGCCCACTTACATGAACGGGATTTTTGTCATTCGTGTCCGAAAAAGAACTGGGCGAAAACCTGATTTTCTCTAAATTTTCTATAAATAATTATTAATGCGTCAAGGCACATTTGCAAAATAACAAACAATAGCAACAATAGAGAACACTACAAATACAATATGCAGTGCATATTTATCTGAAAAACTAAGAGTATCCCATTGTATATTACCAGGGGTCATTTTTTTGTGTGACATACTTTGATGTGCACAATAAATATGTTTCCATTTAATCAAGACACCAACAATATTGTATACAGACAAAGCAAAAAACGAAATACCTAAATAGAGCACTCTGGCACGGTCGTCGCATCCAACAAAAATAGGAACAAAGAAAGTAATTAAAGGAAAAACAAATCGATTACAATACGCAAGTAATATAATTGTTTTATTGTTGCTATTCCGCATATCATCACCGCCTCTTTGTATATTATAGCATAAAAGCGGCAAAATCGCAAGGATAAGTGAAATCGTCCACTTTCGCTCACGGTGAAATCAAAGGCTTTCGCCTTTGGTGAAATATTTTGCTAACGCAAAATGTGAAATTAAATCCGTCTATAACCCGACGAAGTCGGATTTCACCGCGAAGCGATTTCACCCATCGAAGATGGATTTATCCCGTCCGTTAGGACGGATTTAGTTGAAAAAAGGACTTCACTTTCGTGAAGTCCTTTTTTCTGTCTCTCGTGTCCAAAAAAGAACTGGACGAAAACCGAGGATTTTCTTTATTCAAACCTATTTTTTCTTTGTTCTATCTTTTCTTGGATATTTGAAATAACAAACGCACCTATAGGTGTGAGCGGAATAAATATCCAAAAGAGGATGCCCCAAATATTGCTTATTTCCCAAATTATTTTTGACACTTCAACTACTTCAGCATGATCACGAACAAAAAAATGTCCACTTTCTTGATAGCCAAGTCCTGCGCTTCCACCAATTATCATAGAAAACACAAAAAAACCTAAAATAACTATGACACCAAAAGCAATCCATAAAGTTAAAAATACATCGTTTTTGTTTCTTTTATCTTTCATAAGATTCACCGACCTTTAAGTGCATTATAGCATAAAAGCAATACAAGCGCAAGAGTTGGTGATATTCTGTGCTCCGCACAGAGTGATATTATGCCTTACGGCATAGTGATATTTTTGCTATTGCAAAAGTGATATTATATTCGCCTCTTAACTGCCCGAAGGGCAATATCACTTAGGCGTAGCCTAAATATCACTGCGAAGCAATATCACTCACCGAAGGCGAATATAACTAAAAAACTCTTGTTCTTTCGAACAAGAGTTTTTTTGGCTGCTCTTCTCGGACTTGAACCGAGGACCCCCTGATTAACAGTCAGGTGCTCTAACCAACTGAGCTAAAGAGCAATATATGCCGGCTTCTGCCGGCTTGGTGACCCGTAGCGGATTCGAACCGCTGTTGCCGGCGTGAGAGGCCGGAGTCTTAGGCCACTTGACCAACGGGCCGTGCATGGTGCACCATCAGGGACTCGAACCCGGGACACCCTGATTAAGAGTCAGGTGCTCTACCAACTGAGCTAATGGTGCATGTCTCGCAAACTGCTTGACTATAATACACTATCCGCACCTGATTGTCAAGAGAAATTTTTAATTTTTTTAAAATTTCTTCCAAACCCTTCTGCACAGGCCGTTATCGGTTGCTCATCAGCCATTCGGCGGCACGCACGCCGTCGGCGGCGGCCGACATAATGCCGCCTGCATAGCCTGCCCCTTCACCGCACGGATATACGCCGCGCACCGCACTTTGTCCTGCTTCGTCACGCAGCATACGCACGGGCGAGGAGGAACGGGACTCCACCCCCGTCATCACCGCATCGGGACAATCGAAACCGACCAATTTGCGGCCGAGCAAAGGCAACGCTCCTTTCAGCGCCTCTGCCACAAACGGCGGCAAACAGGCGCGCAGATCACACAGGGTTACGCCGGGGCGATAGGAGGGTACCACATCGCCCAGCGCCACGCTTGCACGGTCGGCCGCAAAATCGCCGACCAGCTGTGCAGGAGCGCGGTAACCGCCGCCGCCCAAACGGAAGGCCGCCTGCTCCATCTCGCGCTGCAGCGCAAAGCCGGCCAACACGTCGGTAGAAGCCAGTTGTTGCGGTGCCACGCCCACCAGCAAAGCACTGTTGGAGTTGCGCGCATCACGGGCAAACTCACTCATCCCGTTGACAGCCACACCGCCTTCTTCCGAAGCAGCTGCCATCACCACACCGCCCGGACACATGCAAAACGTATACACACCGCACCCGTTTGGGGCGGTCACGTTCAATTTATAATCGGCAGCCCCCAAGGCCGGATGCCCCGCAAAGCGGCCGTATTGGCTGCGATCGATCATCTCGCGCGGATGTTCGATGCGCACGCCGACCGCAAAAGGCTTTTGCTCCATCGGCACGCCGTGACGGTGCAACATAGCCACCGTATCACGCGCACTGTGCCCTATCGCAAAAATCGCGCGTGTGCA
Source organism: Acutalibacteraceae bacterium (assembly GCA_045597045.1). Taxonomy (GTDB): domain Bacteria; phylum Bacillota; class Clostridia; order Oscillospirales; family Acutalibacteraceae; genus SIG588. Next base: position 34,192 of record JAZODN010000127.1, read on the forward strand.
AGGCAGCGTCTGCTCCCCTTCGGGCGTGCGCACGGTCAACGCCGTGAGCACACCGCTTTGCACGGTGATATCCGTCACGCACCAACCAAACCGCACCTCACCGCCAAGCGAAAGCAATTCTTCACGCAAACGGCGCACGGCACCGCGCAGACGGTCAGTACCCACGTGAGGTTTGGCCTGCCACAAAATATCGGGGCACTCCCCGGCATGCGCCAACTCTTCCAACACAAAACGGCAGCGCGCGTCTTTGATTCCCGTGTTCAGCTTGCCGTCCGAAAATGTGCCGGCACCGCCCTCGCCGAACTGCACGTTGCATTCAGTATCCAGCACGCCCTGCGTGCAAAGGCGCTCCACCGCCGCACGGCGCGTATCAACGTCTTGTCCGCGTTCCAACAATACGGGGTGCCATCCGGCGCGCGCCAACACCAGTGCCGCAAACAGACCGGCCGGTCCGCTGCCCACCACCACCGGCGGCAAACCGCGATCGGCAGGGGCCGTTTTCGGGCAATAGGTCGTGGGGGTGATCACGGCGGCATCGCGGCATTTAGCGGCAACGGCCACCTCATCACCCTTCACCTGCACATCCAAGGTGGCTTTAAAGCACACCGCCTCTTTTTTGCGCGCGTCCACCGCACGTTTATACAACACACACGCCGTCACCGATGCCGAGGAAATACGCAAACATTTGGCAGCCGCCGTCACCAAAGACTCCTGCGTATACGCAAGCGGCAGCGTAACGTTGGTCAACCGAATCATAGGTTACCCTGCCTTTCTGCCAAAATACCGGCAGCCGCCGCAAATGCCGAGCTCCACGCCCATTGCAGGTTAAAGCCACCGCAATCACCGTCGATATCCAGCACCTCACCGGCAGCATACAACCCTCTCACGCGGCGCGAACGCATGGTGTACGGATCAAACTCCGTCGTAGCGATGCCTCCGGCGGTCACCTGCGCAGCAGCAAGTCCCTTGGTACCGCGCACCGTGAAGCACCATTGCTTGATCACGCCGGCAATCCTATGTGCTTGTTCTTTCGTCAGCGTATCGGCCGCTTGCGAAAGCGACACATCGGCCGCCCTCACCACCGTTTGCCCGATCCGCTTGTTCAAAAGGCCGGTCAACAGTTCTTCCATCGTGCGCCCGTGAAGAGCACGGCGGCGCCACACCTCCTGTGTAACCTCTTCCGCCGTCCAGTCGGGCAACAAATCCACCGCCGCGGTCATTTCGCCTTGCTTTTTGCGCTCCCAATCCCCCACTGCACGTGAAATCGCCAACGCCGCAGGACCCGAAAGACCGTAATCGCAAAACAGCAGTTCACCGCTGCTCTGCGCCACCGGTCGCCCATCGCAATGCAACGCCAAATGCACGTCGGCACGCAGCCCCTTCACCGCACGCAAAAACTCGCTTTCGGCGCAGATCTGTGTCACCGCCGGAAACAGCGGTGTTTTGGCGTGCCCCAATGACACCAACAGCGCATAACCGTCTGTCGTGCCACCCAGTGAGGGCGAGGCGGCACCGCCGGCGGTCACCAACACTTGATCTGCACGCACGTGACCCACCGCCGTATCCAGCAAAAAGCCACGCTTTTGTGGGTGAATAGCCGCCACAGCCGCATCGGTCAGTTCCTCCACACCGCGCGCCGCACACTCCGCGCGCAGTTGCGAAAGCACCGCCGCCGCCTGTTCACACAGCGGATATACGCGCCCGTCTTCACGCGGACGGCAAACCACCCCGATCTCGGCGAAAAAAGCCATAGCCGCCGTCGGAGAGAGCCCCTCCAACGCCGGCTTGACAAAGGACACGTCACCCCCGTGATAATACGAAGGTGCAGCGTGTATGTTGCTGATATTGCACGTGCCGTTGCCGGTTGCCAACAGTTTGCGCCCCACACGGGGTGCTTTTTCCAACACGGTCACCCCCACGTCGGGGCAGGCACGTTTCAAAAAGATCGCCGCCGCAAGACCGGCAGCACCACCGCCGATGATGGCAACATCCGTTTGCCGACTCATGCGGCCAACAGCGCAACGGCCCACGGGATCACGTAGGTGACCACCGACATAATGGCGGCTGCACCCAACACGCCCAGCACAATCGAGAGGAACGACTTCTTGATGGGCATATCCAGCATAGCTGCCACTAACGAGCCGGTCCAAGCACCCGTGCCGGGCAGCGGAATGGCCACAAACAAGAGCAAACCGAAAAATTCGTATTTTAAGACCTTATCCTTGTTTTTTTCGGTCTTGCGTTCCAACCAATCCGCCACTTTTTTCAAATGCTTAGTGGTTTTCAGCCAGTTGAAAAAGGGGTGGATCAGCCACAAAACGAAGGGGATCGGCAGCAGATTCGCCACCACGCAGATGGGCAGCGCTAAGCCGTAAGGCACCTGACGCAACGCCGCGATGATCATGCCGCCGCGCAGTTCCAGAATGGGAAACAGTGAAACGATGAACGCTGTCCATTCACCCGAAAAAGGAATGATCTCATTCAGCCAATTGGCAATGCTGTCCGTCATACACATAACACCTCAACCACATATAGTTACGGTCATTATACCCGATTCCGCACCGTTTGGCAAGAGAAAAAGCAGAGAAAGCGAAAAAAGCAAATTCTCGGTTTGTTTTCAACTTTTTTCGGTTTGCCTCTTCCTTTTTTCAGGCAAATGCGTTATACTATGATATATGTTATTTTTTAACCTATAATTCCCCAGTGATTTTCCATGTAAGGAAAGGATGATATATGTGATCTGGCACAGTGAACCGATCGAAGCGGTGCTGACCGAACTCGGCACCGATCGCGAAAACGGCCTTGCCACCGAAGAAGCGGCCGACCGCTTGCGCGAAAGCGGTCGCAACATTGTGGATAAACCGGCTGATCTGTCATTTCGTCACGGCATCGGACGGCTGTTCGCGCAGCCTTCGGTGTGGTTGCTGTTAGCCGCCGCGGCGGTGGCAGCCGCCCTGGCGGTTCATAAAACCCTCACCACGTATCGCGAAGGAGACTGGATCACGCCGCTGGTGATCGCAGTATTGGCCGTGGTGCGCTGCCTGTTGGTGGCCTTTCGCGCGTGGCGCGCCGAACGGGCGCTGCCTTCGATGAAGGCGCTGGCCTCCCCCTTGGTGCGTGTGCGACGCGGCGGCGTGCAAGCCACCGTTTCGGCCGCCACACTGGTGTGCGGCGATATTGTGGAACTTTCTGCCGGTGAGTTGATCCCTGCGGATTGCCGTTTGTTGGAAGCGTTTCAACTGCACTGCGATGAATCCACCCTCACGGGCGATGCGTTACCGATCGAAAAAAGTGCCGACGCCACCGTCAGCGCGATCGCCCCGCTGCCGACACGCGCCAACATGCTGTTTGCCGGCTGCACCGTGCTGCGCGGCCGTGCGATCGCGGTGGTGACCGCCACCGGCAACCTGAGCGAAGCCGGAAAAATGGCACTTCTGCGCGAAAATGAAAAAGATGCCGCCCTGCCGATGCAAGCAACCGTGGCACGATTGGGCGAAACCTTGCAAACGCCGATCCTGTGGGGTAGTTTGTTGGTCGCGCTGGTGGCGCTGTTTGTCGACGTACCCGTTTTGCAGGCGCTGTTGCTCGGATTTGCGTTGGCCGTGGCGGTCATGCCGGAAGAGTTGCCGGCGCTGGCCTCTTCGGTTGTCACGGTGGCGGTTCGCAAAATGGCGAAGCACGGTGCCGTGGTGTCGCGCCCCTCGGTCACAGAAGAGTTGGGGCGCACAGCGGTGCTGTGCACCAACAAAACCGGCTCTTTTACCAAAAACAACATGACGCTGGTGCGTGCGTATACGGGCGGCCGCATGGTAAAACTGGATCAAAACCGCCCACCTGAGGATCTGCACACACTCATTCAAATGGCGGCGCTGTGCAGCAGTCGCATTCCCACCGCGACCGAGCAAGCCGTGTTGGATTACGCACGCATGCACGGCACCGATCTTGCCGACCTCGCCTCCTCGTTTCCCCGTTTGGGCGAGATCCCGTTCGACGCCGATCGCCGCCGAATGACGGTGGTGCATTTGGTGGACGGGCGTAACCTTGTGATCTCGATGGGTGCACCGGCCGACTTGCTGCCGCTTTGCCACAACGTGCCGAGCGACATCGCCGAATCCGAAGAATTCATGTGCGCAGAAGCGCTGCGCGTGTTAGCCGTGGCGTATCGCACCGTGCCCGAAGCACCTACCGAATGCTATGCCGAAGAATTGGAGCGTGATCTCACGTTTTTGGGGCTGCTCGGCTTGTCCGATCCGCTGCACGATGACGTGCCGCAAGCCATTGCCACAGCACGCAAGGCCGGTGTGCGCACCGTGCTGTTCACCAACGAAAGTTTGCTCACCGCCATGGCCACGGCGCGCCGCGCCGGGCTGCTGACCAACCGCAACCAAGCAATAGACGGCGCCTCACTGCAGGATATGACCGACGATGCGTTGGTTGCCGTTGCCAAGCAATGCTGTGTGTTTTCACGTATCTCCCCAGCCGACAAACAGCGGTTGGTAACCATTTGGCAAGAGCGCGGCCTGCCCGTGCTGGTAACGGGCGAAGGGGCCGAGGATATGCCGGCACTGCGCGAAGCCGAGATCAGCTGCGGCATGGCGCGCAGCGGTGCGGAAATCGCCACCTCCACCGCCGATCTGGTGCTGACCGACGACCGTTTCGGCACCTTGGTGGACACAGTGGCTGCCGGGCGCACGGTGTTTGTAAACCTGCGCAAGACGGTGGGCATCCGCCTTGCGCATTTGCTCTCGCTGATGCTCAGCGCCCTGTGCTCACTGCTGCTGTTCGGCCAGGCGCCACTGTCTCCTGCCGCCCTGCTGTGGACAGGCGGCGTCTCCTCGCTGCTGCTCACCTCGGCACTGGGCCGTGAGGCAACCCAGCGCGACACCATGGCGCTGCCGCCGCGTGGGCGCCGTGAAGGGTTTTATGCGCACGGCGTGTTTTCGCTCACCGCTTGCGGTGTACTGCTGTGTGCACTAACGCTGATCGCCCATCGCGCCGCCGGCATAACCGCCGCCGCCGCCGTGCTGACACTCGGACAAACGGCGCTGTTTTTGATTGCCCGTTCCACCCAGCCGTTCCCCTTCACGCGCTTTTTCCACGCGCCGTGGGCGTGGTTTGCCACCCTGCTTTCGACGGCGCTGTTCCTGATTCCGCTGACAGTACCTGCGTTTGGTACCCTATTGGGATTGCAGCCTCTCACCACTGCTGCGTGGCGCACGGTCGGTCTTTTGTTGGCCGTGTTGCTGCTTGCCGCAGAGATATACAAATGGGTGCGTTTTTTGCTGCATCAGGCCGCTGGCCGCACAGAAAGCAGGTGATGTCGTGTTTGCCCGACTAAAAAGCATGGGGCTGGCCGGCATCCACGGCTTTATGGTGGAGGTAGAAGCCGACCTTTCGGGCGGCTTACCCGGTTTTGACGTGGTCGGCCTGCCCGGTCAAGCGGTCAAAGAATCACGTGACCGTGTGCGTGCCGCACTCAAAAACAGCGGCTTCACCTATCCCGTCAGCCGCATCACCGTCAACTTGGCACCGGCCGACGTGCGCAAAGACGGCTCGGTATACGATCTGCCGCTGCTGCTCGCTCTCTTGTGTGCCAGCAGCCAGTTGCCGACGATCGAACCCGACTGTGCCTTTGTGGGCGAACTCTCGCTCACGGGCGAGTTACGCCCTGTTCACGGCGTGCTACCCATGGTGATCGCCGCACGCGACCACGGGATCCGTCATGTGTTCGTGCCGGCCGCCTCGGCCGCCGAAGGTGCCGTGGTAGACGGTATTGCGGTCTATCCTGTAGAAACCGCGCTGCAATTGATCCACCATTTGATAGGCGATACCCCTATCGTGCCGCTTACCGCCGATACGGTGCCGCCGCCACCGCCGCAACCGCTGCCCGATTTTGCGGATGTGATGGGGCAAACCGCGGCACGCCGCGCCATGGAAATCGCGGCCGCAGGCGGCCACAATATTTTGCTGATCGGGCCGCCCGGCTCCGGCAAAAGCATGCTCGCCAAACGGCTGCCTTCCATTTTGCCGGATATGACACGGGAAGAACAGCTCGAAACCACCAAGATCCACTCGGTCGCCGGCACACTGCCGGGCGGTATCGGGCTTCTTACGGCACGTCCGTTCCGTTCGCCTCACCACAACATCTCCTCTGCCGGCCTGGTGGGTGGCGGCACCGTACCTCGCCCCGGTGAGGTTTCGCTGGCGCACCACGGGGTGCTGTTTTTGGATGAGTTGCCCGAGTTTTCGCGCAGCGCCATGGAATGTCTGCGCCAACCGTTGGAGGATGGTAAAGTCACCATTTCGCGCGTGTCCTCGTCGCTGACCTACCCCTGCTCGTTTATGCTGGTTGCCGCCATGAATCCCTGTCCGTGCGGCTTCTTCGGTCATCCGACCCGCCCGTGCACCTGCACCGCCACCGCCGCGCGGCAATATCTTTCGCGCATTTCGGGGCCTCTGCTCGACCGTGTGGACCTGCACATCGACGTGCCTCCGGTGGAATTTGCGCAACTCTCGCAAAAGCAGGCAGCCGAAAGTTCGGCCGCTATTCGTGAACGGGTGAACGCCGCCCGTCACCTCCAGTTGCAGCGATTTGCCGCCGCCGGTGTCAGTGGGTTGACCTGCAACGCGCAGATCCCGAGCAATCTGCTGAAAACGCTTTGTCCCATGACCGACGCCGCCGGCGCCCTGCTCAGCCAAGCATTCGACCGCTTGGGGCTTTCGGCGCGTGCGTATGACCGCCTTTTGAAAGTGGCACGCACCATTGCGGATCTGGACAACAGCGCGGTGTTGGATACACCGCACATTGCCGAAGCAATCCAATATCGCAGTCTTGACCGCAAATATTGGATGAAATAAAGAAAGGAAGTCTTTTCAATGAGTGAATGTACACACGATTGCAGCAGTTGCAGCCAAAACTGCGCCGAACGTGATCCTCACGCCAAGCTGAATGAGTACAGCCAAATCAAAAAAGTGATCGCTGTCAGCAGCGGCAAGGGCGGCGTGGGCAAATCCTCCGTCACCGCCCTGTTGGCTGTCATGTTGGCACGTCGCGGCTACAAAGTGGGCGTGCTGGATGCCGATATTACGGGCCCCTCTATTCCCAAAGCGTTTGGCCTGACCCACAAAGCCAAGGGATCGCCCATGGGCATTCTCCCGGCCGAAACACACATGGAGATCAAAGTCATGTCCATCAACCTGCTGCTCGAAAACGAAACGCAGCCGGTGGTTTGGCGCGGTCCCGTGTTAGCCGGTGCGGTCACCCAGTTTTGGACCGACGTGGTCTGGGGCGAATTGGACGTGCTGCTGATCGACATGCCGCCGGGCACGGGTGACGTGCCGTTGACGGTGTATCAGACCCTGCCGGTGGACGCCACCGTGATTGTTTCCACGCCGCAAGCGCTGGTGCAAATGGTGGTGGACAAGGCCTATAAAATGGCTGCCATGCTGGAGATTCCCGTGGTGGGTATGGTTGCCAACATGAGTGGCATTATCTGTCCGGATTGCGGCCGCCGTTTGGACGTGTTCGGCTCCATGGACACCTTCCGCGCCGCTGCCGAAGGCATGGGCCTTGCGGTATTGGCCGAGCTGCCCATCAATGCAGACATCGCCCGTCTGTGCGACGAAGGCGAAATTGAGCGCGTTGTGTGCGAAGAAATCGACCCGGCAGTGGATGCCGTGGAAACCTTGCTGAAATAAATACAATCAACGGCAAACGGGACGAAAGCCATTCGCTTCGTCCCGTTCTTTTTGCGCAACAAAGCGCCATCGGATAACAGCCGCAAAAAAACAACCGGCGCTGTATCTATATAGACACAGCGCCGGTCTCTTACCTTGTTTTTCGTTGTTTAGGATACGGCCTTTTCAACCGGCCTTTCCTCGGTGGTGGCGAGTTCAGGTTGGCCGCCCTCGGTCACCCCTTCCGACTTCAACACGTTGATAAAAGTCTTGAGGAAAATCTTAATGTCGCCGAACAGGCTCATATTCGCGGCATATTCGCCATCGAGTTTAGCTTTCAAACCGACGCACACATCGTCGCGGCCGCTGATCTGTGCCAGGCCGGTGAGGCCGGGGCGCACGATACCGGCACCGTTTTTGCGGCGAAGATCCAACAACTCCGCTTCCTGCAGAACCACCGGACGGGGCCCGACAAAGCTCATGTCGCCTTTGAGGATGTTCCACAACTGCGGCAGCTCATCCAGGCTGGTCTTGCGCAAAAAGCCGCCGACACGGGAGATATACGCATTGGCATCGTTAAACAGATAGGTGGGCATGTTGGCCGGTGCATCCACACTCATGGTGCGGAACTTATACACGCGGAAAGGCTTGCCGGCGCGACCCATACGCTCCTGCACAAAAAGCGGAGAGCCGTGAGTATCCACTGCCGCTGCCACCGCGATTGCCGCAAAAATCGGCATCAAAATCAGCAACATCAAAAAAGAAACAACGATATCGAGCGCGCGTTTGCAGAACAGATATTCACGCGTGGGGCGCTTGGCAGGCACATAATAGTCATTCAAAACCAGTACCTTTTGCATCGGTCATTCCTCCTTTACTGTTGTTACACATTCTTACACTCAGCAGTTCCCTGCCTTCGAGTGAATTATACTATGCCCGAAGGTGAAAAGCAAGTTACAAAATTGTAACCTTTTCACCTTTTCCGTTCATAATATATGTAACCAAAAACAGTTTGCTGATTTTGTTCAAATTGAACAACAAAATACCCAATTTCCCCCGCTTTCAGCCCGTTTGACCGCCGTGCAATTTTGTGTTTGTAACAATTTGTAACAAAAAAAGCAAGGCGTTCACTTTCGCGTTTCGCCCTGCTTTTTGCTTATTTCTTTCCGGTGAGAAGCGACAGCGTTTCGGCGCGCGTGCGCACATCCGATCGCATGATTCCGCGCAACGCGGAAGTTTGGGTGGTGGCACCGGCTGCGCGCGCACCGCGCATGGTCATGCATAGGTGTTCCGCTTCAATGATCACCGCCACGCCCAACGGCTGCAACTCGTTTTCCAAAAAATCGGCGATCTGTGCCGTTAAACGCTCCTGCAGCTGCGGCCGCCGTGCATAACAGTTTACAATACGTGCCAGTTTGGAAAGCCCCAGCACTCGTCCTTCGCGCGGAATATAGGCAATGTGTGCCACCCCCGTGAACGGGAGCAAATGATGTTCACACATAGAATACAGCGGAATATCACGCACGGTGACGAGTTCTTCGTTTTCGCCCTCGTTAAAAATCTTCAAATGCTTTTTCGGATCTTCGGCCAAACCGCCGAAAACCTCTTCATACATACGCGCCACACGAGCCGGCGTTTCTACCAGACCTTCACGGTCGGGATCTTCGCCGATGGCGGCCAGCAATTCACGCACCGCCGCTTCAATACGCGCTCTATCCATCGTTTCTCTCCCCTTCACTTACGGTTGAATCGCATCGTGCACGCCGATGATCTCGCCGTTTTGCCAGATCACACGCGGCACGCGCTTGCCGATCAGGCACAGCAGTTCATAGGAAATGGTGCCGATCTGCTCGGCCAGTTCTTCCACCGGCAGCCCTTCACCGAACACGGTAACGGTATCGCCGGCAGCAGCCGCCGTCACACGGCTCACATCCAGCACGGTTTGATCCATACACACGCGCCCCACCACAGGTGCACGCTGCCCTGCCACCAACATACACGCGCGGTTGGAAAACAGACGGGAATACCCGTCGGCATAGCCGATGGG
>JAZODN010000128.1:0-4932 GCA_045597045.1 Acutalibacteraceae bacterium
AACGTAAAGGCAACCACCGAGGAAAAAATGGGCTTCACCGGTGCCGGTGACGGGATGGCTGCCCACGCTGTGTGTTTGATCAAGGAGAGTGCGGTATGATTTTTGAAAAACAGGCAGATACCTTTTCGGCTTGGCACACAGCCCTGCCGCATGCAGTCTACTTGCCCGAAGAATATGAGAACAGAGATGAAAAGTGGCCGTTGGTAATCTTTTTGCACGGCGCCGGTGAGCGCGGCGCAGATCTTCAAGGTGTCTACCGCCATGGGCCGCTGCGTGAGGTGCGCGAAGGGCGCCGTTTCCCGTTTGTGGTGATCGCACCGCAAATTGAAGCGCCGCACTATTGGGCGTGCTATGCCGAAACTCTTAATGCCATGCTTGACAGATGGTTGAAGGAATACCGTGTTGATCCGACACGTGTGTATCTCACGGGGCTTTCGATGGGTGGCACCGGCACGTGGATGTGGGGGATGATGAATCCCGAACGCTTTGCCGCAATCATGCCGCTTTGCGGCACCGGTATTTGCTGGTGTGCCGGCAATTTGAAAGAGGTGCCGGTGTGGGCGTTTCACGGCGACCGCGATGAGATCGTGCCGATCGGAGAAAGTTATACCATGGAAAAACGCCTGAAAGCCCTTGGCGGCGATGTGCGGCTGACGGTGTACGAAGGGTATGGCCACGATTGTTGGACCGATACTTACCGCCGCGAAGACGTGTATATGTGGTTGTTATCTCACCAAAAATAAGGAGTAAAAACATGAGCGAACGATTAGACAGAATCAATGAATTGGCGCGCAAAGCGCGCACCGAAGGGTTGACCCCCGAAGAGGCAGAAGAGCAACAACGTTTGCGCGCCGAATACGTGGCGGCAGTGCGCAAGAACGTGGAAATGCAATTGAACAACACCTTTATCGTGGAGCCCGACGGCAGCAAACACCCGTTGAAAAAGAAAGGATAAGTGACATGAAACAACGTGCGACAGCACTGCTTTTGGTTTGCTGTTTATTGCTGTGCGCCACGGCTTGCCGTGTGCGTGTCGATCTCACACAACCGGAAACGGGGGAGACGACTGCCACGACTGCCACAACGCTGCCTCAAAGCAACGACGAGATGGCAGCACAAGCGTGGAGGCTCTATAACCGTGCGCTCGAACTGGAACAGGAATATGACACGTATGAACTGAATTACGAAGCCAAACAAATCGTCGGCCGTGAAACGGCGGTTACCAAAGCACGTTTTGTGCGCGTGCAGGAGGGGGAATCGGTATCGCTGCTGATTGAAAAAGAAAGCCGGGGCACCTATTCCATGGGCTATTTTGCAAACGGCATTGGCTATTTTCATGTTAACGGTCAAAAATATTGGTTGCCGACCGATGAAGAAACGGTGTATGAAACATTGGGTTTCAGCGAAAGTGAAAATCTCGCCGAAGACATGTTCACCAACGCCATTGCAGTGAAGGACCCCGATGGTACCACCACGGTGTCCTGCCCGCTTAGCGGTAAGTTTGAGGTGCAGTTCGTGCACATGATGCTGGGAGATATCGCCATGGGCGCCACCATCACGCGCGCCGAATCCGGGGTGACGGTGGATGCCGAGGGCAAACCCCTTTCCTTCACCTCGGCGGCGGCCGTGAATCACGCCATGTACGGCGCGATGTCGGTCGTGAGCGAAAACCGCTACGTCGCCTTTGACAGTGACGTTGTGTTGACGCCGCCCGATGATTTGGATACCTATTCGTCAATCGTTGAATAAAAAGCAGGCAACAGACCTCACCGCACATGCGGTGAGGTCTGTTGTATAATGTGGCATTCTTCTTCAATTTTCTCGCATCTTCAAAAAACTTTTTCCAAAAAATGGAAAAAGTTTCGCAAAACCCCTTGCAATAATTTCCAAAATATGGTAATCTTCAAGTGCCGGCAAGCAAAAATGATTTATCATACAAGGGAGAATACAGTTATGGAGAAGAAAATACGGGTGCTGTTAGCCGATGCAGGTGAACATTTCGGTCAGCCCTGTGCTGCCACCTTACGGTCGCACGGGTTGGAGGTTGAGACCGTGGAAAAGGATGGCCGACGCATTATTGAACGGGTGTCCACATACCGTCCGGACGTGGTAATTATGGATTTCTTTTTGCCGCAGGTAGATGCCGTTGGGGTGATACACAGCATTAAAGCAATGCATTTGCCGCAAATGCCCGTGCTGATGGTAATGTCTGCATTTGATAATCCGAATTTAGAGCGTGAGGCCATGGCGGCCGGGGCGGACTATTTTGTGCCGAAGCCGTTCGATGCCGATGGCATGGCAGTACGGTTGCTTTCGATCTGTGCACAGAAGGAAGGGAATCGCAAAGCAGGCGGCAGCACGCTGGAAATGCAGGTTACCGAGATCATTCATCAAATCGGGGTGCCTGCACATATCAAGGGATATCAGTATCTGCGCGATGCGATCTTAATGGCGATTGAAGATGAAGATATCATCAATGCGGTGACCAAGCGGTTATATCCCTCGGTGGCTAAGAAACACGATACCACCTCTTCCCGTGTGGAACGCGCCATTCGTCATGCAATCGAAGTGGCCTGGGATCGGGGCGACGTGGACGTGCTGAATTCCTATTTCGGTTACACCATTCATACGGGACGGGGCAAGCCGACCAACAGTGAGTTTATTGCCATGATCTCCGACCGTTTTCGCTTACAGTTAAAAATCGGATAAACGCTATACGGTGCAGCCACAGAGGCTGCGCCGTGTTTTTTTTAAAAAAGTATTTATTTTTTTCTCAATTTGTGTTATGCTGTAATTGTAAAGGGGGCGTTTTATGAGATTGGAGTTTTTGGGTGCAGCCCATGAAGTGACCGGTTCCTGTACCCTGCTTACGGTGGGGGAACACCGCATTCTTGTGGATTGCGGTATGGAACAAGGGCGCGATATCTATGAAAACTGTGAAATGCCGATTGCGGCCGGCGAGGTGGATGCCGTGTTGCTTACCCACGCGCACATTGATCACGCGGGCAAAATACCGCTGTTGTGCGCCAACGGATTTCGCGGACCGATCTATGCTACTGCGGCCACGGCACGGCTGTGCGGTATCATGCTGATGGATTCTGCGCATATTCAGGAGTTTGAAGCGGAATGGCGCAACCGCAAAGGCAAACGCGCAGGCAAAGCGGAATATACACCCATGTATACCACGGCGGATGCACAGCAGGCGTTGTCACAATTTATGCGTGTGCACTATCACGCCCCGTGCGAGATTTTTCCGAACGTCACGGTGGAGTTTTTGGATGCAGGGCATCTGCTTGGTTCTGCCTCTATCAAAATTACCGCGACCGAAAGCGGCGAAACACACACGCTGCTCTTTTCGGGAGATCTCGGTAACGTGAATCGTCCTCTTATCCGTGATCCCGAACAGCCGGAGGGCGCCGAATACGTGGTGATCGAATCCACTTACGGCAATCGTTTGCATGGTCCTCATCCGGATTATGAGAGTCAGTTGGCGGCCATTTTGCAGGATACCTTTGATCGTGGCGGTAACGTGGTGATCCCGTGCTTTGCGGTGGGCCGCACGCAGGAGATGCTGTTTTGTTTGCGCAGCATCAAAGAGCAGGGCTTGGTGAAAGGGCACAACGGGTTTCCCGTCTATGTCGACAGTCCTTTGGCAGTGGAAGCCACGCGCATTTACGGCGATGAGTCGTTGACTCCGTATTTTGACGAGCAGACGCTGTCGCTTCTCGGCGAAGGGATCAATCCGATCCTGTTCGAGGATATTCGCGTGTCGGTCACGTCGGACGATTCACGGGCTATCAATGCCGATACCACCCCCAAGGTGATTTTGTCGGCCAGCGGCATGTGTGAGGCCGGACGCATTCGTCATCATTTGAAGCACAATTTGTGGCGGCCGGAAAGCACGGTGCTGTTTGTGGGGTATCAAACCGAAGGTACACTGGGTAACCAACTGCTGAACGGAGCACCGGTTGTGAAGCTGTTCGGCGAAGAGATTCAAGTGCGTGCACGCATCGCGCAGATGGACGGTATCAGCGGCCATGCCGATCGCGACAGAATGCTTGGTTGGCTGAAAGGTATGCATCCCGCACCGCGCGGCGTGTTTGTCAACCACGGGCAGGATACGGTATGCGACGAATTTGCAGCCTACATTACCGCGCAGCTGGGTATCTCGGCTGTGGCGCCCTATAACGGGGCGGTGTATACCGTGGGCGACACGGTTACATGTGAAGTGGCCGGTAATTCTCGCCGCCTGGAAAAAGCGGTCCGTGTCAACACGGTGTATGACCGTTTGGTGGCGGTGTATCGCCGTTTGGGGTTGCTGATCGAGCAAAGCCGTGGGCGCGCCAACAAAGACCTTGCAAAATTAGCCGATCAAATACAGTCGTTGCACGATCGCTGGCAATAAAAGGAGGAAAAACGATGTTTGGAACCAAAGTGGTGCTGACCATTGAAGGTATGGCTTGTATTCGGTGCAGCGGACGAGTGGAAGCCGCGCTGAATGCGTTGGAAGGTGTGAAAGCCAAGGTGGATCTGGATAAAAAGACCGCCACGGTCAAAGAATGTGATGACCGCGAACTGTTGGTCCGCACCGTCACCGACCTTGGGTTCACGGTGGTAGATGTAAAGTAAAAAAACGGCGAAAATGAGGTTTCCTCATTTTCGCCGTTTTTTACGTTATTTGACGGATCAAATAACGTGGCACGCCGATCACGCGGCAGGCCGCCAGTTCGTCGCCTTCCAGCAAACGGGGTTGATACATTGGATTCACGGGCACCAGCCGCAGCCAATTTTCTCCGTGGGCAAACTCCACCTTTTTTAAGGTGGCTTCCTCGGTGTTATACAACACCAGGGCGGTTTGTCCACTGTATTCCAACGTGTCGGTCTTCAACACCAGCACGGTGTCGCCGTCTAAATACATGGGATACATGCTGT
>JAZODN010000129.1:0-4244 GCA_045597045.1 Acutalibacteraceae bacterium
ATTCAACGACGGCGACATGCCAATCATCGGGCCTTTGCCGAGTTTAGCGGTCGCGTGGCTGTTTTCCGGCGGAGAGGCGGCGAAACTCACGTCGACCGAAACTGAAACGGCAGGATTGATACGGAAGGTGGCGGCGGCAGCACCGCGCAGTCCCAACTCCTCCTGCACCGAGAACAGCACAGCCACGTTGCAGGGCAGGTCTTCGCCGTCCAACAGCGAGAGACAGTGCAACACTGCGCAGATACCGGCGCGATCATCCAGAGAGGTGGCGCAAACGCGCGTGCCGAGCAGCGGCTTATATACCTTGCGGAACGAGACCGGGGCTCCCACGGCGATATGTTCGCGCGCTTGTTCGGCTGTCATGCCGACGTCGATACCGCGATCGGTCACAGCAGGAAGATCGCCGCCGCCGAGGTGTGGAGGCACCGAGCAGAAGAGGCCGGGATACGGACGGTCGCCGTAAACTGTGACCTCACAAGCGGTTAACACGCGATTATCAATGCCACCGCAGTTGGCCACCTTCACAAAGCCTTTGTCATCAAAACCGGTGACTACAAAACCGATCTCGTCAATGTGTGCTTCCAACATGACGGTCGGCAGCTCCTCGCGGCGGCCGCGACGCCAGGCAATCACACTGCCGAGTGGGTCGCATTCAATCGACTCGCAAAACGGCTGCAGCAATTCCGCGGCAAGTTGGGCAGCGTCGGTCATGCCGCCCACACCGGGGGCCAGACACAGTTGCGCTAAAACGGTATTTGTTTGCATGGGTTATTCCTCCTTCAGCGCTTGCACCAGACGTTTAAAATGTTGGCCGCGCTCTTCAAAGTTCTTATACATATCAAAACTGGCACTGGCAGGAGACAGGAATACGATATCTCCTTCTTGAGCCAGCGCATGGGCGGTGCGTACCGCTTCTTCCATATTTGCTACACGGTGAATCGGCAGGTCGGCACTATGGGTGCGAATCGCCGTTTCGATGGCACCTGCCGTTGCGCCGAGCAGAATGGCAGTCTTCACGGTATCGGGGGCCGCTTCGCCGAGTGGTGTGTAGGGAATGTTTTTGTCGTATCCGCCGGCGATCAAAATTACCTTGCGATCAAATGCACGCAGGCCGGCAATGGTACGCGACGGGCTCGAGCCGATGGAATCGTTATACCAACGCACGCCGTTTATGGTGCGCACCCATTCCGAACGGTGCTCTACCCCACCGAATTCCCGAGCGAAATCGGCAATGGTCTGCGGTGTGACCTCGCAGTGCAAGGCGGCAATGGCAGCCAGATAATTTTCCACGTTGTGAACACCGGGGATACGGATATCGGCCGCTGCCACAACGGGGGTCTCTTCCCCGTTATTCACCGCACACAGCATGCCGTCCGAACGCAAATACGCGCCGTTTTGCGGTTTCTGCCGACGCGAAAAGAAACCGCAGGAAGCTATGAGTCCTTCAGCGTAGGAACAGGTGGTGGCATCGTCACCGTTCAGCACGGCACGGTCGCTTGACTGTTGCCAACGCACCAAATTGCGTTTGGCATCCACGTATTCCTGCATATCGGTGTGCCAATCCAGGTGATTAGGTGACACGTTGGTAACAACTGCCACGTGAGGGCTTTGCGTCATGCCGGTCAACTGAAAGCTGGAAAGCTCTACCACGGCGGCGTCTTCCGCGTTCACCTCATGAATAAACGGCAGCAGCGCACGGCCGATGTTACCTCCCAGCCACACGCGGCGTCCGCTGCGTTCAAGCAGGCGTGCCAAAATGGTGGTGGTGGTGGTTTTTCCGTCCGAGCCGGTTACGGCGTAGATCGGCGCAGGGCACAACGCGAAAAACAATTCCATTTCGGAGGTGACGGTCACCCCTTGTGCCCGTGCCTTTTCAAATGCCGGCAGATATGGCTTCATGCCCGGGGTGCGCAGAATTAAATCGGCATCTAACGAGTCGAGATATCCTTCACCTAACTGCAGCACGGCACCGGCCGCCTCCAGTTCAACGGCGGTTTCTCCCAACTGTTCACGGGTACGCCGATCACACGCAGTCACCAGTGCACCGGCGTTCAAGAATTGTTTGACCACCGGTGTGTTGTTCACACCGATACCGCAAATTGCCACGCGCCGACCGCGTATTTCTTCAAAAAAGCGCTGTGCGCCGCCTTTTTCCACGCCGACACCTCCAAAAATACGAGAATTTAGATATAAACCAAAATATATCCACACGATTTGTATTATACTGGTAACAGCACAAAAGTGCAACCGAAATCCACGAAATTTTAAAATTTCTTTAAACTTATGCATTTTCTGTTGAAACTTGTAAGGAAAGACTGTATAGTGAATGAAGAATAGACATTTGGAATTTGCGGAAAGGATTCTGTTGCTATGTTCTTTTATGAAGGCTGGGCTTGCCCCGTGTGCGGCAAACCGTTTGCCGAAACAGACGATATTGTGACCTGTCCTGTGTGTGGTGCGCCGCATCACCGTGCTTGTTGGCAACAAGACGGACACTGCCATTTTGAATCCACACACGGTACACCGCAGCAGTGGTCGCGCACCGCGGAACAACAAACGACCGCTGTGCCGCAACAAAATTGCTGCGCACACTGCGGTGCGCAGAACGTGCAGTACGCCGAATTTTGCTGTCGCTGTGGGCAACCGTTAAAAACTGACGAATGGCATTCGACACAGCAGCCGCCGCAACCGAATCACGTTCCCTTGCACGAATACACGCCGTTCCGTACGGCGTATGACCCCATGGGGGGCGTTTCGGCCGGTGAAGCGTTTGAAGAAGATGTAACCGCAGAAGATCTGGCGTTTTGTGTTGGCAGCAATACGGTGTATTATCTCCCCCGTTTTCAGAAGATTCACAACGGTCGAACGGTGCAGTGGAACTGGATGGCGTTTTGGCTGACACCGTATTGGCTCTTGTATCGAAAGCAATACGTTTCGGGCGTGTTGGTCAGCCTGTTTCACCTGGTGTATATTGCGCTGAACTATGCGGTGTTTCACTTAAGCGGCGCCGGTGGTACCACGAATTATGAATACGCCTTTCAAATTTCTTACGAGGCCGGCTATCTGCCGGTATTGTTCCTGCTTTCGGTCGGCATGGTGGTGATGCATCTGCTCTTTGGCTTGTTTGCCAATTATCTGTATCTGCGCACCTGTAAAAAGAACATCCGATTGGCCAAAGAGACCGAGCCTGCAAATTTCCGCACCGTGTTAAAGGCGCGTGGCGGTGTTTCCTTCGTGTGGGGTGCGGTTGCGTATTTTGGTATCAATTTCACCACTTCACTGATCCAAATGATATTTTCAATGCTCTGATAATGGTAATAAACCCCTCCCTTTGTTGCATACGGATGCAGTGGGAGGGGTTTATTATGACGATCGGTACCAAAAAATTCTCGTGGCGTGCATTTGTCGTTTTTGTGGGTGTCACGCTGTTGGCAGGTGGGCTGGGCGCCTTGCTCGGCGGTGATTTTTCGGTGGTGCAAGAATGGAATGCACCGCCGCTGGCGCCACCTGCATGGTTGTTCTTCCCCGTTTGGACAGTGTTGTATATTGCGATGGGGATTGCCGCGTATTTGGTGTGGAAAACGGGTGATATTGATCGTGGCGAGTCGCTGTTTGCATATTTTCTTCAGTTGGCGATCAACGTGTTGTGGCCGCTGTTTTTCTTTCGTTTACAATGGCGGCTGTTTGCTTTCTTTTGGATATTGCTTCTGATCGCCGCAGTGGCGTATACCGTGAAACGTTTCAGCGCACACACGGTAGCGGCAGCCTGGTTGCTGATCCCCTATTTTGTCTGGTTGCTGTTTGCTGCCTATTTAAATTTGGGGTACTATGTGTTAAATCGGTAAAAAAAGCCAAACAAAAGAGACACTTCATATGAGCCGTACTCTAAAGGACAGAAAAAGCTGTGTAGAAAATTTCTACACAGCTTTTAATTTTGTCTCATACCTTGGCAAGCAGGACATTTGGGCACCAAATATCACTTGTTAGGAGAACCTAAAACCCTTTACACTCTGCTAAACAATTATTAAAGGTTCTATTTACGATTTATCATCCTTATCAGTTATCTCCTGAAATCCGCCGCCAAAATACCAACCTTTAGATTCGATAAAATCTATAAATGCATCTGTAACTTCATCTACGGTAATTTCACCTGGCATTTCAATGCAACCACGTATTTCTATTTCTTTACTCATTTATTCACCTGCTTGTTTTGATTTTATCGTTTTAAGTGCTGAAATTACCAT
>JAZODN010000130.1:0-31049 GCA_045597045.1 Acutalibacteraceae bacterium
AAAATATCACTAAAACCGCAAGGTTTTAATATCACTTGACCGTAAGGTCAAATATAACTGTGAGACCTGTCTCACAATATCACTTCTTTGAGATAGGTTAAAAGGGTTTTAGGTTCTCCTAACAAGTGACATTTGGGCGCCGAAATGTCCTGCTTGTAACGGTGTGAGACAAAAGAAAAACTGTGCAGAAATCATCTGCACAGTTTTTCTGTCCTTAGGAACCCTACTCTTTCGACAACCGATTTTTTAATTACAGATTGATACGGCCGTACAGCGTCGCGCTGGATTCGGTGGCCGATTCGGTACGCGACGGAGGAGTTGCACCGTCGGCATCCGGCAACGGATTGCTGCGCGAGACGAAATGACGGATCTCGCGCTGCGGCGGCGTGATTTCGTCACGGCGGCGATCACGGCTCGCACCCTCCTGCGGACGGCGACCTTTGCCGCCGCGACCGCGCGCGCGATTCGGGTTATCATCCGACGGCCCGATGATCACATAACGGTTGGGTTCACTGCCCACACTCCACGAGGTAGCGCCGTTGATGTTCTGCACCGCCGTGTGAATAATGCGGCGTTCATAAGGATTCATCGGCTCGAGCG
Organism: Acutalibacteraceae bacterium; assembly: GCA_045597045.1. GTDB lineage: Bacteria > Bacillota > Clostridia > Oscillospirales > Acutalibacteraceae > SIG588. The sequence goes on from JAZODN010000130.1 coordinate 601, forward strand.
ATACACGGCGGCCGGTGCGTGCCACTTGGTTGCCGGTCTTCTTTGCAAGGCCGGTGAGCGAACGCTCACGCTTTTCACGGTAGTTGCCGATATCAATGGTCACGCGGTAGTAATCTTCGCTTTGACGGTTGGCGATCAGCGACACCAGATACTGCAGAGCATCCAACGTGTCACCGCGGCGACCGATCACAAAACCAAGATCTTCGCCTTCCAGCGCCAACACACAGCCATCACCGGCTTCATTTTCGGTCACTTCAATCGCGGTATCCCCCACACCCAACGCGGTCAACACCTCACGCAGATAGGCTGCAGCAGCATCGGACGGAGAAAGCGTTTCCTCCCATACGGCGCGGACTTCGGCGAGCGAACCGCCAAACAGACCAAACGCCTTTTTTTGCGGCTCCTGCAAGGTTTCAAACACAACCTTGGCCGCGCAGTCTGCGGAAAGCCCCAATTGAGCCAGTGCCGCAGCTTGTGCCTCTTCAACAGTAGAGGCGCGTGCAATAACTTCTTTACGCACAGCTGTTCTTCCTTTCGTGGTCTTTTTCATTTATGAAACGGGATAGTCCCGTAAGCATCACCGATTATCGTCTTTCACTTCGCCGACTTCAATGCCGTTGATCTTCGATTTTTTCTTGCCTTTTTCCTCCGGCGTTTCTGTCTGTGTGCGCGCGGCGGCTTCATCTTCGGCACGCTCACGCTCGTCATCCAAACGACGTGCCTCGGCCAGTGCATTATTCTTCTTCATCTGTGCGCGCTGACGGCGGCGCTCCTGATAATCAATTTCGGCCTGTGCACGGATCTTCTTCGGGTTGTAGATCAAATTCAAAATCAGCGTCTGCACAATGGCAATCACGTTGGAACAGGTCCAATACAAACCGACACCGCCGGGCACGGTGAAAGAAATATACAAAGAGAAAAGCGGCATAAAGAGGAACATCATGCCGTTCGAACAACCCTGGCCGGGCTGTTTTTCACTGCTCATACCCTGCTTGGTGAAGTAGGAGGTAAGCAGCGAAGTGATCACGGCCGTAACGCCGGAAAGCAGCGGAATCAACCACAAAATGTTGATATCGCCGAAGCCGCGGCCGGGTGTCCACGGATTCTGCAGCAGCGAACGGTTTTTCCAACGGAACTGATCACTCATGGCGGTAATTTCGTTATAATACTTCTCTGCCACGGCCATCGCCACGTCGCGATCTCCTTCTACCGTTTTGGCAATGGAAGCCAAAATCTCGTCACGGTTGGCATCCATCGCCTGCATCATATACATTTCGCGGTAATAGTTCTTTTCGCCCAGACGGCTGCCTTCCACCTTGGTGGTCAGATCAATCACCGCACCGGTTTCATTATGCGTGGCTGTTTTACCATCCTGCGACACGGTATATCCACTGTTATTGCCGGTATACGTTTCGACATTCACTGCCGAAACCGCCGCGTTGATCGCAGTATTGGGCACCGAGCTCAAATACGTCAGCGGTTCGTAGATAACCGCAATAATACCAAGCAGCACCACCATCTGCACGATCATCGGCAAACAACCACCGGTGAGAGAAACACCCTCTTTTTCATACAATGCCTGCTGCTTTTTTTGGAATTTTTGCGGATCATCCTTATATTTTTTTTGCAGACGTTCCACACGGGGAGCCAAACGGATACGGTCGGCCTGTTTTTTCTGCGATTGCAGCGAAAACGGAAACAAAATGACACGGATAATCAACGTGAACAGAAAAATCGCCCAAAAATAGTTGTTCACCAAATGATAGACCAGCCGCATGATCCAACCAAGCGGCCCCGCCAAAAAACCAAACAAACCCATGGTAAACTAATCTCCTTTATTCATCATACAGACTGTCTGCTTCCGCATCGTCCATATACACATCCACTTTTTTACGACGGAACGTAAACGTTTCGGGCACGGGATCATACCCTTTTCCGCCCAACGGATTACAACGCAAGATACGCCACAGTGAAAGCAATCCACCGCGCACTGTGCCAAACCGTGTAAACGCTTCCACCGCATAGTGAGAGCAAGTCGGCACAAACCGACAACACGGCTTTGTATGTGCCGAAATGCGGCGCTGATACCATTTGACCGCCGCCACACACCAGTTTCTCACAGCACACCTGCCTCTTTCAGCTGCTTTCGCAGCACCGGAATCAACTCGGTGCTCTTCATGGTGAGTAACCGCGCGCGCGCGACGAATACGATATCCCATCCGCCTTGAAATTCGGGGTAGAGTGCGGCATAAGCGGCACGGATCACACGGCGGCAGCGACTGCGCTTTACCGCTTTGCCGATCTTTTTACCGGTGGTGATACCCATACGTACCAAGGGCGCGCCGTTTTCATCCTTCAAGCGACTTTTACGAACATAGGCAATGACCGCGGGATGCACAAACGCACGGCCACGGTAATATAATGTGCGAAATTCCGTATTACTCTTCAAAACGGCAAAACGCGCCATAATCCGACCACTTCCTCCTTTTGCGGATAAGAAAAAAAGCCACGCTAAGGTGGCTTTTTTTAGTGGGTCAGACGAGCTCTGCCTTTCGCACGGCGGCGAGCCAACACCTTACGGCCATTCGCCGTTGCCATTCTCTTGCGAAACCCGTGTTCCATTTTGCGATGACGCTTTTTGGGCTGATAGGTACGAAACATACTACGCCCTCCTTTCGGTCTCCGAGATTGGTTGTCCACCCTCTTTTACAAAGCGACAACCTTGCGAGGATACATTATACCAAACCTCACTGCAAAAAGTCAACCCATTTTTTATTTATTTTGCGAATTTTTTTGCGTCTTGTGGTTTCAAAAATCACCAACCACAATATTTTGCGGTTTTGCCGCTTTCTATGCCTTTGCACTCTTTTTTTAACCAAATGCGTGAAAAATGACTTGAAAGATTCCTTATTATATGTTATAATATAAATATATATGTATCTAATTTACTTCTACATATAGATAGAATACGTTTTTCAATAAAAAAGGAGATAAACAATGAAATCAATCAACGAGGTCTGGGAGGGTATTCAAGCAGCTTTAAAAGCTATGCCGGAAATCAGCGTCACTGCATATGACACCTGGTTGGCACCGCTGGAAGCCCGTGAAATTCAAGACGGCAATTTGGTGCTGTATGTGGAAACGGCATTTCAAAAAGGCATTATTTTGGATTGCTATACCGCACGGTTAGAACAAGCGGTTCTGCAGGTAATGGGTCTGCCGCTGAAGGTGCGCATCCTTTCGGGCGAGGATGATAAGTTTCCCGATCCTGCACCGGAAGAGCAGGAAGAAGACGTTCATTCGGTGATCAACCGCCGTTTGATGGATGCCCGTATTCCGGAATATGAATATTCGTTTGAAAACTTTATCGTCGGCTCGTCCAACCAATTTGCGCACGCGGCAGCACAAGCCGTGGCAAAAGAGCCTTCTTCCATTTATAATCCGCTGTTTATTCACGGCGGCTCCGGTCTCGGCAAAACTCACTTGATGTATGCCATCTGCAATGAACTGCGCATGCGCATTCCCGGTTTTAAAATCATCTATACCAAAGCCGAAACCATGACGAACGAGATCATTGAGGCCATTCGCAGCGGCCAAACCGCTGCCCTGCGTGAGAAATACCGCAAAGCCGATATGCTGCTGGTCGATGACATTCAGTTTATCGCCGGTAAGGAATCCACCCAAACGGAGTTTTTTCACACGTTTGAAGCATTACATCAGGCAAACAAGCAGATCGTGCTCACGTCGGACCGTCCGCCAAAAGAAATTTCCTCGTTGGAAGACCGTTTGCGCAGCCGTTTTGAAGCCGGCCTGCTGGCAGATATTCAACCGCCCGATCTTGAAACGCGCATTGCCATCGTAAAGCGCAAAGCCCAGCTTTTAAAACTGGATCTTTCGGATGAGATTTCGGAATACATTGCCTCACAACTCAAAACCAACGTGCGTCAGTTGGAAGGCGTGGTGCGCCGTATTATGGCCAATCAATTGCTCGCCGGTGAAAAACCGTCGCTGGCGGTGGCACAAAACGCCATTCGTGATATTCGCTCCACGGCGTTGCCCGTGCCTGTCACGGTGGATAAGATCATGTCGGAAGTGTCACGCACCATGAACGTATCGGTGGAAGACCTGCGCGGCAAAAAGCATTCGGCAGGTATCTCCCGCGCCAGACAGGTAGCGATGTACGTCGTGCGCGAAGTGGTGGGCAGCCTTTCGATGGATGCGATCGGGCAGGAATTCGGCGGCCGCGATCACTCTACCGTGGTGTATACCATCCAAAAGGTCGAAAAAATGATGGAGTCCGATGACGTTTTCAAAGGGCTTGTCAAAGATATTATTAAAAACGTTTCGAGTTGATACTTTTCCACTTTTCATTCACCTTTCCACACCGCTTTTTAACCGTGGAGTGAATTGTTGAAAGCGGTGGAAAAAGTTTTGCACGGTTTTTCACCGTTCTTTCACAGTGAAAACCCCGTAAAAAGTGCAGCAGGCGGTGCTTTTTGGCAGTTTTCCCTCTTTTCCACCGCCCCTATTACTATATCTAAAAAGATAGATAGTTTTTATATCATAAATCCGTTACGAAAGGATCGAACGACCGATGAAATTTTTCTGTGAAAAACAAGCGCTGGTAGATGCTGTTAACAATGTGACCCGTGCGGTCAGCAGCCGCAGCACCATTCCTGCGCTGGAAGGTATTCTGATTCGTGCTACCTCCTCCCTTTTCCTTGCCGGTTACGATATGGAGATCGGCATCACAACCAATATTGAAGCACAGGTGCAGGACCCCGGTGAAATTGTGTTGCCCTGTAAGCAGTTCGGCGATATCGTGCGTCGTCTGCCGGATGAGACGGTTTCTATTTATGCTAACGAGAAGTTGAACGTCACGATCCGCAGCGGTGCGGCAGAATTTAATATTGTTGGCATGTCGGCGGCCGATTTTCCTGAAATGCCTTCGGTTTCCGACGGCATGGGTTTTTCGGTTCCGCAAAACGTGTTGAAAGGGATGATCCGTCAAACGCTGTTTGCAGTGGCACCACTGGATTCCGGCAAACCGATTCACACCGGTACGTTGTTTGAAGTGGAAAACTCTACGTTGCGGTTAGTTTCGGTGGATGGTTCGCGTTTGGCCATTCGCACCGAACAGGTGAAGACGAGTGAAGAAATGAAATTTGTGGTGCCGGGCAAAACCTTGAGCGAAGTGCTGAAGCTGACCGGCGATGAAGATAAGCCTGTGTTTATGGCGGTGGGTCGCCGTCACATCGTGATGCAGATTGATGGCTATGCCGTGATCTCCCGTTTGCTCGACGGTGAGTTTTTGGCGTATCGCAAAGCGATCCCACCCACCAGCAATACCACGCTGCGTGTGAAAACACGCGAAATGATTGATGCGGTGGAACGTGTTTCGTTGGTGGTGAACGATCGCGTGAAATCGCCGTTGGTGTGTGAATTTGAAGATAATACCATTGCGTTTTCCTGCACCTCTTCGATCGGTAGCGCAAACGATTTGATCAAATGTGAGATGCAGGGTGAAAAGCAGGAGATTGCTTTTAACAGCCGTTTTATGTTGGATGCGCTGAAAAACAGTGAATCGGACGAAGTGGTGCTTGAGCTTGGCAGTGCCCTTTCGCCTATTAAGATTGTGCCGCCGTCGGGTAATGAAGAATTTCTGTTTATCGTGTTGCCCGTGCGTATGAAAAAATAAGAGGATACCATTATGAAACAAACGGTAGAGATTCACACGCCGTTTATTCGTCTGGATGCTTTGCTGAAATTGTGTGCAGCGGTGGAAAGCGGAGGACAGGCGAAAGTGTTGGTGCAAAGCGGCGGCGTGTTGGTCAACGGCGCGGTGTGCACCATGCGCGGTAAGAAATTGGTGTCGGGCGATACAGTGCAGGTGAGTGGGCAGGACACGGTGTATACCGTGAGAAGCGCATGAGAGTCACACGGCTGTGTGCAGAGGGGTTTCGTAACCTCTTGCCGACCGATATTCAACCGGTAGACGGTGTGAATGTGTTTTGCGGTGCCAACGCGCAGGGGAAAACCAATCTGTTGGAAGCACTGTGGTTGTTCACGGGAGGGCGCAGTTTTCGCGGTGCCAAGGATGCCGAAATGATTGGTTTCGGCTGTGAAAAAGCCACGCTTTCTCTTGATTTTTTTGCCGCTTCGCGTGATCAAAAAGCCACTATCACGGTGTCCCCTCGCCGTGTTGCTACGTTAAACGGGGTGGAGCTTGGGCCGGCGACCAAACTGGCCGGGCGGTTTTGCGGCATCGTATTTTCACCGCAGCATTTATCGCTGATCAAAGACGGGCCGGAAAATCGGCGGCGGTTTTTGGATGCGGCATATTGTCAGCTGCGCCCAACCTATACCGAGTCACTCGCGGCATATACACGCACGCTGACACAGCGCAACGCGTTGTTGCGTGAAGTAAGGCAAGGGGCGGTGCACGGTGCAGAAGCGTTGCTTCAGGTGTTTGACAGTCAACTTGCGGCACACGGTGCGCGCTTGCTGCGTGTGCGCGGTGCGTATCTTTCACACATTGCACCCATGGCCGCCGCCATATACGACGGATTATCGCGTCAGACAGAACGGTTGGAGTTACATTATCTCCCGGCCGGTGAGGTGCCGTACAGCGGCACGTTTGAAGACGTGCGTGCGGCATTGGAAACAGCACTTGAAAAAGCACGATCGGCCGATATTGCCGCCGGATTTTCCACCGTCGGTCCACACCGTGATGATTTTGACGTGACGATCAACGGACTTTCGGTGCGAACGTACGGTTCGCAAGGGCAGCAGCGTTCGGCTGTGTTGGCATTGAAGCTGGCAGAGGCACAGGCCTTGCGTGAGGTAACCGAAGAAGCACCCGTGGCGTTACTGGATGATGTGATGAGTGAGCTGGATGAATGGCGACAGGATTATTTGTTGAATCATCTGACCGACGTACAAGTGTTTATTACCTGCTGTGAACCGTCTTCGGTGATGCGTTTGGCAGGCGGGGCCCGTTTTCGTGTGGAAAACGGTGAAATAAGGAGTGACTGACATGGCAATGACAAGGGAAGAACAAATTCGCGCGATCGATGACCGTGCAGCGAAGGATAAAAAACGCTGGCTTTGCATTATGGCTGCGATTATGGTGGTTATCGCGGCGGTAAGTGCAGTGGTTGCGGTGGTGAACTTGGCTGCTGCGCCGGCTGCACTGATCGCGGCGGTGATCGGTTTGGCGATCACGGCAAAGCTGTGTATGGAACAGGTGGCTAAAGTGAACGAGCGCCACAAAAACGATCTGAACAAGCTGGATAATAAGGGGCACTACTGATGAAAGGATCTCCCTATTTACATCTTGGTGGGGACGTGGTTGTCCTCACGCGCGACATTGTTGGTATTTTTGATATGGAAAAAACCACAGAATCGGCTGTTTCCCGTCGCTTTTTGGCCGATGCGGAAAAAGGCGGCCGTGTGTATACCGTGTCATATGAATTACCGAAAGCGTATGTTGTTGTCAGTGAAAAAGACGGTACCGAAACCGTGTATATTACACAAATTTCCGCCGCGACGTTGCGGCAGCGCATGAAACCGTAGAAAGGAATGGGCAAAACAGATGGATGAGAAAGAATTGGAATTGCAAGAGCAGGATGTCACCGCTGCAGACGAAGCGTATGATGAAAGTCAAATTCAGGTATTAAAAGGCTTGGAGGCGGTGCGTAAGCGTCCCGGTATGTATATCGGTTCGACCGGTCCGCGCGGCTTGCATCACTTGGTGTTTGAAATTGTGGATAACTCCATCGACGAAGCACTCGCCGGCTTTTGTACCCATATCGAAGTGGATATTCTGCCGGGCGACGTGATCACGGTGCGTGATAACGGCCGCGGTATTCCTGTTGGTATGAACGAGGAAATGGGTCTGCCAACCGTTACGGTGGTGCTGACCGTGCTGCACGCCGGCGGTAAATTCGGCGGCGGCGGTTACAAGGTAGCCGGCGGTCTGCACGGCGTGGGTTCCTCGGTTGTGAATGCGCTTTCTGCCTGGATGGAGGCAGAAATTTCGCGTGACGGCAAGGTGTATGCCCAGCGGTTTGAACGCGGCAACGCCGTGAATGATCTCACGGTGATCGGGGAATCGACCTGTGACGGCACTTTGATCCGTTTTAAACCGGATGCAGAGATCTTCACCGAAACCACCGAGTTTGAATACGAAGTGTTGCAAAAGCGTCTGCGTGAACAAGCATTTTTGAACGCCGGTTTGAAGATCACTCTCACAGATTCGCGCGATGCCGAAAACGTGAAGAGTGAAGAGTTTTGTTACGAAGGCGGTATTTCCTCCTTTGTGGAATACATGAATAAAACGCGCGGTTACGAAGTGTTGCACAGCGAAGTGATCCACCTGAGCAAAAGCGGTGAAGATTCTTTTGCCGAAGTGGCGCTGCAATATAACGACAGTTACAACGAAAACATCATTTCCTTCGCCAACAATATGCACACGGTGGACGGCGGTACCCACGAAAATGCGTTTAAGGTGGGCATTACCCGTATTTTGAACAATTATGCGCGCCGTCACGGCATGTTGAAGGATGCCGATGCGAATTTGAAGGGTGATGACGTGCGCGAAGGTTTGACCGCAGTGGTGTCGGTGAAACTGCAGGATGCGCAGTTTGAATCGCAAACCAAGGCAAAACTCGGTAACACCTCCATGACAACGCTGGTCAACTCGTTGCTGAGTGAAAAGCTGGCGGATTATTTGGAGGAAAATCCGGCAGTGGCCAAAGCGATTTTGGAAAAATCCATCAACGCGGCCCGTGTGCGCGAAGCCGCACAAAAGGCACGTGAAGCCGCACGTAAAAAGAGTGGTCTTGCTTCGACCCGTATGCCCGAAAAGCTGGCCGATTGCATTTGGAACGATGCCTCCCGAACCGAACTTTACATCGTCGAGGGTGATTCGGCAGGCGGTTCTGCTATCCAAGGCCGTGACCGCAACTATCAAGCGATCCTGCCGTTGTGGGGTAAAATGCTGAACGTGGAAAAAGCGCGGTTGGATAAAGTATACGGCAACGAAAAACTGATTCCGGTCGTGATCGCACTCGGCTGCGGTATCGGCGATGATTTTGATATTTCCAAACTGCGTTACGGCAAAGTCATTATCATGGCGGATGCCGACGTAGACGGTGCGCATATCGCCACCTTGTTGCTGACCTTCTTCTTTCGCTTTATGCGTCCTCTGGTGGATGAAGGGCACGTGTATATCGCTCAGCCGCCGCTGTATAAAGTGTCTAAGGGCAAGCAGGTACGCTATGCCTTCTCGGATGAAGAGCGAGATCAATACATCGCGGAACTCGGTGGCAGCGCCGATATTCAGCGTTACAAAGGTCTTGGTGAAATGGATCCCGAACAGTTGTGGGAAACCACCATGGATCCGGCTTTCCGCACCATGCTGCGTGTCACCATTGAAGATGCTGCCGCTGCCGACGAAGCGTTCACCATTTTGATGGGCGATAAGGTGGAGCCGCGCCGCGAATTCATTGAAAAGAACGCCCGTTATGTGGAGAACCTGGATGTCTGAGACGATAACGTATGTCCTCACCAAAGAGGAATTGTTTTGTGCGTTGTGGCACACACGCCGTTCCAATGGGCGACTGCTTGTGCAGACGGCGGCGCTGTCTGCACTTGGTGTGCCGGCACTGATCGGGTTGTTTTTCGGCTTTTGTGACGCACCCTCGGTGCTGATGGGTGTGGTGTTGCCGCTGTTGGCTGTGCTGCAATGGGTATTGCCGGCTGTCGCCTTTCAACGGGAAGCGGTTGCTCTTGCCGAAAAAAAGACCGCCATCACCATTGTTTTCAACCAGGCGACACTCACGGTGGAAAATCACACGGTATCTCTGCAAAACGCCACGCTGCGCCGCGTAAAAGAGTTGTTGCTGTGGCGCGTGGATGACCAGTGGATCGCCATTCCTCGCCGTGTGCTGTCGGAGGATGTGTGGCAACAACTGTTAAAGGAGACGGAAGAATGAGTGTGCGTTTTCACGGGGGTGACCGCGTATGCTTTATCGGCGACAGTATCACCGCCGCCAATCAGCATGTAGCACGCATTGCGGCCCATTATCACGATCGTTATCCCGATGAGGATATCCGTTTTTACAATAATGGAGTGTCGGGCTGCACCCTTACGGGGTTGCTGCAATATTTTGAAGAGGATATCGCGCCGCGCCGTCCCACTCACGCGGTGGTGATGCTTGCGGTGAACGATTTCGGCCCGTGGCTGTTGGATATGCCGCGCGGCGAAGCACGTTTTACCGCGTTGAAAGAACGTTACGATACCTATTGCCGCAACGTAGAGTCGATGTATCAAAAACTTACCGCCATCGGGGCCGAAGTGATCTTTTGCACGCCCGTGCCGTATGCCGAGTACGAGCCGAACGAAGGCGGCGTGTCACGCGGATGTTACGCCATGGTGGCGGCGTATGCGGCGTTTGTGCGCGAATATGCTCGTGCAAAAAACTGCCCCCTTTGCGAAATTCACGACTATATGTCCGAAAAGATGCAAAGTCAGGTGTTTTTCGGGCCGGATCGCACCCATCCGAATGAGGAAGGGCAATATCACATGGCGAAGTGCTTTTTGGCTTTTCAAGGCGAAGAGATTGCCCCGTTTGCGCCGATTCCCGCGGCGCTGGACGGTTGGTGCGCCAACACACGTGCACTGCGTTCGGTGTATGAAGGCGAGTGGAACGTGATTCAGAACTACACGTTACCGGCGGCCGAAAAACTGGCGTTTATGAAAACCTATCTGCAGGAAAAGCGCTATGAGAAAACCCACGCACCGGCCGCATTCGAAACATGGGCCAAAGGGTATCTTGAAAATCAACCCAAAGTAAAAGAATTGATGGATATTACAGAGAGTATTTGGTAAAGGAGAATGTGCATGTCTGCAGTGAACCGACCCCGTGCGGTGTTTTCGGTCAGTATTACTGAAGAAGAGTATCTGCGTGCGGCACGCGTGGCGTCGCGAAACGGCGGCCGTTTGCGCGTGGTGTGGACGGGGTTTGTGCTGTGTGCGGCACTGACTCTTACGGTGGCCGGTGCGCTGGCAGCGTATCCTTGGGCGGCGTTGTGGCTGTGTGCCGTAGGCGGCACGATTGCTTTGGTGACGCTGTGTTTGATGCGCTATGCCTTTTTGCGAACGGCCGCACGGGATTATCGTGTGTTTTCGGCGGTGTTTTCCACGACAGAGGTGACGTTGTGGGAAGATACGCTGGAATATAGCGGCACTTCTTGCTGCCGCAAGGAGGCGTATGCGCTGTTTTCCCGTTTGGTGGAAAACGAGACGCAGTTTTTATTGTTGCGCGATGACGGCACGTTTTTGCTGTTGCCCAAGCAGGCGTTCCCTACCGATGGGCACGCGGCCGACTTTTTGCGTGTGACCTTTGCGCGCAAATATCGCCGAACGAGGGGGTAAGCGTATGGAAACCTTCAGTGTCAGCGTTTTGCTCACAAAAGACGAATATTGTTCTTCTGCGGCACACCGTCTGCCCTCGTTGGGGTGGGGTATTCCCGTGGGATTGTTTTTGATGCTGTGCGGTGTCACGGTGTGGCTGCTGCAGTTCGGCGTGTCGCTCACGTGGGCGTTTTTGGTCTGCGGTGTGGCGTCGTCGCTGTTCGACAGTGTGGTTGTGCCGGTGTTGGTGCGCGGTGTTGTGGGCGCCCGTTTTGATCGCACGCGACAAGAGGCGTGGCATCTCACCTTTTCCGAAAGCGGCGTGACGGTGGAAAGCGGCCGTGTGAACGGCACCTTCCCCTATACGTTACTCACCCATGCGGAAGAGACGGTACATTATTTTAATTTTGATTTTGGCGCCGAGCTTTCGCTGTGCGTGCCGCGCCGTGCATTGGCACCGTGGCAGATCACAGCGTTGCAGCGGTTGGTGTGAAAGGAGAAGGCATGAATTTTCAGCATACAGTGCCGGTGGCGCTGCCTCTCACGCCCCTGCCGGACGATGCTCCCACACCGCCCGTGGCGGTATACGGCAACGGTCTTTCGGAGCGCGCATTTATGCAGACGCGCCGTCATACCCACGCTGCCCGTTGGATGATGACCGCCGTGACCGTGTTGCTGTTGGTGTTTGGTTTCGGTGCGGCAGGCTTGGCCGCACTGCACGTGGGGGCCGCGCACGGCACGTTCCTATGGGGCATGTTGGCGGTGGCCGGCGGTGTCGCCTTGTTGGGGCGGCATTATCGGCGCGCGATCGCACGTCGGCAAGACGTGCTTGCCTGGCGGTTATATACCGCAGCGGTAAACGGCGGTGTGACCACAACGGTGTATCCCGACCGCATAGAGCAGACCTCGGCCCGTTGGCAGCAAACCGTGTTTTTCACCCAAACGGCACGTTTGGTGGAAGATGAGGATTGGTTGCTGGTGGAAGATGGAGGAAACACCGCCGTGGTGGCCGCACACGATGTGACGCCGTTGGCCGCGCAGCAGATGTTTGAACATATGGCGCGCGCCATTCCCACCGAACGCCAATTCCAGCACGGTGTGTTTCGCGCGCGGCGCGAAGTTGTTCCGCCACCGCCGTTCACCGAACCGCCGGTGTGTTACGAACGGGTACGTTACGTCGAGGCACCCTCGCGTGGTATGGCGTGGCCGCCCGGCCTGCTGCCGTGGCTGTTTTGTGTGTCGCTCACGGTGTGCAGTATGTTTACCGTGCTGTTTCAAGTGACTTCTTCCTTTTTTATCGACTATCTTTTGTTTTTTACCGCTTGTTTTGGCGGGCTTTTGGCGGCAGCTGTGCTGTTGCTTCTTTGGCGCGGTGGTGAAAAAGAGGCACCGCCGCTGGCGCTGTCCTTTACGGCCGATGGCCTGCGCATTGAATGGGCCGAAAAACAAGCGTTTGCGGCAGCCGCCGATGTGCACGCGCGCCGCACGGCCGACGGCGTGCAGCTGTTTACCCCTGCCGGGGTCTTCACCGTGCCGTGGTCGGCAACCGAACACCGTCAGCAACTGGAGTGGATGCTGTTTCATCGGCGCCCGTCTTCGTTCTAATAATTGCAGAGGAGATTGAATTATGGCAGACGAACAGATTTTGCAGGAAGTTCCAACCACCGGAAAGGAATTCGACGTGGATCTGGAAAAGATCATGAAGAAGAATTTTCTGGCCTATTCCATGTCGGTCATCGTGGCGCGTGCGCTGCCGGACGTGCGCGACGGCTTAAAGCCGGTGCACCGCCGCATTCTGTATACGATGCACGAAAACAACCTCACCCCGGATAAAGCGCACCGCAAGTGTGCCGATACGGTGGGTGCGGTGCTTGGCCGTTACCATCCCCACGGTGATGCATCGGTATACGATGCCATGGTGCGTATGGCGCAGGATTTCTCGTTGCGTTATCCGCTGATCGACGGTCACGGTAACTTCGGTTCGATCGACGGTCACTCGGCCGCTGCCTATCGTTATACCGAAGCGCGTATGAGCCGCATGTCACTGGATATGCTGGTGGATATCGATAAGGAAACGGTGGATTTCGATCCGAACTACGATGATCGTTTGGTGGAGCCACGCGTGCTCCCCTCGCGTTTCCCCAACCTGTTGGTGAACGGCTCGTCGGGTATCGCGGTCGGTATGGCTACCAACATTCCGCCGCACAACCTGTGCGAGGTGATCGACGGTATTTGCTTCCTCATCGACAATCCCGAAGCCGAAGTGATCGAGCTGATGGATTTCATCAAGGGGCCCGACTTCCCCACCGGCGGTGTGATCATGGGCTATTCGGGCATCCGTGCCGCGTATGCCACCGGTCGCGGCCGCATCACGGTGCGTGCACGCACCGAAATTGAGGAAATGCCCAACGGCCGTTTCCGCATCGTGATTTCCGAGATCCCGTATCAGGTGAATAAGCTGGCAATGGTGAAGTCGATCATTGAACTGGCCGATGAAAAGCGCATTGAAGGCATTCACGATGTGGTGGACTATTCCAGCCGTGAGGGTCTGCAGGTGGTTGTGGAACTGAAAAAGGATGCCAATCCGCAGGTAGTGCTGAATCAGCTGTTTGCCTACACGCAAATGCAGGTCACCTTCGGCGCGATCATGCTGTCGCTGGTGGATGGCGTGCCGCGTGTTTTGAATCTGAAGCAGATGCTGGAAGAATACATCAAGTTCCAGTGCGAAGTGATCACCCGCCGCACTCGTTTTGATTTGAAGAAGGCAAAAGAACGAGCCCACATTGTGGAAGCGCTGAAAAAAGCCAGCGATTTTATCGACGAAGTGATCACCATCATCCGTGAATCCAAAGACGTGCCGCTGGCGAAAGAGAATTTGATGGCGCGCTTTGATTTCGATGATGTGCAGGCAGATGCCATCGTAAAGATGCAGCTTGGCCGCTTGGCAGGTCTGGAACGTCAGAAAATCGAAGACGAGTTGGCCGCACTGCTCGCGCGTATTGCCGAGTTTGAAGAAATTTTGGCGAGCGAGGGGCGCATTCGCGCCATCGTGAAGGAAGAATGCCTTAAGATGCGCGACAAATACGGCGACGAACGCCGCACCGATATCTCGATGGTATCCGGCGAGGTGGATATCGAGGATCTTATTCCGGTGGAAGAGTGCGTGCTTACCCTTACGCGCAGCGGTTACATCAAACGGCAGACATCCGATACCTATAAGTCGCAGCGTCGCGGCGGTCGCGGTATCAAGGGCATGACAACCCGTGAGGAGGATATCACCGAAACGATGTTCCTTTGCTCCAGCCACGATGTGGTGATGTTCTTCACCACTGCCGGTAAGGTGTACCGTTTGAAGTGCTATGAAGTGCCGGAAGGCAGCCGGACCTCGAAGGGCATGAATATTGTGAACCTTTTGCCGTTGGAAGGCGACGAAAAGGTTTCGGCTATGATCTGTGCTAAAGAATTCGATGACGAAAGCTTCCTGTGCATGGTGACCCGTCACGGTATCGTGAAACGCACGCGCATGTCGGCCTACGCCAACGCGCGTAAGAACGGCTTGATCGCCATTGATCTGGACGAAGGCGACGAACTTGCGTGGGTGCAGTTGACCGACGGTTACCAAAATCTGATGGTGGCGACCAAACAGGGCATGGCCATCTGCTTCGACGAAAACGATGCCCGTGCGATCGGCCGTACCGCCCGCGGCGTGCGCGCCTTGAACCTGAAAGAAGGCGACGAGGTGGTGGGCATGGAACTCTATGACCCGAACAAGCTGCTGCTTACCGTGACCGAAACCGGCTACGGCCGACTCAGTAGTTTTGCCGATTATCGCATTCAGTCCCGTGGCGGTAAGGGCCTCACCAACTACCACACCGAAGAGTACGGTGCCGTGGCGGCGGTGCGTACTGTGAGCGAGGAGGAGGATATCATTCTCATCTCCTCCGACGGCATTGTGATCCGTATGCACGTGGATGAGATCCGCCAGTGCCGCCGCCCGTCGAAGGGCGTGCGCGTCATGCGCGTGCAGGGCGATACGCGCATTATGTCGCTTGTGACTACCGAACGTGCGGAGGATGAAGACGGCGAAACGATGGCAGCTCCCATTGATGAAGGCGATGCCGACGTCGGTGCGGAAACCGAAACGTCTGCGGAAGAATAATCCCCACCCACAGGACGAAACAAAGAAAAAACAACGGAGAAAGCAGACGCTTTCTCCGTTGTTTTTTGCGTTTTCGTGGCGTGTTTTGGTGATCTGTTTTTTGGGGGGTGCCCACGGCGGCGGTGTGGCTACCCCACCGTTACGAGGGTGCGTGATTGCCCCCACCGTGGCAAGCCGTGACGGAGGAGTTTTCTCTAAAAATTTACAAAACGTATAAACTGCATCAAATATCACCAAAAAAGCTACATTCCCAATTGATACCCCTATAAAATCACGTGTTTTTGCGGTTTACTCTCTCCCACCGGGCGTCCGCCAATGCCGCAAATTTTTGAATAATCGCAATCTCCGAGGCGATATACGGCAACCCGTTAAAGCGGAAAAGATCGTGCTGCCACAGATGCAGTTTCAAATCGCCGCGGTAGTTCGGGTCAGCGATCTGCTCAAAAAAGCACCCGTGTGGTTCGTAGGTCTGCGAGAAGCCCTGAAGCAATCCCCAGTTGTAGCAACCGATCCGTTCCAGATAAAACAACGGAAAGATGTCCTCTACCCGTTGGTTGCCGATACGGTGCAACCACTCGGTGCAGAGTATCGGACGCTCGTATGTTTCTCGCAGATTTTCGATCACCTGCACCGTGCGGTCGAGTGGCAGATAGCAATGGAAACTTATGATATCCGACAACTCCAGCGCACGCAGTTCGGCGGGGCTGTATGGCATCTGCTTTTCGTCGTACAGATAACATTCCGCTGTCAGCGGCTGAATCGGGTCGTGAGAACGCACAATCTTAAAATAGTTTTCCATATGCGGAACCGATTGCATACCGCGACCGGAGTTGCCGATCTCGTTCCAGATATTCCACGCCTGAAGACGCGGATCTTTCGCGTATTTTGCTGCGAGCTCATCCACCATGTGGTAATGTGCTTCGGTGTATTCCTCATCGTCAATAGGCAGGTAGCCTGTGCTTGTGTGTCCGGCTGCGTGTGGTCCGCGACAAATACCGCTGTGATACCCCCAATCGATCGGCTGTTCACCAAACGTCGGCGGCTGATACAGTTTGCGCGGTATACAGCAATCGTTACCCAGCACCAACATCACTTTAATGCCGTATTTGTCCGCAAGGGTGAAATAGTCTTCCAGATTGGCCATAAAGCTGTCGTGCTGATAATACCACACCTCAAACTGCAAAACGGCGCGCACCGCGTTGAATCCGGTCTTTTGCGCGAGCGCAAATTCGTATTCCAACTGTTTTACCACCTCTGCATGGTTGAATTCCTGCCACAGGGCAATGCGGTTGACACAATTTGCAGGATATCCGCACCAACCGCGAATCCACGGCTGCGCATTATACCATTCCCACGCTTGCTCTTTGGTCCATTTTTTTGTCATGGGTTACACCTCCCCTTTTCACCAGTATAGAATGTTTTGCCTTGACAATAAAGCCAAAACAGCGTAAAATATCACCAAAAAGTAAGGTAAAGAACATAAGAGGTGATGGCATGAACGCTCCCCAAAAAGACGTGCCCGTATACCAACGGGAAAATTGCGGTAAGCACTTTGAGTGTCGTTATGGCTGGCACGATAATTACAGCGTGCGTGCGCATTTACACCGCTTCAGTGAATGGCTGTATGTGGAGTCGGGTGTGATGACGATGTATATCGACGGGCAAAAGCGGCAAGTTGCGGCCGGCCATGCGGTGTTGATTTTGCCGCACAGCGTGCATGCCTATACAACCGAAACCGCCAGCCGCGCACTTTGTGTGGTATGTTCCAATGATTTTTTGCCTTGCTTGTTTGAAAAACTGGGAGACCGTCTGCCGTCCACAGCGCTGTTTGATGCGCGCGACGTGCAGTGGGCGTTTTTGGCTATCAGCGAAACGGCACCCGATGACAGCGTGCGGTTTATGGCGCTGCTAAACGTGTTGGCCGCCTGCTTTTTGCAACAAGCAGAACTGAAACCGCAAATAAAAAGCAGGCGAAACCTACCCTGTCGCGAGGTGCTGACGTATATCGACGAAAACTACCGCAACGATCTTTCCCTTTCAGTAATCGCTGCGGCCTTGGGGTACCACGAAAAATATCTGTCGGCCGTAATTGCAACGATGAGCGACATGAATTTCCGCACGTTGCTTGCTGCGCGGCGCATAGAGGCGGCCTGTGCACTGTTGCGTGCGGAAGAATGCACGCTCACCGTTGCCGACATTGCGCACGAAGCCGGTTTTGCTTCCATCAACACCTTTAATCGCATGTTTAAAACGTTTTGCGGAATAACACCGCGTGAGTACCGAAGAGGAAAATAAGAAAACGGTCGGAGTTACCTCCGACCGTTTTACAATAAGTATAAATATCGGCAATAATTACAAAAACAAGGGGTTTCCCACAAACTACCCCACCAAAACCGGCTCAAAAGAGAGGCCGGCCTTGCCGCCTTTGCGCGCCTCGCAAAGCAAAAGATAGGGGGAGGTTATGGCATCGTGTTGCACCGTTTGCAGACGCTTCGGCTCTAATCCGGCCGCGCGCAAGGCGCTCATAAGGTCGCATAGGCGTTCGGGACGGTGACACAGGAAAAAGCGGCCGCCGTGTTTTAATACCCGTGCGGCGGCCGTGCACAGTTCGGCCAACGCCGTGGGAGAATCCTCGTGTCGCGCAATGCGGCGCGCTTCGCTTTGGTTCACGCCGCCCGTGTGCGGCGGAAAATACGGCGGATTACACACCACCGCATCAAACGAGGCGTCAGCCAAGGGGGCGGTGCGCCAGTCAGCGGTCAGCAGGGTTATTTGCGGTTGCAGGGCGCTGCGCTCCACCGAAGCGACGGCCAGTTCAACGGCGGCAGACTGCACGTCCAACGCTGTGATCTGCGGCAGCGGTTGTCCTTGGAGTTGTGCCTGTCGGCACAACTCCAGCGCGATCACGCCGCACCCCGTGCCGAATTCGCAAATGCGCGGTAACCCTTGCGGCACAAACGCAGCCAGACGCAGCGCATCGGCACCGAAGGTATGGTCGGTGGTGGTGAAGACCCCCACCCCTTCGCCAAGCGACTCCCAATGCGGCACGGTGTTACGCCTCCTTTGCTTTTTTGGCGCGTGTGATCAGTGCGGCTGCCACCGAGAGCACAAGGCCGATGCCGGTGGCAATACACACCGCCGTCCAGCGAACGTTGACAAGTCCTGCAAAGGTGAAGGCGCCCGACTCGGGATCCTGCACATAGGGGAAAATAGCCACAATATCGTACACTACGGCGGCAATCGGCGCACCGACCGTGAGAGCCGTGAGCCAACCGGCGCCACGGGTGTCGGCTGTGGCACGGCGCGCCGGAATATCGCCGCGGAAATCCAGCACGGTACCCAAGAAGTAGGCACCGGCGGCGGCAATGATCGTTTCGGGGATCATATAGGTGGCGTTATAGCCCACCGAATAGATCAACGCGGCAGCGGTAGGAATGGAGATGCCGGCCCACACGGTAGCACCCGAGATCACATGCAGAAGGTACCGCACGGCACCGTATAACACGGCACCGCAGGTGAGTGCCAGCGGCTGGCTTTTCATGCGGCGAAACGCGCCGCCAAGTCCCACCGCGGCAAACGCTACAATGAAATCCAACACCAACACCGCCACTACCGACCACACACCCGTGACGTAGGAAAGCGAAGAGGAAAACGCCAGCTGCAGTAAACCGTAAGCCAAACCGGCAAAGGTACCAAAACCGACACCGTGGCGAAAACTGAGTAGTAACAGCGGCACGGCCGAGGCGGCGGTGACGCTGCCGCCATACGGCAGGTCGATCAGTTTGAGCAGTGACAGCACGGTAGCCAGTGCGAGCATGACGGCGCCTTCGGTTAAGCGCAGAATGCGGGGATTGACCCCGGTTTGTGAGATTTTTGACATGATAAACAACTCCTTTGTGATGGGTAAATAAGAAAAGCGCCCCACCGACGAAGGAGGGACGCACTTTGGATCTGTACACTATCACAAAGCATGTGGACTATCCCTCCGCCGGCATTATCCGGATCAGGTTCAGGGTTGAGGTGAAACCTCTCTCAGCCGACCGAAAGTCAGCACCCCTTGTCGCAAATCTTATCGACAGTATACGCCCACAAAACGGGAAAGTCAAGAAATTTTTTGAAATTTCAAAAAAAGACTTGACTTTTAGAACAAAACACACTATAATCATCTATGCTGTCCAACAGGACGGCCAGATGTGCCTGTAGCTCAGCTGGATAGAGTGTTTGACTACGAATCAAAAGGTCAGGGGTTCGAATCCCTTCAGGCACGCCAAACAAGAAGACCATCCAACGGATGGTCTTCTTTGTTTTTGAGTCTAACTGTATTGGTAATCCGCGTCCGTCGGCCGAAGCCGCCAAGCGCTGCATGGGGACTCTTTACTTTTCGGTAGGTGTATGGTATGATAACGCAGACGGTTGTGCGGCGCCAAACAAAAAACCTACCTGCGCGGCATACGGGAAAAGAAGCCGAGGGCGTTACAAAGACACCGGCCGCCAAACGCACGGTGGCGCGGCAAGACGACACCGGAACGGAGAACAAAAAGGAGAGAGCGTTGTGTTCTGCCTGACTTACCGACAACTGTTGCTTGGCATCACGCTGCTTTGGTGCGCGCTGCGCATCGCGGTGGCTGTGCGGCAACAGACCATATCACTCAAACGCGAAGCGCAGTTGCTGCTTGTGTATATCTGCCTTGCCGTGGTGACACGATTTACCTTTTTTCCGTTTTTCAGGGAGAACGGGGAGATACCGCCGCTGGTGTTTGATGCGGCGCGTGTGTTTCCGCCGCACGTGAACTGGGTGCCGCTGGTGCATTTGTGGCAGCATGCCGATCAAAAACGCATGCTGATCAACGTGATCGGCAACGTGGCGATGTTTTTGCCGCTTGGTATCGTGTGGCCGACGGTGTTTGGGAAACTGAACACCCACGGACGCGTGCTGGCGGCCGGTTTCGGCTGCTCGCTGGCGATCGAGCTGCTGCAACTGCCTTTATACGATCGCTACACCGACGTGGATGATCTTATTTTGAACACGCTCGGTTTTGCGGTCGGATACGGCGTCCTTTTGCTGGTGAGCCAAATAAAAAAGGAGAAAATCGGTTGATTTTCTCCTTTTTTGTTGCGTCGTTTCTTCTTATTCCCCAAACAACTCGGTGGATTTCATCATGTTTTTGGAGCCGATGATGGCGCGACTGCCGCAAAAGCCGCCGTTTATCATCGAAACGTCTTCGGCCGTGAGGTGGGGGCTGTATTGCAGCATGCCGCACGCGACGTTCAGGTTCGTGACATTCAGACGGCCGCCTTCCACCAAAAACACCGCCACCGGCAGTTGACGCGGTGAGGTGTTGACCATCTCTGCCACGCCGTGGAAGGTGGGCCGCAAACGCACGTCATATACCTCTTGAATAGAGATATCGGTGTAGGAGGTGTAGACGAAGGCGGTGGATTGGGTGTTCACCGGTTGAATATGCTCGCCGCCGCGCAGGTCGACCGCCGTGCTGACGTAGTCGCCGCCGAAGCCGATCACCGTGGCGGTGGTGGCGTCACCCGGTTGGAATCCTCTCATAGCGTTACCTCACTGTAATTTCACGCAGGGTGCCGAGACCGGTGACAAACTGCGGCACGGCAACCCCGTCGGGAGATTCATAATCAAAATGTAAATGTCCGCACACGGTATGTGCGACATACGGACTGCGGCGAATGTGTTCCGCCGCCGCTGCGGTGACGGCATCGGCTTGTTGCTCGAACAGAACGAAGTCGGAGGCGTTATCCAACGCCGCAGGCGGCATCGCGAGCAGTGCACCGTGGGTACGCGTATACAACGGCTCTTCATACAGCGGAATGTGCATAAACAGCACCATCGGTTTTTTCTGCTGTTCAAGAGCGCGCAGTTTCTCGAAGTTTTGTGCGGAGATCTGATAATCGTAGGTGTTGATGCCGACCAGCAGTATCCCGTGGATCTCCCGACAGAAAAAGTCGATGTCGTTACGGAAGTATTGGTTCGTGTCGGCAAGGTTGCGAGCTTTGTTGTGCAGATCTTCGGTGAAATCCGCTTCGCAGAATACGTTGTTGGGACAGGTGTGAATCTCGTGATTGCCTGCAACGAACAGCAGATCCGTTTGTTCGGCAAAGTCTTTGGCGGCGGCGAGATTTTCAGGGGTGAGAAAATCCACCAGATCCCCCGTGTGGACTAACGGATAGCCGGTTTGCTGTTGATATTGCCGCACGAAGGCCATTTCCTCTTCGGCGGTGGGAAACAGCGTGTCCCGTCGCGCCCGTCCGAGCGCCGTGCGCGCCGCATCGGCCGTATCGGTGCGTGTTAGATGGGTGTCGGTCATGTGCAACAGCGTAAATGGTTGCGCAGCGCCGACGGTGATCGTGTTTTTTATGATCCGCATTATCGTACCCCCTTTTTGTATGTCAACTATATGCTACCACATGCAAAGGCAAAGTGCAAGTCACGCTGAAAAAGGAAACGAACGGTAGAGAAAACCCGACAGACGTAGTCTGTCGGGTTGCTTGATATTCAAAATTCCTTCAAAAAACGTTTCAATTTCGCGCCCGAAAGACCCATCACGGTGTAAAAATCCCCGTGCAGGGCAAACGTTTCGTAAGAAAAAGCGATTTTTGCAAGTGGGAGAAAAACTTCTTTTTTACACCTTTTCACGTCTTTTTTCTATCGACAGGACTTTTTTGCCTTGCTATAATGAAAAAAACAGTTGAAGGGAAGATGGTTATGAGTATACCCCGTCCGGAATATCCCCGTCCGCAATTTGTGCGGGACAGCTTCATCAACTTAAACGGTCCGTGGCAATTTGGCATGGATGCCGACGTGGACGGCGTCGAAGCACCACAAACACCCGGTGTGGTGTTTCCCCGTACCATTGCGGTACCGTTTTGCCCCGAATCGTCGCTTTCGGGCATCGGGCATACCGATTTTATCAAGAACGTGTGGTATCGGCGCACCTTTACCCGCCCCGCCGACGACGGGCGGGTACTGTTGCACTTCGGTGCGGTGGATTATCTTACCACCGTGTACGTAAACGGGCAGAAAGCGGGCACGCACCGTGGCGGATACACCCCCTTCACTTTGGACATTACCGACTTGCTGTGCGACGGCGAAAACGATCTCGCGGTGCACGCCTTTGACGATACGTTGGACGGATTGCAGGCGAGCGGCAAGCAGTCGGTGTGGCCACAGTCCCGCGGATGCCATTACACCCGCACCACGGGTATTTGGCAGACGGTGTGGATGGAGTGTGTGCCGAATACCTACCTAAAACGGGTGAAAACACAGACCGATTATCAAAGCGGCACGGTGACGTTCGAAGCGGTTACCGCAGGCGGTGACCCTGCGGATCTGACTCTTTCAGCCACTGTGTTTGCCGACGGCGCCGCGGTGGCTTCTCACATCGGTGCGGCGGCGACGAACAGCGTGTTTGCCGTCACCATCCCTAATGTGCGGCTGTGGGACGTGAACGACCCGTATCTGTACGATATCGTGTATGAGTTGTCGGATGCGAACGGCAACGTCGTGGATCGCGTGACCTCCTACATCGGTGTGCGCGGTGTGGAAGCGAAGAACGACGCGCTGTATCTGAACGGGCGGGTGGTGTTCCAACGATTGGTGCTGGACCAAGGATTTTATCCCGACGGTATTTATACCGCTCCCACCGACGAAGCCTTGCGACAGGACATCGTGCTTTCACAGGAATTGGGATTCAACGGCGCACGGCTACACCAAAAGGTATTCGAAGAACGGTATCTCTACCACGCAGACAAACTGGGTTATCTCGTGTGGGACGAGTACGGAAACTGGGGGGTAGATTACGGAAATCCTCTTGCCATCCATCCGTATTTGCAAGAATGGCTGGAAGTGGTGGAACGTGATTACAACCACCCTGCGGTGATCGGATGGTGTCCGTTTAACGAAGCGGAAATGGCGGGCGGCAAGCCCGTAGTGTATCCCGACTTGCTGCGGACGGTCTACCTTACCACCAAAGCGGCGGATGCCACCCGACCGGCGATCGACGTGAGCGGGTATTATCACGTGTATCCGACCGATATTTACGATGTGCACGATTACGAGCAAGATCCCGAGACGTTTCGTGCCCGTTATGTCGATCTAAACAGCGAAGCGTTGGATCCTTGCCATAGACACGCGCAGGAATATTGCGGTGGTCCCTTCTTTGTAAGTGAATACGGCGGTGCGCGATATAGTTCGGCAGCAGCAGACGCGGCGTGGGGGTACGGCGAGGCACCCGCCGACGAAGTGGCGTTTATGGACCGTTACGTCGGCTTGACTGAGGCACTGATACAAAATCCTGCTGTGTGTGCGCTGTGTTATACACAGATCTATGACGTGGAGCAAGAACAAAACGGATTGTACACCTATTCCCGCGAACGCAAATTCACCGATGCAGGGTATGCGCGCATCCGCGCCTGCAATACGCAAGTTGCGGCGATCGAAAAAGAGAAACGATAAAAAATACCCGCCGTATGGGTCGTACAGTTAAGGACAGAAAAAAGAAGCACGAAAATTTCGTGCTTCTTTTTGTTTTGTCTTATAACGTAGCAAGCAGGACATTTAGGTGCCCAAATGTCACTTGTTAGGAGAACCTAAAACCCTTTTCTAAACAAATATCACCTATTCGATAAATTGGAATTTATCTAATTGTTACTCATAAAGATTTTCGTAATCAGGTAATGCTTTCCATTCCTCAGTTGCAGTCAATCTATTGCAAATTGCTTCACACACGGATAGAAAAGCCTGTCCTTTTTCATCCTCTGACGTAAAGGAAAGGGCAATGTTTTCTGCTTTGATAGTATTCTGTGTTCCGTTACAGTACACCGTTAGAATGAGGGTCATAGAAGGTTTGGACATACCATTTTGCGGGTCATATACCTCTGGGTATGAACCAACATCCAGCGGAGCAATCAAATTATAGATACATTCTTTGTCTTGGTCAGTGAGTTGGTAGTAAGTCACATAATCGTCAGGGGTTGTCGCATCGGTAGTTTTAACCAATTTGCCTGTTTGACTATCATACGAGCTGACACCATAGCAATTCCATGTAAGAGCAAAAGCAAAATCTTCAGGAACAACAGCGGGATTGCTGGCAGTTTCTTGTGTGTTACATCCTGCTACAGTTAAGACACAAGCTAATACTAAAACCAATGCTATTAACTTTTTCATAGGGATACCCTCCTTTGTCAAATTGAAATTAACTCAAATGCACCTACAACTTTCATTCGTCCATCTCGATGAAATTGCTCTTCTCCAGCTCTTCAGTGTCTATGATAATCTGATTTTCCTCAGATGTGTCTGCTTGTTTTGGATTGCAACCAACCAAACCTAACACACAGGCCAATGCTAAAACTAATGCTATCAACTTTTTCATACAATCACACTCCTTCGTCAAATTCTTATTTATCGGTTAGTTGTATTATAGCGCCACTTGACTAACAAAGAAAGAGAATATTATAAACACCCTTAGTTTTTTAAAAAATTAAGGGTGTTTTCGTGTCTTGTTGTACTGTCCTTTAGAGTACGACCCATACGGCGGGTGTTTTTTGTTAAAATTCTTTTAAAAACCGCTTCAGCTTGGCACCCGAAAGACCCATCACGGTGTAAAAATCCCCGTGCAGCGTTTCGATGTACACCATGCCTTTTCCTTGAATCCCGTAACTGCCTGCTTTATCCATCGGTTCATTCGTAGCAATGTAAGCGGCGATGTCCTCTTCGCTCATGGGATAAAAGGTGACGTCGGCGGTATCGTGAAAGCCGTTGCTTTTGTGCGGTGAGCAGACCCATACGGCGGTGATCACCTGATGGGTGTTGCCAGAAAGGCGGCGCAGCATGGCGGATGCATCCGCCGCATCGCGCGGCTTGCCCAGCGGCTCGCCGTTCAGCCACACGGTGGTATCGGCACCGATCACCGTGCGGTCGGGGTGGTCTTTGGCCACCGCTTCCGCCTTCGCTTTTGCCACTCGCAGCACCGCCTCCTGCGGCGAAAGGGTGAGATCGGGCGGCGGCTCCACGCCGTCGGGGGCAGGCAAAATCTCCACGGGAATATCCGCCAACTCACAAATTTCTCGTCTGCGCGGCGAGGCGGATGCTAAAATATACGGTGTCATGGTGTCACGCCCTTTCGACTTTTATAGTAGCCATTTTTTTGGCGTTTGTCAATTGTCAATTGACAATTCGAATCGGATATCCTATAATCAAGAAAACGGAGGTGTTTTGTATGGTAAGTACACCGAAAACAAACGAAGAACAACGGTTGATATACAAAACGGTGGGCGACCGGGAGATCGAACTCCTGTTTTATCCTCCACACAAAGCGGTGTATGACCGCGCGCCTGTGTTGTTTTTGATTCCCGGCGGCGGCTGGTGCATGAGCGTGGCGGAAAGCATGTACGGCATGGCACGTCCGCTTGCCGAAACGCTGCGGGAAAACGGCTTTGCTGCAGCGGCGGTAAGTTATCGCAATCATCGCGACGACGGTGTGATGATGCCGACTATTCTGGGCGATATTTTGGATGCGGCGTCTTTTCTTGCCATGCACGCGGATGTGCTCGGCATCGATCCGCATCGGCTGTATACCTGTGGCCATTCGGCAGGTGGGCATTTAGCCTTGCTTTTGGCATATGTACCGTGCGATTTCGGAGAAGAGCGTGCGTATGATACACCGTTTACGGTGTGTGGAAGCGTGCCGATCTCGCCTCCCACCAATATGTGCGTGACATCGCAGGAGGAGGCCCACTATCGCTTCGGCAGAGGGATGGCCCACCTATTTAAAGGTTGTGAGGAGGAGATGCCGCGCTACAGCCCACTGTGGTGGGCGCGGAACGGTCACGGTGTCCCCACCATGACCGCCGCAGGCGACCGCGACTCGCTGGTGGCTACCGCCAACAGCGAGGATCTGTGTCAAGCGCTGAAGGAGCACGGCATTCGCAGTGAGTTATTGATCACACACGGTGGCGGACATTGCTTGGAACCGACGGATTGCGAAACGGTGGATCTGCCATTGTCCGATGTCCTTTTGCAGATGGCGGCGTTTGTGTTGGCAGAAAACGAAAAAAAGTAAAAACAGGAGGCGCGTTGTTGCGCCTCCTGTTTTGCAGTGTGTCAAAAAACCGTCTCACACGCTCGGAAAACGGAGGGAGGGTGTGTGTGAGAGGGAACCGTCAGGGTTCCCTCTCGCGTCGAGCGGGCATTTAGCCCGCGGATAAATCCGCCCGCAGGCGGCAGACGTCAAAGAAGTCCGGCATATGCAGGACTTCTTTGACAGTCTGAAAAACAGGAGGCGCGTTGTTGCGCCTCCTGTTTTATTGATATTACCGTGTTTTCAAAAAGGCATTCGGCGCTTCCGACAGCACCGTTCCTTTTCGTTTTAGAAGAACTTCTTGTTGATATATAAGGCAATACCGATGCAGAGAATCTGCAGAGCGTTTACCTGCATACGGAAACTGAACGACAGCTGAATAATAGACAGATCCAGCGTGATGGTGTCCAGCCCCACCGATTCGCCCCACGTCAGCCACTTCAGCCATTCCACGTCGGCGGTGAGCGAGGAGATCAGTGCCGACAGCACCAACGCTGCCAGCAACAAGAAGATCAGGATCAGCACGTTTGCGGTGCCTTTGGTTTTCATAACGTTTCCTCCTATTCCACGCTGCGGCGATATAGGCCGCGCGTGATCTCTCCCACGGCGGTGCCGCCCGTGCGGTAAGCGCTTACGATGCGTGCGACTTCGTCGGGAGATTCGGTTGTAAAATGCAGCAAATAAAAATCGGTGACCGGCACCTCGTGCAGACGGTCGGCCCAATAAAGCGGCACACTGTTCAGCAGTTCGGTGCAGCCGCCCATACACGCGGTGGGAAAGGTCACGCCGCGTCGGTCGGTCATGCCGTCGTGCGGTGTGCAACTGCTGCAGGCAGCGCCGCTGCATTGGCGTGGACAGTTGCGCGTGAGCATTAAGGGCTGGCGACCGTACAGCAGCAGACCGGTGGGAATGGGGCAATCGGCCGCAAAGGCGGTTTGGCTGAAGGCCAATTCCATCGAAAGGGTGGCAGCCGCTAAGCCTTCTTCGGCATAGGCATTCACTGCTTCGCGGTTGGTGAGATTGAGTCCGAATCCGCCCACGGGGCACAAGCCGGCTTGGCGTGCCAGCGGCACGGCGCCCACGTTGTTGCAAAGCGCGTACTTTGTGCCGTTTGCGGCGGCTTCGTGCAAGGCTTGCAGCACGGTTTGCTCGGTGCCGAACAGCCCACGTGGGATTTCCACCCCCCACGGCTGCGCACACGGCGCATCGGTTGGCAAAAACCAACCGTCGGCCAGCTGCTTTACCCGGTCTGTCAGCTGTGCGGGCGAAGAGAGACGCACCAGCAAGCGCGGCTTGCCGTCGCCCCACAAGGGGGAATTCTGCTTTTCCAAAACAGGGGGCAGATTTTCGGAACACGAAAGACGGCGCGGTAGGCCACGTTGTTCTTCCAACTGTTGCAGGGCTTCGCGCCGCAAGGCGTTCAGTGCCGAAACGGCAAAGCCGCCGCTGCCTTCCACCACAACACGGCGCATCAAAAAGGGCGTGCCGCCCGTTTTTTTCAACTGTGCGGCGATGCGTTCTTCCGGCAGGGCGGGGCGATCGTCGGCCGCCGCCTCCCCTCTCACCGTAACGTGATGTGTGCCATCGGTCACCGTGAGTTGCAGCGGCGTGTTGGCCGCTGCGGTAAGCGTGGCGTCAATCTCCACGCAAGGCACTTCGTGCGCATACAAATGCTGCAGCTGACGCAGCACGCCGGCGGCGGCAGTCACATCTTCGTGGCGACGGGCACCAAACATGTCTTTGCCGCGCCGTGCGGTGAAATAGCCGGCGGTAAAACCGCTGCGCGAAAAGACCGATTGCAGGTTTTCACGCGCCGTTTCATCGGGCGTGTTTCCGTCGCGCAGCGAGGCGTAATACGAGGTGGCAGCGGCCACGTATTCGGGGCGCTTCATGCGCCCTTCGATCTTTAAGGAACAGATACCCAGTGCTTCCAGTTCGTCGAAGTGATCTGCCAACGCAAGGTCGCGCAGACTGAGTCCGAAGGTATCGGCCGCAGGGACGTTGGTTTTGTCGGAGGGACGAAACGGCAAGCGGCACGGCTGTGCACAGCGCCCACGGTTGCCGCTGCGACCGCCCAACAGGGCAGAAATGTAGCATTGACCCGATACCGACATGCACAGTGCGCCGTGCACAAAAACCTCCAATTCACAGCCGAGTCCGGCACAGGCGGCAATCTCTTCGGCTGCCATCTCGCGTGCCAACACCACGCGTGAAAAGCCTGCTTTATGCAGTGCGCGCACCCCTTCGGGGGTGTGGCAGGAGAGCTGGGTGGAAGCGTGCAGCGGCATGTCGGGCAGCATGGTGCGCAAACGGCGCGCCAGGCCGCGATCCTGCACAATGAGGGCATCCACCCCCACTGCAGCAGCCGTGCGCGCCACTGCCAAGGCAGCTTCCGCTTCCTCTTCACGCACCAAGGTGTTCAGTGTTAGGTGCACGCGCACGCCGCGCACATGGCAGTATCGCACGGCTTCGGCCAGTGCCGTATCGTCAAAATTCTGCGCATGCTGCCGCGCGTTAAAGGCACCGGCGCCCAGATAAACGGCATCGGCACCGCTGCGCACCGCGGCATATAGCGCCTCGGGCGAGCCGGCCGGTGCCAGAATTTCCAAACGGGACATCTTATTCCTGGCCGTACATCGCCAGTTTTTGGCGCAGCAGCGAATTTTCCTGGCGCAGGCGGTCAGCCTCCATACGGGCACGTGCGTTGTCATCTAAGTATTCCTTCATCTGTGCACGCAGATTGTCCGAAGCGCGCAGCGCTTTTTCGGCGGTATCTGCCTGCTCCAAAGCCACCAACACCGCCGCCATCGACAGCGAGATGCGCGGATTGACCAGCATTTCCTGCATAGCGCGTTCAATGCGGCCTGCCAGATCTTGCATGTATTCGGGTGCTTCATCGGTGGACAGTGCATATTCGCAGCCACAGATCATCAATTTCACTTTATTCATAATATTTCAAACTCCTCTCACGCTTTGAATTGCTGCAGATATTCGCCAACAGTGCAGTTGGATTTGCGTGCGGCGGCGCGCAAATCCAAATACAGACGGTGATCCGCTTGCTGCACGGCCAACACGGTAGGCACATCATCGGGGAAGGCGGCGCGCAAGCGATCCTCCACCGAGGCGGTCTGTTCCTGCGGCAGCGAGGGACGGCCGCCCACACTGCGCTGATAGGTGAAGCCGCCCAGTGCAAAAAATTCGTCCAGCTTCCCTTCGTAGCCAATCAAACGGCGCAGTTCGGCACCGCGCTCGGCCAGCTTTTTGTGTCCCGTGTTCAAACGCACCACGACACCGTCCGGAAAATCCCGACGCAAGCGTGCAAAGTAGGTGTCCAACCGCTTTTGCAGATGGGCGCCCCACGGCGCCTCCGCTTCGGCTGCGGTCGGTGCCGCCTCCTTTGTTTCGACAGGCTCTGCCGCCGGTGCAACCTCTGCTGCCGGTGCCGGCTCTTCCGCCTGCGCCGGCTCTTCCGCCGCTGCAGGCGCTTCGACAGGCTCTGTTGCCGCAGCCGGAGCCGCATCCTTCGCGGGACGGCGACCGAACAGGCGATCCAAAATACCCATAAAATAACCCCTTTCTGATATGGGGAGCGAAAACGCACCCCTTTTTTGCAAAAAACAGTATATCACACCAAAAATAAAAAATCTACCCCTATGGGGCATATTTTTGAAAAAATTTATCCCCCCTGTGAAATACACAAAAATTTGCGTATAAAATTCAAATTCTCTTTACAAATAGAGAGTCAATATCTTATAATATATACGTATAT
>JAZODN010000131.1:0-26123 GCA_045597045.1 Acutalibacteraceae bacterium
CATCTGGGTGGAAAAGGAAGAGCGCCGCGTGAACGCGAAGAGCTTGTTGGGCATTCTGTCGCTCGGTATCATCGGCGGCACGCCCGTTCGCATTATTGCAGACGGTGCAGATGAACAGAACGCGGTGAACGCGCTGGTTGCGTTGGTGGAATCCGGTTTTGCTGAATAAGTTGAATAACTAAATAGTAAGAAAGCGGTGCAGTCGTTCGGCTGCACCGCTTTTTGTTGTTTACGGTTTTGGGATGGCGTGACGGTGCAGCCAATCCGCTTTGAAAAAGTAGATGGCGAGCGCCGCCGTACTGAGTGTCCACGTGAGAGGGAAGACCCAGTTGACCGGTAGAATCGAATCGGTGAACTGTGCGGTGACCGTGAGGAACAGCACGCGTACCACGCACCAAAAGGTGAGAATGGTTGCCATAGGCACGGAGGAAAGCCCGGCGCCGCGCAACACCGCCGAAAGGCTGTGCGATGCGGCGAGTAAGCAGAAGAACAAGGCGCAGATACGCGCTTTGTCCACGCCGAACTGCAGTGCTTCCGGCGTGTCGGTGAAGGCACCGACCAACAGCGGTGCGGTAAGAAAGATCAGTATACCGATAAGCTCCGACAGTGCCAGCGAACACACGATGCCGAACCGAGCACCACGCTTGGTTCGCTCGTATTCTCCGGCTCCAAGATTTTGTCCCACAAAGGTGGTGATGGCAGCGGTGAAACAGGTGATGGGCAAAAAGGCGAAACCTTCGATTTTGGAATAGGCACCGCACCCGGACATTGCCATCGCACCAAAGGTGTTGATGTGGAACTGCACGCACACATTGGCCAGCGCGTTTGCGGAGTTTTGCAAGCCGGACGGCAGACCGTAGCGCACAATCTCGCCGAAAATCGTGCGATCGAACCGGATGTCACGCAGCGACACGTGATACGCTTCATCGGTGCGTAACAGACGGAGACCGCAAAGGATCACGCTGATAAACTGCGAAATGACCGTTGCCAATGCGGCGCCTTCCACATCCATTTTGAAGGCAGATATAAGTAGAATGTCCAACACCACGTTGGTGATGGAAGAAACGATAAGATAGTACAGCGGATGACGGCTGTCACCGAGCGCTTGCATGGTGCTGGTGCAGGCGTTATACATTACCATTGCCAGGCTGCCGAAAAAGTAGGTGCGCAGATAGGCGATGGCTTGCGGCATCACTTCGGCAGGCGTTTTGGTGATTTGCAGCAACCACGGTGTCAGCGTGACACCGATGGCGGTCAAAGCCAAGCCGATCACCAGGCTGAAGGCCATGTTGGTGTGGATCGCTTTGTGCAGATGCTCGCTGTCTTTGGCACCGAAATAGCGTGAAATAACAACGCTCGCGCCGATGGAGATACCGTGAAACACACCTACCAGCAGAAAGATCAAAATGCCGGTGGAACTGACCGCTGCTAACGCGGTGTCGCCCAACAGATTCCCCACGATCAATGCATCAACAGTGTTATATAACTGCTGAAACAGGCTGCCGAAAAACAGGGGAATCGCAAAACGGATAACGGTTTTGCCGATCGGACCTTCGGTCATGCGAGCTGTGGTGTGCGCCAAGGAAATCACCTCTTTTGAAAGATATACAAAAGCCGTCCCCACGAGGGACGGCTTACACTTGTATGCGAAAGATCGATTACACCGCGCGAGTGACCTTGCCGGAACGCAGGCAACGCGTGCAGGCATTCACTCGCTTCGGAGAGCCGGCAACGATTGCTTTGACGCGCTTAACATTGGGTTTCCAGGTGCGGTTGGAACGTCTGTGAGAGTGAGAGACGTTGTTACCGAACACGATCGCTTTTCCGCAGAAATCACACTTAGCCATTACTTCTGCACCTCCTTTTGAACCAGCAGGTAGTTTGCAACAGAACAATGATAACAGATTTATCGCAGAAATGCAAGTGTTTTTTTCGTGTTTTTCAATCTTTTTTGGAAAGTTGTAAAAAAACTTCAAATTCTCTGCATTTTATGGCGTTTGAATCTTGTATTTTGCGGCAAAATCCTCTATACTATATAAAATGCGATTAAAATGCGGCTATATTTTGCGAAAGGAGTGACGGGTATGCTGTGGTCCGTGTTGAACGGTGGGGTCGATTCGTTTTCGACATTGCTCTTTATGCTGCTGGGTTACGTGATATTACTCGGCGTAATGATGCCGGTACACGAAGCGGCACACGCGTGGGCGGCGGTAAAACTGGGGGACGGCACGCCGAAATGGCACGGTCGCCTTACGCTGAATCCTTTGGCACATTTTGATCCCGTGGGTTCATTGATGATTTTGCTTTTCGGTATCGGCTATGCCAAACCCGTGCCGGTGAATCCGTATAATTTTCGTAACCGTCGGCGCGATATGGCGCTTACCGCTTTGGCCGGCCCCCTTTCCAACATGGCGATGGCGGCAATCAGTCTGGCGCTGTTTCGCTTGGTGCTGTTTGTCAGCGGTGGAAGTTTGCAGGTTGTCGGCGGCATGGTGTATTATACCGACGATATCGTGCTGTACGCTTATACGGTGCTGGTGGGTGTGTTTGCACAGGTCAATCTTTCGTTGGCTATGTTTAACCTTTTGCCGTTGCCGCCGCTTGACGGCTCGCGTATCTTCGGCGCTCTGTTGCCCGAACGTTGGACGTACTGGATGGATCAGTACCACCAGTACGTGCGCATGGGGCTGCTATTATTGATCGTCACCGGTGCGCTGGATGTGCCGCTTGGTTTTTTGCAGCGCCTGGTGGGGAATCTGCTGTGCATGCTGTTGCGCTTGCCGAATTTGTTTTAAGGAGTACCGCGAATGGATATATCCTATAAGGTCGGCGATTTTGAAGGACCGCTGGACCTGTTGCTGCACTTGTTGCAGAAAAACAAACTGAATATTTACGATATTCCCATTGCGCAGGTGCTGGATCAGTATATGGATGCCATCCGTGAGATGCAGAACGCAGATATGGAGATCGCTTCCGAATTTTTGGAAATGGCGGCGCGCCTTGTGCAAATGAAATCGTACATGTTGCTGCCCAAACACGAAGAGGCAGAGCAGTTGCGCGCCGAGCTTTCCGGCGAGTTGATCGAATATCAATTGTGTCAGGAGGCGGCACGCCGCCTGGCGATGCAAGCGGTGGGCGGCGACCTGTTTGTGCGTGAGCCGGACGAGCCGGAACCCGATCCTACGTATCGCCGCACGCATCTGCCCGACGAAATTCGTGAGGCGTATTTTGCGGCAGCCGGGCGCGGAAAACGCCGTCAGCCGCCACCGGTGCAGGCCTTTAGCGGCGTTATTTCACGCAAGATCGTATCGGTGTCATCCAAGATCGTGTTTGTGCTGCGTCGTTTGCGTGAACGCGCAACGGTGTCCTACCGTTCGCTGTACGACGGTGCCAAAAGCCGTTCGGATCTGGTTGCTACCTTTTTGGCGGTGTTGGAGTTGATCAAAGCGAACCGTATTCGTGTGGATGGCGAAGGCGAAGAGCAAACGGTACGTGTCGGTGCTGTGACGGGGGATGAGAACATTCCTTTAACGGTGGCCGGTGAAGAAACGATGAATGAGGGATAAGATCAATGGAGATAAAGCAGTATCAAGCGGCACTGGAAGCGGTGCTGTTTGCCAGCGGTGAGCCGGTCGCTCTTGAACGGTTGGCGGCGGCGCTGGAACTCGATGTGGCCGACGCGGAGCGTCTGGCGGAAGATCTGGCACAAGACTACCGCACGCGTGCCGGTGGTTTGATGATCGTGCGTTTGGACGATTGCTATCAGATGTGCACCAAGCGTGACTTTGCGCCGTACATTCGCCGTGCCATGGAAATTCGACGTAACACACCGCTTTCGCAGGCGGCCATGGAAGTGCTGGCCATCGTGGCGTATAACCAACCGGTTACCAAAGCGGTGATCGAGCAGGTGCGCGGTGTGGATTGCAGCGCGGTGCTGCAGGGCTTGCAGCAAAAAGGTTTGGTGGAAGAAAAAGGCCGCTTGGAATTACCGGGACGCCCGTTGTTATATGGCACCACCGTGCATTTCCTGCGCTGTTTTGGCGTGTCGAAGCTGGACGAGCTGCCGCCGTTACCGCAAAAAGAGGGCGGCGAACAGGTGGAAGTGGAAGAACCCACGTTGGACGATATGATTCGTGAAAACGAGGAAAACAACGAGGCGCAATCGTGATCGCGCTGTATATTTTTCTTGGTGTTTTGCTGTTGTTGCTGCTGCCGCTTACAGCCAGATATCACTACAACGGCGAAGGACGTTTTGTGGTGCGATATGTGGGGATTCCCGTGTATTCCTTTACCGCACGGGGCGAGAAGGAAGAAAAAGAAAAGGCACCAAAGCCGGCGTCGAAAGGTGGCAAAAAACAGAATAAAAGCAGCCACGGCAACGTGATCCAACGGGTGACGGCGCAGCTCAAATCCGAAGGGGTTGCAGGTGTGTTGTCTCTGCTGCAGGAAGTGGGGCGGTTTGCCGGTACGACCACGCGCCGTGTGTTCCGTGCGTTACATTTCGGGCGTTGCCGTGTGACGGTTGTGTTCGGCGGCAGCGAGGCCGATCAGATCGCCTTGCGCTACGGTCGGTTCTCCGGCCCGATCTACACCGCGCGCAGTGTGCTGCTTTCCTCTTTGCGTGTTCGCCGTTTTGATTTGGTAATGTATCCCGATTTTTTGGCCGAGCAGGACAGCGTGACAGCGGATATACGGGTGTATGCCAGTCCGTTGCGTTTGCTGTGGACGGTGTTGTGCACGGTCGTTTCGGGTGTTGGTATATTCCATCGTTTTTCAAATACACAAAGTAAGGATGGTCAAAATGGAAAAGAAGGTCAGTGAACTGCTCGGTGTATCCATGGACAAAGTGAAGGAAATGGTTGACGTAGATACGGTGATTGGCACCCCCATTACGGTGGAAGGTATCACACTGATTCCCGTGTCAAAGGTGACCTATGGCTTTGCCGGCGGCGGCTCCGATCTGCCCACCAAGAGCAACAAAGACTTGTTCGGCGGCGGTTCCGGTGCCGGTATCACGGTGACGCCGATCGCGTTTATCAGCGTGCAGGACGGCCGCGTGAATATTCTGCCGTTGGTGACGCAGCCAAATGCAATGGATTCGCTTGTCAGTAAATTGCCCGATGCGTTCAACCGCATTTCGAGCGATATCGCGCGTCGCCGCGAGGAAAAAGCCAATCGGTAACAAGGCATGATGCTGCCCTCTTCTTCATAAAATAAGAGGAGGGGGGAGCGTATGAAACGTATCGGGTTGCTGTGTGTGGCGTTCGCCTATCTGTTTTTGGCTTTGTCACTTCCTGTAAAGGCAGATGGCATTACAGTTAGTGCCCAATCGGCGGTGCTGTTGGATGTAGAAACGGGCGAGGTGCTGTTCGAAAAGAATGCCGATACACTGCGTGCAATGGCCAGTACCACCAAACTGATGACGGCATTGGTAGCGGCAGAATACGGCGATTGGTCACAAAAAATCACTGTGGGTGCTGAGGCAGTGGCGGTAGAGGGTTCCTCACTTGGCCTGCGCGTTGGCGACACCTTGACATTGCGCGATGCGGTGTGTGGTATGCTGCTGTGTTCCGGCAACGATGCGGCCAACGCGGTGGCACTGGCGCTGGCCCCCACGTTGACGGATTTTGCCGATAAAATGAACCAAAAGGCCAAGGTGCTCGGTATGACCCGGACCACCTTCGTGACCCCGTCGGGCCTGGATGCGCCGCAACACCTTTCGACCGCGCGCGATATGGCGCTGCTTGGTTCGGCGGTGCTGCAAGAGCCTACGTTGGCGGAAATTTGCAGGCAAAAATCCGCCCCCATACTGATCGGTGGCCGTAGAGTGACGGTCAGCAATCACAATCGGTTGCTTTCGCTGTATCCGTATGCAGTGGGGCTGAAAACAGGATTTACGAAAAAGGCGGGGCGGTGTTTGGTGTCTGCCGCCGTGCGTGACGGTCGCCGTCTGGTGGCGGTGACGTTGCAGGCGCCGAATGATTGGGACGATCATACGCGGCTGTTTGAGTATGGTTTTACCGAGTGGCAAGCGGCTGCTTTCCCCACGGTGAAGTTACCGCGTCTAAAAGTGTCCAACGGCGTGTTAAGCGAAACGCCTTTACGCCAAATCGAGCCGAAACAGATGCTTTTTCCGGCCTCGCAAACGCAGGAGATTACGGCAGTGATACATTTGCCGCCGTTCATGTTAGCGCCGATTGCCGAGGGGACCGTTGTGGGGCGTGTGGACTATCGCGTGAACGGTACGGTTTTGCAATCTTGCGAGATTCAAGCGGCGCAGGCGGTGGCTGTGTTGCCGCCACCGAGCGCGTGGCGTTGTTTTGGGATGTATATTCAACGGTTGTGGCAAGGATTGTTTGTTTGTTGAAAAGGAGTTATTATGGCAGAAGAACGTTTGCAAAAGATTATAGCGGAGCGTGGGGTGGCGTCTCGCCGTAAAGCGGAAGAGCTGATCGCACGCGGTAAGGTTAAAGTGAACGGCCACGTGGCGACGCTGGGCGATAAAGCCGATCCGCGCCGCGATGTGATTCTCGTGGGCGGTAAGCGCTTGGCGGCGGCCGAGGCACCGGCATACATACTGCTGAATAAGCCGCGTGGGTATGTTACCACGCTGAATGACGAACTGGGGCGCAAATGTGTGGCAGAGTTGGTTGACAATGCCGGCGTGCGCGTGTATCCCGTTGGTCGGTTGGACCGCGATTCAGAAGGGATGCTTTTGCTTACCAATGACGGCGATTTTGCCAATGCGATCATGCATCCGTCAACCCATGTGCCCAAGCGTTACCGCGTGACCGTGCGCGGTAAGGTGGACGATGTGGCGTTGCAGGCGTTCCGTGACGGTATGATGCTTGAAGGGCGCCGCACACTGTCGGCAGATGTGACGGTGATTTTGGAAGAGCCGGAGCGTACAGTGCTGGAGATCGTGTTGTATGAAGGGCGTAATCGCCAAATTCGCCGCATGTGCGAAGCGGTGCAGTTGCAGGTGGTGCGTTTGCGTCGCATTGCCATCGGCACGGTGAAACTCGGCATGCTGCCCGTGGGCAAATGGCGCTATTTGAACCCGAAAGAGGTCAAGGCTTTGGTGCAGGCGACGGGTGTGCCGCAAAAGGTGGCTGCCGAATACATTAAACGGGGGAGTGTGCCGAATGATCCGTATTCTACCAAACGCTGAGCGCGACGGAGAGTATATCCTGTGGGACGGTGATACTGCCTGCGGTAAAGCCACGGTACGCTTCGATGATCGTGTGCACCTGCTTTCGGTCGAGGCACCGGATGCATTGCTGGCTGAGGGGATGGTGCGCGCCGTGCTGAACGCCGGCCGTATACGCGAGATCGAATGGGCGGTTTGCGCGAATGAAGCGTTGTTTCCTTTGCTGCGCCACTTAGAATTCCTTCCGTGTGAGGAAGGGATGACGGTGAGCATTCCGGATTTCTTTTTTCGCGGTTGCAAAGGACATTGATCACACGGTTTTAAAAGACACTCTTTGTTGAAGGGGTGTCTTTTTTTATAGAATTTTTATAAAGTTTGAGTTAAACCGTTACTGGGAAGAAAATGCCTCTTGGAATTCGAAATTATTTGTTGACAGAACTTGCCTTTATATTGTATAATAAAACCGAGTATGAAAGGAAAGGACGATGAAAATGACAAAACGCATTTTGGCAATGGTTCTGTGCCTGTGCTTGTTGATTCCTTTTGCGACAACGTTCACGGCAGGTCAGGTCTTTGCTGAAGCAGAAAAAAAGCCCTATATTCTTCGCGAACTGAAGGGGCGTGTGTCGGTTGCGCTGAATTTGGACGCGGCCGGTGAAAATGGTGGCTTGTTGAACACCTCGCCTGACATGAAGTTTGACAATTTGGATGTGTCGGGCGAAAACGGAGCCCCGAAATTCAGTGACATGGCTATCCAGTTTGACACCTATATCCAAGGTAACGATGTTTTCTTGGACTACATGACAAGTGGGAAAATGGATGGTCAGCTGGAAGCGACCAGTAGCGGCATCTGTGACGAGGAAGAGATTGCCCTCAAATCGGGCACCGCGTTGCAGTTCACCCCCGGTGAATGGCGCCGTGTGACGGTTCCGCTGTCTTCTTTCTATAAGTCGAACGGTGTCTTTGACCCCAAGACGTTCAACTATGTCCGTATCTATTTGCAAGGCGGCGGCGGTGTCTATTCTTCCGGCAGCGGTACGCTCAAAATTGTGAACTGGTGCATCGTGGACCTTTCGGTTCCGGTGGATGAGCGTCCCACCACGCTGGAACGCCCCCTTGGCGACGGTACCTTCCGTGCCGATCCTCCGGTCTTTAAGAAGGTCCAGCTTGCTGCCGGTTACGATAATCGTGTGGATGTCTATGCCGGTTACAACATGAAAGAATATCTGGCAGCACACACCGAAATTGATGTCGGTACGGGTGATAAGAAGGATTATGCGCCGGTTATCAACTCGCTGTTGGAAGGCCTTGCTGCTGTCGGCGGCGGTGCGTTGTTCATTCCTGCCGGTGTGTGGGAATGCCGCACCGAAATTAACATGCCGGCAGGTACCACCATTGTGGGCGAGTGGGCGAATCCGGATGAAAACCCCGATATCCGCGGTACGATTTTGTCGGTATATTGCGGTGCTAACATGACGAACGGCAGCGCCTTCATCACCATGATGTATCACTGCAAGATCAACAACGTGGCGTTCTGGTATCCCGAGCAGACGGCCGATGCCAGCATTCAGTATCCCCCCACGATCGAAACGTATCAGTACTGCTTTGTGGAAAACGTGACGTTTGTCAACTCCTATTTTGCCATTCAGCAGCAGCGCGGTGCCAACTGCCCGAACGCGTGGAACATTTACGGCACGCCGCTTAACGTGGGTATTGACTTTGATATGGTCGTGGACATCGCCCGTATTCAAGAGGTCCATTTCTCGGCGGATTACTGGCTGAACTCCGGGTTGCCGGGAGCGCCCTCTACCGAAAAAGAGATCGAGAGTCTGGAGCGTCAGCTGTATGACTACGCGATCGGTATCACGCTGCGCCGTATTGACTGGTCGTATGTGACCTATTCGGATATTACGGGTTACAATATCGGCTTGCTGTTTGCGCAGTCGGTCGAAGGTAACTACCCGAACGGCCAGTGCGTGGGTTTGACCTTTACGGATTGTAAGTACGGTCACTTCTCCTACGGCACGGCAGAATCTACCGAGTCGTTGTTGGATATCACCATGAAGAACTGTGAATACGGTGTGTATGTCACGGGTGAAAACGATGGTGCTATCCGTTACTACAACGCCGATATTTCGGCAACTAAGTATGCGGTGTATCAGGAGTCGCCGCTTACGCGCTTGACGTTGATGGCCTCCACCGTGCGTGCCGGCCAGGTGTATGCAAAGAGTGGCAACAACACCTTCATCAACAACAAGTTCCTGACGACAGCCCCCCATATTCTGTTGGATTACGGCACCATCGCCGCCGTTGTGATCGGCAATACCGATGCATACGGTGATGCGATTGTGTGTGAAAACCCCGGTTCTTGTACTTACAGCTATCAAAAGCAACCCGTACAGCTGAACGCTTACGAGGAGATGGACAGGGAAGAGGCGTTTGGCCTCGTTCGCGCTCCTGTCAGCGAAGCACATATCATTCCGAACGACATTGATCTGACGGGCGAAACCGATGCGACCGAAAAGATTCAGGCGTATTTGACCGAACTTGGCAGCAACGGCGGCGGTACGTTGTTCTTGGTTCCCGGTAAATATCGCATCGACGGTACGCTTACCGTTCCGACCGGTGTGGAATTGCGCGGTGCGGCTGATTTCGCTTCGGTCCCGAAGGCGTTGAACACCATGTTCTACGTGCGCACGCCCGTTCAGGCCGGCAAGAATCAGTATACCTCTGCGGCGACGGTTACATTGTCGGCAAACAGCGGTATTCGCGGCATCATCTTCAACTATCCCGATCAGAACTCGACCTACCGCGTGACGGAGACGGTGGTGGATCCCATCGCTTCGGCCGAAACCGGTGCCGAGGTCAAGGTGGATTACTACGAATTTGATTTCGTGCCGTATCCCTATACCATTCGCGGTACCGGCTCCGATGTATACATCGTGAACGTGACGGTACGTAACGGTTGGAACGGTGTTGACCTTACCACCTATCGCTGCGATAATCACTACATCGACTATCTCGCCGGTCATTTCTATAACCGCGGCATCATAATCGGTCACGGTTCAACCGGCGGTTACGTGCGCAACTTCCAGTTTAACTACAACTCGATTATACAGGGCCTGGCGGATCCGTGGGTCGGTTTCGGCGGCGAACCCTCCAACAAGGAGATGGTTTCGGCCTTCCATCAGCCCATGCAGGCACAGTTTAACAACAACTCCATTATCCTGCAGCTCGGACACGTGGAAGAGCAGTTGGTGTATAACTGCTTCAACTACGCCTCCTACATCGGTGTGCACCTGATCAAGGAAGCTACCGGCGCGGCGGATGCGCGTATTTTCGGTCACGGCGTTGACTACGGCACGGTTTCGCTGAAGGTGGAAGCGGCCGAACACGTGGAGTTTACCAACATGCAGCTCACCGCATTCAACCAGTGCGGCGACAACGGCAATACCAAACGTTGGGCGGTGGATCAGAGCAAGCAGCCGATTTATGACATTTGGCTGACCGACACCTTCGAAGGTGAGATCACCGTCACCAACTTTGTGGAATGGGCACCTACCCCGACCGCCGGTGTGCGTGTGGATAGCGGTAAGCTGAATATGTATAACGCGCAGTTCGACCACACCAAGAGCCATTTGTTTGAACTGAACGGCGACGGTGTGCTGAACATTGTCGGCTTCTACACGCAGCGTGAAGACAACGTGCCGTTGGTGGATAACGATGCCAAGAACCTTCACATCACGGCGGGTTACTATCCTGAAGAAATGACGGTGGCGAAGGATATCGGTACCTATAAATATCTGCACTTGATCAAGACTAGTTACTCGGTGCCGAAGAATGTGTTGTTCACCGACGATTCCGAGATCGTGTTGGTGGAATCCTTTGATTCCTATGACCTGACCGAGACCTCCGTGTTTACGGCGGATAACCTTAAGAAGGCTTCTATGCGCCGTGGCGCGATCCGTGCTCGCTTGGATGCCGGCGCCTTGTCGCAGGGCATCAAGGCCGGTCAGAACAAACACGCCGAAATGCCGTTTGCGCTGGAAAGCGGCAAGAAGAACGATTTGTACCGTATGGAGTGGCGTATCACCATTGATAAGATGCGTGATACCGACGATAGTGAAATCTATCTGTATCTCTCCAATGCAGATACTAAGAACCAGAAGGTCTTCACCATCAAACGTGACGGTACGGTTTGTGATCAGAATGGCAAGGCGTTTGGCAAGATCGAAATCGGCAAGACCTACCGTTTTGCGGTTGAAGTGGATGCACGCAATGCGAATAACAAGTTGGTAACGGTGTATGTGCTGAACGATGACAGCCGCGTGATCGCACGCGGTGCAACCTCTGCGATGAGCAAGAACTTCCAGGGCGCTGCTAATACGGTCACCGGTTTCTGGCTGGCTGCCATGGCTATGCCGGGTGAGGGTATCGGCACCGAGACGGATATGTCGCTGGATTACTTCTACATCATCCGCAGTGAGAAGAGCACTGTTGGCCGCAACGTGGATCCGAACAGCATGCTGCTCGGCGACGTGAGTGGTGACAGCAAGATCGACTCGACCGATGCGCGTATGGTGCTGCAATATACCGTGAAGAAGATCACGGCTTCGGCATTGGATGTCACGGCGGCGGATGTGGACGGTAACGGCCGCGTTGATTCGACTGACGCGCGCTTGATTCTGCAGTATTCCGTGCAGAAGATCAGTAAGTTCCCCGCAGCATAAATAACTCTCAAAACAAGCAAGCAGAGTTCTGCTTGCTTGTTTTTTTTATTCGGTTTCAGGTTATAGGTGAACGGTATGCAGTTATCTATTGACAATAGCGGCCGTGTTTGGTTATAATAACCTTATCCATGTAGTGAAGGGATGTTGTATATCATGAAAAAACGTATACTTTCGGTTTTAATCTGCGTTTGTCTAATGCTCTCTTGTACCGCAGTTGCGGTGGGGCAAGTGGCAGCGGAAGGCGCTGCAAACAGCGAGTATATTCTCAAAAGTTTCTCGTTGCGGTTTTCAGAAAAAATGGTGCTTGGTTCCACCGGCCTTGTATCTACCAAGGTCGAACCCATTGATGCGATCGATTTGACCAAGTATGACTATAAAACCAATCCGAATCGACTGGCGATTCAGGTGGACATTTA
Source organism: Acutalibacteraceae bacterium (assembly GCA_045597045.1). Taxonomy (GTDB): domain Bacteria; phylum Bacillota; class Clostridia; order Oscillospirales; family Acutalibacteraceae; genus SIG588. Next base: position 12,297 of record JAZODN010000131.1, read on the forward strand.
CGGTGCCGGAGACGATAAGTTTTGGAGTTTTATAACCTCTACTACTATGCAAGGTCAAATCGAAATGACCAGTAGCGGCATTTTTGATAAAGAGGAAATCGGTGCGAACCCCGGCCGTTCCTTACCTTTTAAGCGCAATGAATGGGTGCGCGTGGTGATTCCGCTGAACGACTTTAACAAAAAAACCGGCGGTGAGTTCGACCCCACCTCTTTCAATTATTTCCGCGTATATTTGGATGATAGCTGCGAGAGCCGCTTTAAGGGTGGTATCGGTAGTTTGAAATTGTGCAATTTCTGCCTGGTGGACACTGCTGTGCCGGAAGAATTGCGTCCTACTTTGCAGGAGATGCCGATCGGTGACGGCTCTTTTGTGCCGGATGCACCGGTATTCGAAAAAATGGAGATCACGTCCGGCTACAACGGCGATGAATCTGTGTTTGCCGGTTACAATCTGCGTGATTATTTGGCAACCCACACCGAAATCAATGTAGGCACGGGCGATGAGAAGGACTACTCTTCGGTTATTAACTCGCTTTTGGATGGTTTGGCGAGCGTTGGCGGTGGTGCGCTGTATATTCCTGCCGGCAGGTATCCCTGCCGCCGCGAACTGTTCTTGCCTGACGGCACCTCGATTATCGGTGAGTGGGCCAATCCCGACACCAACCCCGAAGCGCGCGGTACTATTTTAGAAGTGTATTGCGGTAAGGGGACGGAAAAGGGCGCGTTCGTCACCATGGGCGCTCATACAATGGTACAAAATGTCAGTTTTTGGTATCCTGAGCAATCGGCTGTAAAGCCGGTGGTATATCCGCCCACGATCGACATGAATCAGTATACCTTCACGAAAAACATCACACTATACAACTCTTATTTCGGTATTCGTTCGCTGACCGAGGCGAACTGTCCGAATGCGTGGAATATCTACGGCACGCCGCTGAATATCGGTTTGGATTTCGATAAAGTCGTTGATATTGCCCGTATTGAAGAAATCCATTTTGCCCCCGACTATTGGCTCAATTCCGGGTTGCCGGGAGCGCCCGTGACCGATAGCGAGATCAAAGCGTTGGAAGACCAGTTGTATAACTATGCCATCGCCATCACCTTGCGTCGTATCGACTGGTCATATGTGACCTATTCCGATATTACGGGTTATAATACGGCGCTGATGTTTGCGCAATCGATCGACGGCAACTGGCCGAACGGTCAGTGTGTCGGTTTGACGTTTACCGATTGCAAGTACGGCCATTTTTCCTACGGTGTGGCCTCGACAACCGAATCGCTTTTGGATATCACCATGAAAAACTGCGAATACGGTGTGTATATTACTGCCGGCGGCAGTGGGTTTTTGCCGGATGGCGCCATTCGCTATTTCGATGCGGATATCGATGCAAGCAAGTATGCTGTGTATCAAGAAAGCCACCTGCAGCAACTCAACATGCTGGCCTCTACCATCCGCAGAGGACGCGTGTATACCAAGAACGGTAACAACATATTCATCAACAACAAATTCCTCACCGCGAAACCACACATTGAACTGGATTACGGTACTGTGTCCGGCATTGTGATCGGTAATACAGATGCCTATGGTAATCCGATCGTGTGCGAAAATCCCGGCCGTTGCACGTATACTTACAAAGAAGAGCCCATTGCTATTGAAGATTACAAAAAGCTGACTCGCGAGGAAGCGGCAGCCAAGGTGGTTGGGCCGCAAAGTGCCACTTGTTTGATTCCCACCGATTTGGATATCACCGGCAAGACCGATGTGACTGAGAAAATACAAGGTTATTTGACTCAGCTCGGTCAAACCGGCGGCACACTGTTCTTGGCGCCCGGCAAATATCGCATCAACGGTACGCTTTCGGTGCCGTCGGGCGTGGAAGTGCGTGGCGCAGCGGATTATGCCACCATTCCCAAAGCGATCAACACCATCTTCCAGGTGTATACGCCCGTTGAAGCCGGCAAAAACGACCTTACTTCCGCAGCCACTGTTACACTGGCGAAAAACAGCGGTATCCGCGGTGTGATTTTCAACTACCCTGAACAGGGGCAGACCTATCGCAAGGGCGAAGTGGTGGTGGATCCCATTGCTTCGGCTGAGCAAGGTGTCACTGTTATGGTACAATACTATGAATTCGATTTTCTGCCGTATCCGTATACCATGCGCGGTACGGGTGAAGATGTGTACGTGGTAAACGTGACGGTGCGTAACGGCTGGAACGGCGTGGATTTTCAAACCTATCGCTGTGATAACCACTATATCGATTATTTAGCAGGTCACTTCTACAACCGCGGTATCGTGGTTGGCAAGGGGGCTGTGGGCGGCTACATCCGCAACTATCAGTTCAACTACAACTCCATCATGATCAACCAAGGTCCGTGGTCCGGTTGGGGTGGTATTCCCGATACCACGATTCAAACGAAAGATTTTCATCAGCCGATGCAAGCACAGTTCCAAAATCACTCCATTATTTTGCAACTTGGTCATGTGGAAGATCAGTTGGTGTATAACTGCTTCAATTATATGAGCTATATCGGCGTGCATCTGATTGCCGAGTCGACAGGCGCGGCGGACGTGCGCATTATCGGACACGGTGTGGACGGCGGTGCGGTTTCGGTGAAGATTGAAGCAGCCGAGCATGTGGAGTTTACCAACCTGCAGTTGACCTCTTTTAACAACTATGGTGATAACGCAAACACCGACCGTTGGACGGTGGATCAAACCAAAAATCCGATGTATAACATCTGGGTGACCGAAACTTTTGAAGGCGAATTCTCAATCTTCAATTTCACGGAATGGGCGCGTTCGCCCAATGCCGGTGTGCGTGTGGACAATGGTACGATCAATATGTATAACACGCAGATCAACCATACCGTAACGCCGTTGTACGAGTTGAACGGAAACGGCAAAGCAAACGTTGTGGCTTTCACTACCCAGCGTGCCGATGCGCCCACGTTAGCAGCCGGTTCCCCCAAAAACCTGCACATGACGGCCGGTTTCTATTTCAGTGAGCCGCAAAATACCAACGCTCTCGGTGTATTTGATGCCATGTATTTGTATCGCCGTGAATATGCAGTACCCAAAAACGTTGTCTTTGCCGAAGATGCTGAAATGGTGTTTACACAGTCGCTTGATAATTACGAATTAACCGAATCTGCTGCAATTACTGTAGACAACATGAAATATGGAAGTATCCGCCGCGGTGCCATTTGCGCTCGTTTGGTCGCCAATCAGTTCATGCAGGGGATCAAGGCAGGACAGGATCGTTATAGCGATGTAAAGCCGTTTGCGTTGGAAAGCGGTAAGAAAAACGATCTTTACCGTATGGAATGGCGTGTTGTTGTGAATGAAATGCGTGATACCGATGACAGCGAAATATATCTGTATCTTTTGAACGCTGACTTCAAGAGTCAGAACATGATGACCATCAAGCGTGACGGTACGGTTTATGATGGTGCAAATAATAAGATTGGCCAGATCGCGTTTGACGAGTACTATCGTTTAGCAGTTGAGGTGGATGCTCGCAACGTTGCGAGAAAGACGGTGACGTTCTATCTTTTGGACGATAACAGTTGTGTGATCGGCCGTGGTGCAACCGTGCCGATGGAGTCTGTTTTCCAGGGCGAAGCCAACACCGTGACCGGTTTCTGGCTTGCTGCGGCGGCAACGCCCGGCGAGGCACCCGAAACCGAAACGAATATGTCGCTGGATTATTTTTACATTATCCGTACCGAGAAGAGCACGCTTGCGGCAGATTTGCTCGGTGACGTGAGTGGCGACGGCAAGATCGACTCGACCGATGCGCGCATGGTGCTGCAATATGCCGTGAAGAAGATCGCTTCACTGCCGGCGCCGGATGCGGCTGATGTAGACGGAAACGGCCAAATCAATTCGACCGATGCCCGTTTGATTCTGCAGTATTCCGTAAAGAAGATCAGCAAATTTCCCGCAGCCTGAATTTAACCGGAACACCGACAGTAAGGTCACTTGCTGTCGGTGTTTTTTTAGCGTTTAATCTAAGGCGAATAATCCGAACCGGTTTTTTAAAGAAGGCCTATTATTTGCGTCACCTTATGTAAAAACTGCCTAAAAACAAGAAAAACGGTTTTGTTTTCATATATTTGTTGACAGAGAAGGTGTTAAATAGTATAATTGTTTTATCTTATGTAAAGAGAGGTCAAACACTATGACAAAACGACTTTTGGCACTGTTGCTTTGCCTGTGCTTGTTGATCCCGTTTATGGGTGTCTCAGGTGGTTCGGTGCTGGCGGCAGAAGAGGAGGAAACGGGTGGTTTTATCATCAAAGAACTCCCCATCTACGTTTCTACCGGCTTGGATTTGGGTGCCTCCGCCTCGGTGCTGTTCACCTCGCCCGGCGGAAAATTCGACGCATTGGATCTGTCCGGTAACGGAACATATTCTTTTGAAAACGTCGGTATTATGTTTGATACGTATCTTTCCGGTACGGATGCATTCATGGACTATATGTCAAAGGGCCTCTTCGACGGTCAGTTTGAGATCACCTCCAGCGGTGACTGTGACGATGAAGAGTGGCGCTGCAGACCTGGCTCGGTGGTTAAATTTGACCCTATGGGTTGGCGGCGTGTGATCGTTCCGCTGACTGCTTTTGGCGGCAGCGGTACGGGTATGGATGCGTTTAGAAAATCGAATTTCAACTTTATCCGTGTGTATTTCCAGGGCGGCGGCCGACCCGGTGCCACCGGTATGATCAAAATGATCAACTGGGCGTTGGTTGACCTCACTGCTCCCGAAGTTTCTTTAGATGAGCGTCCGATTGGCGACGGTACCTTTGAAGCAGAGCCGCCCGTGTTCCACAAGGTGGATATTGCCCCCGGTTTTGATGACAGTATCACCAAGTTTGCAGGTTACAATTTGCAGGAATATATCGATGCACACCCTGAGGTAAAGATTACCGATAATCTCGGTAGACCGGACTATACCGCCGTTGTCAACTCGTTGCTTGATGGTTTGAACGCGGCCGGTGGCGGCGCGCTGTTTATTCCGGCCGGTCAGTGGGATTTTCGTGGTACGCTGACGATGCCTGCCGGTACCTCCATTTTCGGTGAATGGGCGAACCCCGACGAAAACCCCGAAGTGCGCGGTACGGTGTTGAAGGTGTACAGCGGTGCCGGCTCGGCCGATGGCACATCGTTTGTTAAAATGATGCAGCACACCCAGATTCGCAACGTGGCGTTCTGGTATCCCGAGCAGTCGGTGGATACGCTTGTGCAATATCCGCCCACTATTCAGACCTTCCAGTATACCTTCGTTGAGAACGTGACTTTGGTTAACTCCTACTTCGGTATTCAAAACAACAGCGGTGCCAACTGTCCGAATGCCTGGAACATTTACGGCACTCCTTTGAACATCGGTTTGGATTTCGACAACGTTATCGATATCGCGCGTGTGGAAGAACTGCATTTCGCTGCTAAGTATTGGATGTATTCCGGTCTGCCGAATGCGCCGACTGCCGCGGCCGACGTGAAGAAGCTGGAAAATCAGCTGTATAATTACGCGATCGGCATCACTCTGCGCCGTATTGACTGGTCGTATGTGACATATTCCGATATTGTCGGTTACAATATCGGTTTGCTGTTTGACCGTTCCGTCAACGGAACCAGCTTCCCGAACGGTCAGTGTGTGGGCCTTAACTTTACAAACTGTAAGTACGGTCATTTCTCTTACGGTGCTTCGAGTTCGTGTGAATCGCTGCTCGATATCACCATGAAGAACTGTGAATACGGTATTTACACCACGGGTGAGATTTCGGGTGTAATCCAGTATTACAACGCAAACATCCAGGCCACTAAATATGCGGTGTATCAAAACAGCAACCACACCAAGCTCAGCGTGATGGCGTCTACCATCCGCGGCGGTCGTGTGTACACCGAAAAAGGCAACAACATCTTCATCAACAACAAGTTCCTCACCGCAGCACCTCAGGTGGAGTTGGATTACGGTACGGTTTCCGGCATCCTGCTCGGCAACACGGATGCTTACGGCGATGAGATCGAATATACCAACCCCGGTCGTTGCACGTTGAGTTACGATAAGAACAAGGTGGAGTTGCAGCCCTATACTCAGATGACGCGCGAAGAAGCGAAGGGCTACATCAAGGCACCTGCCAGCAAGGAATACATCATTCCGACCGATCTGGATACCACTTGTCAGACGGACGTGACCGAAAAGATTCAAGCGTACTTAACCGAACTTGGCAACAAGGGCGGCGGTATTCTGTTCTTGAAACCCGGTAAATATCTCGTCGAAGGAACCTTCACCATTCCCACGGGTGTGGAATTGCGCGGTGCGGCCGACTATGCTTCTGTACCGAAGGCGGTCAATACCATGCTGTATGTTCGCACGCCGATTGAAGCGGGCAAGGATGAATATACCTCGACTGCAACCATCACGATGGCAGAAAACAGCGGTATCCGCGGTGTGATCTTCAACTATCCCGATCAGCACTCGACGTTCCGCGTGGTCGATACGGTGGTGGATCCGGTGGCTTCGGCCGAAACGGGTGTCGAAGTTAAGGTGGATTACTATGAGTTCGACTTCCTGCCGTATCCCTACACCATTCGCGGTACCGGCAAGGATATCTACGTGGTGAACGTATCCATCCGTAACGGCTGGAACGGCATCGATATGAAGACCTATCGCTGCGATAACCACTACATCGATTATCTCGCAGGCCACTTCTTTAATCGCGGTATCGTGATCGGCGGCGGCTCCGAGAACGGCTATGTCCGTAACTTCCAGTTCAACTACAACTCCATTTATCAAGCCGGTGCGGATATTTGGGCCGGCTTCGGCGGTGAACCTGCCAAATCGGGTGTGGCCTCCTATTTCCACCAGCCGATGCAGGCACAGTTCAACAACAACTCCATTATCTTGCAGCTCGGTCATGTGGAAAACCAGTTGGTATACAACTGCTTCAACTACGCTTCCTACATCGGTGTTCACACGATTGCCGAGCCGACCGGTGCGGCAGATGCGCGTATCTTCGGTCACGGTGTTGACTACGGTACGGTTTCGCTGAAGGTGGAAGCAGCCGAAAATTTGGAATTCACCAACATGCAGCTGACCTCCTTTAACCAGTGCGGAAGCGACGCCAACACCAAGCGCTATGCCGTTGACCAGAGCAAGGTTCCGCTGTATGATATCTGGCTGACCGACACCTTTGAAGGTGAAATTGCCATCACCAACTTCACCGAATGGGCACCTTCGCCCACATCGGGTGTTCGTGTGGATAGCGGTAAGCTGAATATGTATAACGCACAGTTCAGCCACACGGTAAGTCACTTGTTTGAACTGAACGGCGACGGGATTCTGAACGTTGTCGGCTTCAGCTCGACCCGTAGCGACAACCCGAAGATCGTGGATGATCAACCCCAGAACCTGCACGTCACCGCCGGTTACTATGTCAGCGAACTGCAGAATCTCGAGGGTATCGGCACGTTTGAGCACGTGTATCCGCGTGAAACGCGTTATTCCGTGCCGAAGAACGTCGAATTCCCCGAAAAGTGCGACATCGTGTTCGTGGAGTCCTTCGATGAATATGACTTCACTGACCAGACGACCTTCACGGCGGATGATCTGGCGAAGACCACCTTGCGTCGCGGTGCTGTGCGTATGCGTCTTGGCGCCGGCCGCCTGGCACACGGTCTGAAGACGGGTTATAACAAACAAGCGGAGAAACCCTTTGCGTTGGAAGGCGGTAAAAAGGATAGTCTGTACCGTATGGAATGGCGCATTTCGGTGGATGAGATGCGTGATACGGACGATTCCGAGATCTATATGAACCTTTTCAACGATAACGTGAATACGCAGACGGTTTTGACCATCAAGCGCGACGGTACGCTTGTGGATATGAACAAGAATACGTTTGGTAAGATCGATCTCAAGACCTACTATCGCCTGTCGGTGGAAGTGGATGCGCGCAACGCCAATAATAAGACGGCGACGATTTATCTGTTGGATGATAACAGCCGCATGATTGCTAAGAGTGCGACGATCAGCCTCAACAAGAACTTCCAAGGCGAAAAGACGGTGACCGGCTTCTGGTTTGTGGCCATGGCTATGCCGGGCGAAACGCCGGAAACCGAAACGGATTTCTACGTGGACTACTTCTTCCTGATTCGCAGCGAAGAAAGCACCATTGCAACCGCAACGCTCGGTGACGTGAGTGGCGACGGTAAGATTGATTCGACCGACGCACGTATGGTGTTGCAGTATGCAGTGAAAAAGATCACCACACTGCCCACTCTCGAGGCGGCGGATGTGGACGGCAACGGCCAAATTAATTCCACCGATGCCCGTTTAATCCTGCAATATACCGTGAAGAAGATCAGCAAATTCCCGGCAGCGTAACTGAAAAAAGCACCGCGCGATTCATGATGGTGGCGCGGTGCTTTTTTTGTTTTCTTTTAAGAGAATAGTTGTCTTCTTTGCGGATTTTATTGACACTATCTTGGGTTTATGTTAGAATGTAGCAGTTGAGAGGAGAGTGGACGTGCTCTCTGTTTCATATTCTGTATTCATGTAAGGAGACCGTTATGAAAAAGAGAATTGTATCTGTTCTGCTTTGTCTTTGCCTGCTGCTGCCTTTTGTGAGCGTGGCAGATGTTACGGCAACGGCTGCGGAGGGAAGTTCCAATTACATTATCAAAGAACTTCCTGCATTTCAGGCCAACGTGACCGCCACCTTGACAGTGGGCGGTGCTTTGTGGACTTCCAGCAACGTGAAGTTCGATCCGGTGGATCTCACCAAATACGGTTATAGCGAAGATCCTGCCAAGGTCGGTTTCCAGATGGATACTTTTGTGACGGGTGATCAAAAGTTCATCGAGTATATGAACAGCGGTTATCTCGGCGGTCAAATGGAGATCACTTCCAGTGGTGTGCCGGATAAAAATGAACTCTTTGCATGGCCGAACCGCCTGTCGTTTGGCGAAGGAGAGTGGATTCGTATTACCATTCCTTTCTCGGCCTATGATATGGGGGATAAGAAAGGCTTTAAGCCGAATGCGTTTAATTTTACGCGTATCCACCTGATCGGTCCTGAAGCACATGCAGCGCAGTATGCCGGCGCAACCGGTACCTTCAAAATTGCCAATCTTTGCATTGTGGATCTGCGCGTTCCCGAAAACGAGCGTCCGACTGAGCAGGAAATGCCGTTGGGTGACGGCACGTTTGAGCCGGAAGCGCCCGTGTGGAAAGAGGTGGAGTTCGCCGCCGGTTACGACGACAGTGTGAAGCAGGTGGCCGGTTATAACCTGGCAGAGTACGTTACCAAGCACGAAGCTTCGCTGCGTGAAAAGGGCTTTACCGGCAAGGACTACACCTCGGTGGTGAACTCTTTGCTGGATGGTTTGTATAAAGCGGGCGGCGGTGCGCTGTTTATTCCGGCGGGCCATTACCCGTTCTACGGAGAGATCCGTATGCCGGCCGGTGTGACCATCGTTGGCGAATGGGCCAATCCCGACCAAAACCCCGAAGTGCGCGGCACGGTGTTGGAAGTGTATGGCGGTCGTGGCAGTGTGGACGGTGCCGCCTTTATCAACATGGGCGGTAGCAGCAAGGTGACCAATCTCAGCATTTGGTATCCCGAACAAGCGGTGGAAAGCATTGCACAATATCCGCCTTCCATCAGCACCTCCGGTTATGCCGTGGTGCAGAATGTCACGCTTGTGAACTCCTATTTCGGTATTCAAAATATCAACACGGCCAATGCGCCGAACGCGTGGGACGTTTACGGTACACCGTTGAACGTGGGCATTGATTTTGATATGGTCATTGATATTCACCGTATTCAAAACATCCACTTTGCGGCAAAATATTGGGAGCGTTCCGGCCTGCCGAATGCGCCGACCACCGCTGTCCAAAAGCAGTTGCTGCAAGAACAGTTGTATAACTATGCGATCGGCATTACCGTGCGCCGTATCGACTGGTCTTACGTTGGTTTCAGCGACATCAAAGGCTATAACATCGGCCTGTTCTTCGATGCGTCGATCGGCGGCGGTTATCCGAACGGTCAGTGCATGTCGATGGAATTCACCAACTGCAAATATGCAGTGTTTGCCTATGGCGTTAGCGGCCAATCAGAAATGCTGTCGGATTTCGTTATTAAAAACTGCGAATACGGCATCTATCTGGCCGACGGTGCCGACGGTATTCTGCAAATGGCCAATATGGATATTTCGGCCACCAAGGAAGCGATTCATCAAGAGAGTGTTGTGCGCATGAGCATGGTCAACAGCACTGTGCGTAGCGGCAAGGTGCTGTTGGAAGGCGGCAACAATGTCTTTATGAACAACATCTTTCTCACGGCAGCGCCTCACATTACCATGGACAACGGTACGGTTTCGGCTATTGTGATTGGCAATACCGATTCCTTCGGTGACGAAATCGAATACGATAACAAGGCGTTTTGTCTGCTCGACTACGAAGCACAAAAGGCCGATATCGCAGAGCATACGCCGGTTACACGTGAGGAACTGTTTAAGGAGTACGGTCCTAAGACAGATACGTTGGTTATTGTGGAGAATTTGGACCGCACGGGTGCTACGGACGTAACCGAAGGTTTGCAGGCGCATTTGACCGTTATGGGTAACAACGGCGGCGGCACGGTGTATCTGGTTCCCGGTATCTATCGTATCGAAGGCACACTTTCGGTGCCCGAAGGGGTGGAATTGCGCGGTTCGTTGGATGTGGGTGCACAGCCGACAGCGAAAAACACCATCTTTATGGTAACCACGCCGATTGAAAACGGCAAAGATCAATATACCTCTACTGCTACCATTACCTTGGCGAAGAACAGCGGTGTGCGCGGTGTTATCTTCAATTATCCCGAACAGAACAACCGTTTTACCAAGCGTGCAGAGACGGTTGGCGAAGGGGATAAGGCCGTCACCGAAGATTGGTACGATTTCGAATTTGTGCCGTATCCCTTCCTGATTCGCGGTACCGGTGAAAATGTGTATATTATAAACACCACCTTCCGCAACGCGTGGAACGGTGTGGACTTTAAAACCTTCCGCTGCGATAATCATTACATCAGTTATTTGGCAGGGCACTGCTATAACCGCGGTGTGGTGATCGGTAACGGTACCACCGGCGGTGTGATTCGTGACATCCAGTTTAACTACAACTCCATTTTGGAGGCACCCGGCAAATGGGCCGGTTACGGCGGCTTTGAAAATACTTCGGAAATCAGTCGCGGCTTCCATCAGCAGATGCAGGCACAGTTTAACAACAATGCCGTTATTATTCAGTTGGGTGACGTAAACGACCAGATCGTATACGACAGTTTCAACTATGCCGGGTATATCGGCACGCACTTGGTGGACGAAAACGGTCAGGCAGCCAACGCACGCATCTTTGGTCGCGGTATCGACTATAATACGGTCGGCTTCAAGATCGAAGCGGTGGAAAACGTTGAATTGCTCAGTTATCAGGCGTGCGCTTTCAACCAAATGGGCTCGAACACCGCTACCGGCCGTGAGGCGGTGGATCAAAGCAAAAATCCCATTTATGACATTTGGGTAACCGATTCCTTCAAAGGCAAGCTGGCGCTGGTCAATATGGTGGAATGGGGTCCTTCGGCCAATGCGGCCATTCGTGTGGACGGCGGCGAGTTGATCGTGACCAATGCCTCTATTTTACACGATAACACCAAACGTTTTGAAATGAACCAAAACGGTGTTCTGAAGATGTACGGTTTGCAGTTGGCAGGTAACTGGACAGGTGAGTTGGCCAGTGCCAATCAGGATCAGCTCTTTATTAAGGGTGGCTGCTACACTATTGAACCTCCGGAACAGCAAAAGATGGGCGAATTCTCCTACATGTATCCTAATCGCCACCGTTGGTCGGTGCCGCAGAACGTGGATTTCCCCCAAAATGCCGAACTGGTGGTAACCGAAGCGTTTGACAGCTATGAATTCAGCAAGAAGAGCGATTACCGCGTGAACGACGCTTCCACCGTGACCGTGCGTCGCGGCGAGGTGCGCATGCGCATGAATGCAGGCCAGTTTGTGCAAGGTATTTTGACCGGCCAGAACGCGGAAGAGAAGACGGCGTTTGAACTGGGCAGCGGCAGCGCGAAGGATTTGTATCGCATCGAGTGGCGGTTCAAGGTCGACGGTATGCGTAATACGGCGATGAGCGAAATTTCGCTGTGTCTCACCACCATTAACCGCAACGTGCGCTTTGAAGAGGTGGTCACGATCGACAAAGACGGCAACGCGTGGCTGAAGGACAACTCGCTTCTCGGCACGCTCAAATTCAGCACCTATTATCGCGTGGCTGTGGAGTATGATGCACGTAACAAGGATCAAAAGACGGTTATGGTGTATCTGTTGGATGACAGCGGCAACGTGATTGCCAACGGCAAGCCTTCGCTATTGCACGATTCTTTCCAGGGCGCATACAATATTTCGGGCTTCCTGTTCAATGCGATGGCAGACGTGGGGGATGCACCCGAAACCGAAACGGATATGACGCTGGATTATTTCTACATCACGCGCAGCGAAAAGAGCACGATTTCCGCCGCGACGCTCGGTGACGTGAGTGGCGACGGCAAGATCGACTCCACCGACGCACGCATGGTATTGCAGTATGCGGTGAAGAAGATCTCGTCGCTGCCGGTACAGAATGCAGCGGATGTGGACGGTAACGGTCACATTGATTCGACCGATGCGCGCTTGATTTTGCAGTATACCGTGAAGAAGATCAGCAAATTTCCCGCCGCGTAAACCAAACAGGGATACACTTCGGTGTATCCCTGTTTTTCTTTGCGCTTTTCTTTGAATTTTGCGGTTTTTTTGTATTTATTGTTGCGATGTCGCAATTTTTCTGTTATACTTATTTTATGTATAAGTAAAAAGGAGTGCTCGTTGTGAAGGTTAAACTGATTACGCATACCCCCGATCCTGAACAGACGATTGCGGTTGCTGCACGGCTGTGCTATTCGCCTGCCACTATTGATGAGGTGAGCGAAGCGCTGACCCCCGAAAAAACGGCAAAATTTGTTGAGATGTTGGGTGATTTAGGGCACGACAGTCCCGTGGAGCATGCTACCTTTACCTTCGGAATTGAAGGCGTTTCTCGCTCGCTTTTGGCGGAAATTACCCGTCATCGCATTGCTTCCTTCAGCGTGCAGAGCCAGCGTTATGTGACCGAAAACAATTTTTGCTATGTGACTCCGCCGGCAATTGCCGAGATTCCGGAAGCCGTTGAGGAGTTCCAGCGCGCCATGGCAGAGGACCAAGTGCATTATGAGCGCCTGGCTGATATGTTGCGTGCCAAGCACCGTGCCGCGTTTGAGGCCGAGGGCATGACACCGGAAGCCGCGGCAAAAGCGGCAGAAAAGCGTGCGATCGAGGATGCGCGTTTTGTGCTCCCGAATGCGTGTACCACAAAAATTATCATGACAATGAACGTGCGCAGCTTGCGCAATTTCTTCCATCTGCGCTGCTGCAACCGCGCACAGTGGGAGATTCGTGCGCTGGCCACCGAAATGCTGCGCCTGTGCTACGGCGTGGCTCCCCATTTGTTTGCTAAATCCGGCCCCTCTTGCGTGTGCGGCCCTTGTCCGGAAGGAAAGATGTGCTGCGGCAAAACGGCAGAGGTACGTGCGAAATTTGCAGCTTTGAAGGAGTGAATCGGCAATGGGTCGCTTGATTGTGGTGGATGGCCTGGACGGATGCGGAAAAAGCACGCAGCTTGAACGCTTGAACGTGTATTTTCAGCAAAGTGGGATACCCTACAAACAAATTTCTTTTAAGTCGGAGGCCCAAGCGGTCTTAGG
>JAZODN010000132.1:0-6280 GCA_045597045.1 Acutalibacteraceae bacterium
GGATAATCTCTCGTTTAAACTGGATTGCCGCATCTTCTTCAACACCTTCTACAAAGTGTTTAAAAATGCCGATAACGAAAACGTGGGCGCCACGGTTTCGGCCGCCCCCACCAAGCAGGAAGAAACCATTACAAAGTAAAGGAGGTCTACACATGGCGTTGCAACTGATGTACATAACCAACCGACCGGAAGTCGCGTTGATGGCCGAATCGGCCGGTGTAGACCGTATCTTTTTGGATATGGAATACATCGGAAAAGATCTGCGCCAGGGCGGCATGGATACCGTGCAGTGCCACCACACGTTGGAGGATATCACTGCGGTGCGGCAGGCGCTGACCACCGCGCAGTTGTTGGTGCGCTGCAACCCTGTCCACGATGCCACCGAGATCTATTCCTCCACCGAAGAAGAGATCGAAGGTATCCTGCAAAATGGCGCGGACATTATCATGCTGCCCTACTTCAAAACCGCAAATGAAGTGTCTCGCTTTGTAAAAGCCGTGAACGGACGCGCCACCACCATGCTGTTGGTAGAAACGCCCGAAGCGGCAGAACATATCGATGACATACTGTCCATCCCCGGTGTGGATGAAATACATATCGGCTTAAACGATTTGAGCCTCGGCTATCAAAAGAAATTCATGTTTGAACTGCTGACCGACGGCACGGTGGAAACCCTGTGCCGCAAGTTCCGTGCACGCGGCATCCCCTACGGTTTCGGCGGTATCGCCTCGCTCGGCCGCGGTGTGCTGCATTCGGAGTACGTGATTGCCGAGCACTACCGCTTGGGTTCCACCTGTGCCATTTTGTCGCGCAGCTTCTGCGACATGAATCATGTGGAAAGTTTGGATGCCGCACGCATTCTGTTTAAAAACGGTTTGCAAAGTATTCGGGAATATGAAAACTTCTGCAACGCGCAACCGGCGGTTTTCTTTGAAGAAAACCACAAAGCGATCTGCGAAACGGTGGACCGCATCCTGCGCGAGCTTCCATAGGTGACTGCTGTATGAAGATTCTTGTAACAGGTGCCGCGCGCCCTACGGCGGCACAGTTGGATGCGTTGCGTGCAGACGGACATGCAGTCTGGTTTTTACAAAATGAGCAAGAGGCCCTGCCGCTGCCTGCCGAAGAAATCGAAGGCGTGGTGGCCAACGGCTTGTTTTTACATCACGATATCACCGCCTTTTCCGCTTTGCGATATATCCAACTGACCGCAGCCGGATTCGACCGTGTACCAATGGAATACGTGCAAACACACAACATCACCCTGCACAACGCTGCCGGTGTCTACAGCATACCGATGGCGGAATTTGCGCTGGCGCGCGTACTTTCTTTGTATAAGGAACTGTCTTTCTTTAACAAAGCGCAAGCAGCACACCGTTGGGATAAGCACCGCGGTTTGCGTGAGTTGTGCGGCAAGCAGGTGTGTATCGTCGGCTGTGGCAACGTAGGCACGGAATGTGCCAAACGTTTTGGCGCGTTGGGATGCACCGTTGTGGGAGTGGATCTCTTTCCGCGTGAAGATGCCGCCTATGCCACCATGTTGCCCCTCTCACAAATGGACGATGCCTTGTCGGCGGCCGACGTGGTACTGCTGACCGTGCCGCTGACAGAACAAACGCATCATCTCATTGGCGCACACGCACTTTCGCTGTTGAAAGAGGACGCCGTATTGGTCAACGTTGCGCGCGGTGCCGTGGTAGATACCGAAGCTCTGCTCGCTACACTGAACACCCGTTCGCTGTTTGCCATTTTGGATGTGTTTGAAGAAGAACCCCTGCCTGAAGACAGCCCCTTGTGGGATCATGCACAGGCGTTTCTCTCGCCGCACAACAGTTTCGTGGGAGAACACAACAACAAACGTTTATGGACGCTAATACACACCAACTTACGTCGCTACGAAGGAGGATCTTCATCATGAAAATTGCCGTTGCCGGAACCGGATACGTTGGCTTGTCCATTGCCGTACTCTTGGCACAACATCACGAAGTCGTCGCATTGGATATTCTCCCGGAAAAAGTGCAGCTTATCAACAATCGCCTTTCTCCTATTATAGATACAGAGATCTCGCAGTTTTTAGCGGAAAAGGAATTGAATTTAAAAGCCACACTGGATCCGAGTGAAGCCTATACCGATGCCGACTTTGTGGTTATCTCCACCCCCACCAATTATGATACCGAACGCAGTTTCTTTGATACGTCTTCGGTGGAAGCGGTCATTGAGACGGTACTTGCAATCAATCCGCACGCAACCATGGTGGTGAAGTCCACCGTTCCCGTGGGATATCTGCAAAGCGTGTACGAAACATACGGGTGCCGCAACATACTCTTCTCCCCTGAATTCCTGCGTGAAGGACGTGCATTGTACGACAACTTGCACCCCAGTCGCATTATTGCCGGCGTGTTGGATGATACCGACGAAGCCGCTGTATGCGCCGCACAAACTTTCGTAAACCTGTTGGCAGAAGGGGCCGAAGACGAAAACGTCCCCACTCTCATCATGAAATCAACCGAAGCGGAAGCCGTCAAGTTGTTCTCCAACACCTATTTGGCGCTACGTGTGGCCTATTTCAACGAATTGGACACCTATGCCGAGGTGCGCGGTTTGGATACCAGATCGATCATCGAAGGTGTCGGTCTTGATCCGCGCATCGGCTCGCATTATAACAACCCCTCGTTTGGCTATGGCGGTTACTGTCTGCCCAAAGATACCAAACAATTGCTGGCAAACTATAACAATGTACCAAACAACATTATTGCCGCAGTGGTAGATGCCAACCGCACCCGTAAAGATTTTATTGCAGATCAAATCATTGCTCGTCACCCCAAAGTAGTGGGTATCTATCGTTTGACCATGAAAGCGAACAGTGACAATTTCCGTCAATCTGCCATTCAGGGTGTCATGAAACGCATCAAAGCCAAGGGTATTGAAGTGGTGGTGTATGAACCGTCACTCAAGGAAGAGCATTTCTTCAACAGTCGCGTGATTCGCAACCTTGATGAATTCAAAAAGATCTGCGACGTTATCCTTGCGAATCGTTATAATGATGACATTTCCGACGTATTGGATAAAGTCTACACACGTGATTTATATTTCCGTGATTGATCGGAGGAGTTTGTTTGAATTTTTATAAAAAGATCATTCGCAGCCGCAAACTGCGATTTCAGATTTTGCGCATGCTGCGGTTTATTCCCGACAAGCCCACCCTGCAGTGGCAATACCGCATGAAGCTTGGACGCCGTTTGAATTTGAAGGATCCCAAGCGCTACAGCGAAAAGCTGCAGTGGATGAAGCTCTATTACCGCGATCCCTTAATGCAGCAATGTGCGGATAAATACACCGTGCGCGAATATATCGAATCCAAAGGACTTGGCCATACGCTGACCAAGTTGTATGCCATGTTCCGTTCGCCGGACGAAATCGTGTTGGATGATCTGCCGCAAAAGTTCGTTATGAAACTCAGCAACGGCAGCGCCACCAACCTCATCTGCACCGATAAAAACGCGCTCGACGTGGAAACTGTGCGTCAACAGTTCCGCGATTACTGTGCACAAAGTTTCACCTCTGCCGGACGTGAATGGGTATATACCACCGACAAAAAGCCGGTGATCATTGTGGAAGAACTGCTGGAAGACGATACCCAGCAAGACGATTCGCTGTGCGATTACAAGATCATGTGTTTCGGCGGTGAACCTCACTGTATCATCTGTCACTACGACCGCATTGTGGATCACCGCAGCAATATCTATGATACCGATTGGAACGACCGAAACATCACCGGTAACTATCCGCAAGGCAAAGGGGTGGCGCGCCCTGCCAATTTAGAAGAAATGTTACAGATCGCCCGCATTCTTTCCGAGGATTTCCCTGCCGTGCGTGTGGACCTCTATTCCATCAAAGGAAAAACCTATTTTGGCGAACTCACGTTCTTCCATTGCAGCGGCTATGTGAAATATACGCCCGACTCGTTTGATTTTGAACTGGGCGAAAAGTTTGTGTTGCCCGAACGCAACCATTGATCTTATCTTTCTTTCAAGAAGAGGGAGTACTGTTTATGGACGCGACCTTTAGCCCCAAGGTATCAATTATCATTCCCGTGTATAACGGAGCCAATTATTTGCACGAATCGATCGACAGCGCCTTGGCACAAACCTATAAAAATCTGGAAGTGCTGGTGATCAACGACGGATCGTGTGATGACGGCGCGACCGAAGCGGTTGCGCTCTCCTACGGTGACCGTATCCGCTATTTCAAAAAAGAAAACGGCGGTGTCTCTTCGGCACTCAACTGCGGCATACAGAACATGACGGGCGACTATTTTTCGTGGCTTTCGCATGACGACCGTTACGAACCGCAAAAGGTAGAACGCTCGGTGGCGTATCTGGCACAGTTTGAAAACCGCGAACGTCTGCTTGCGATGTGCGGCGGATTCTATATTGACAAAAACGGAAAACACATCCGTGACATGCACTTCGATTTCAAGAGCGATTGCGTATACAGCGGTTTAGACGTGGTTGCGCACATCTTAACACACGGCGTTTTAGATGCCTGTTGCCTGCTGATTCCCAAAACCGCGTTTGACGAGTGCGGTCTCTTTGATGAAGAATTGAAGTTTAACCAAGACGCTTTGATGTGGTATCGCATTTTCTGTGCAGAGTACGGTTTGATCGTGCGCGACGATCAAAAGGACGTCGCTTACCGCCTGCACGCAGCGCAGACCTCCAAAACGCGGCGCGATCTCCTTCTCACAAGTTCCCTTTCGCTGGCCAAAACCATCGCGCCCACCTTTGCTCAATACAGCACCAAGCAGCGCCCCCTTTTGCGTATGTACGCACGGCGCCACGCGCGCATGGATTCGCCGCGTTCGCTTAAGGTCTGCATCCGTATCGGCAAAGAAGCCGGCGTTTTCGGCGCAGGCGACATAGCTTATCTTTACGTTTGGCTACTAATCGGCAAGTGCCGCAATTTGCTGAAAGCGGTGTATCATCGCCTGCGTTTTCACAAATAATCCTAACAACGGGTGACTGTATGATTCCTTATTACGTATTGATCGGTGCGCCGTTACTGTTTGCGTTGTTTCGCTCACTCAGTTTCGATCGCCCCTTGCATCCCTTCCCACAAAAGAATTACACAACCGCAATCTTCTTCTTCCTCTATTTCCTGCTTTTGGCACTGCGGCGTGCGGATATCGGTGTGGATACATCGTCCTATGTGCAGTCTTTTTCACGGTTTGTCAACCTTTCGTTTGCCGACGCCATTCTCACCACCCGTTGGGAAGTGGGATTTGTGTTCATCACCAAATGCCTCACCTTCTTCTTTTCCTCTCCACAGCTCTATCTGGCGGTGATGGCGGCGCTGTGCACATATCCGGTTGCCTACATGCTGTATCACGAAACGGAGGACGATGCCTCCTCCCTCGTTTTGTTTTTGATTTTCCCTAACTTTATCATGCTGTTTTCGGGTGTGCGGCAATCGCTGGCCATGGCGTTTGCCCCCCTTGTCTATTACGCTGTACGTGAACGGCGTTTGTGGCGCGCACTGTTGCTGGCTGCCGCTGCCTCCACCATTCACACCTCCGCATTGATCTTGTTTGTGATGTATCCGCTATATCACATGAAACTGCGTCCAAAACATCTGTTTTGGCTGATTCCGGGATATATCTTCACCTTTCTCAACAGCACGCGGCTCTATTTTCTTATCAAGCCGCTGTTCGGTGAAAGCTATGCAGCGAATTACGGTGAGTTGACCCAAACGGGCGCCACCACCATGATCATTCTGTTTTCGCTTTTTATCGCCTATGCGTTTATCGCACCGAACGAAGAATTGATGGATCCCGATACGCTCGGTCTGCGCAACATACTGGTGCTGGTGCTGTTTATTCAGATGTTCTCCACCATCAGTCCTCTGACCATGCGCATGAACTACTATTTTCTCCCCTTTATCCCACTGCTGATCCCCAAGATCACCCACCGTATCACACGTGTGGATATACACTATGTGCAGTTGATCAAGATCGGTATGTTTGCCTTCTTCCTGCTTTATCAATTCCTGAAAATCCATACGACCGACAGTTTGGGTATCTACCCTTATGCATTCTTTTGGCAATAATATATTTATCATACAAACAAAAGAAAAGAGGAACCCGACATGAGTTTGTTTAAAGACAAGACCCTGCTGATCACCGGTGGCACCGGCTCCTTCGGCACCGCGGTGCTCAACCGTTTTTTGGCAACCGACATCGGCGAGATCCGCGTGTTCTCGCGCGACGAAAAGAAGCAAGACG
>JAZODN010000133.1:0-2107 GCA_045597045.1 Acutalibacteraceae bacterium
ATGGTGGTGTTTGAAAACGGGCGGCCGCTGAAATCGGCCTACCGTCGCTTTGCGGTTCAGCAAGCGGCGGCCGGTGATGATTATGCCGCAATGAACGAAGTGTTGGAACGGCGCTTGAACGAATATATCGCCCACAAAGACGAGGGGGTGGGTTTTGGCAAAAAGCCGGACTTGATCTTGCTGGACGGCGGCAGCGGTCACGTGGCCACCTGCCGACCGACCGTGGATCGCTTCGCTTTGGATATCCCTGTGTTTGGTCTGGTTAAGGACGATGCGCACCGCACACGTGCTATTGCTGTCGACGGCGGCGAGATTGCTATACGTTCCAAACGCACGGCGTTTACCTTACTTTCTGCCATTCAGGAAGAGGTGCACCGCTATGCACTGAACTATCACCGCCAAAAACGCAAGCAAAACAGTATCGGTACGGTTTTGACAAACGTGGAAGGGATTGGCGAGACGCGTGCACGTGCGTTGCTGCGCCACTTCGGTTCGTTACGTGCCATTCGTGCTGCATCGGTCGAGGAATTGTCGGCTGTAAAGGGAATGTCCGTTACAGCCGCAGAAGCACTTCATGTCTATTTACAAAACAACTGAACGGAGGAACTGCGATGAAACTTAACTACAAACGCACCGTTTTGATCGGCCTTGCTTTTATGTCCATTTTAGCGTTTTGGCAATTCTACGATCAAGTCATTCCTTTTCTGCTTGAAAACACGTTTGGTTTGAGCACCTTCCGTGCCAACGCCATCATGTCGATCGATAACATTCTGGCGCTGTTTATGCTGCCGTTGTTTGGCACCCTTTCCGACCGCACCCACACGCGCCTCGGGCGCCGCACCCCGTATATTCTGTTCGGCACGATCGCTGCTGTGATTTTAATGGTTGTGATGGCATTTTACGTGCAGGCAAAGAATTTTTGGGGATTCACTATTGTGCTGATCTTACTGCTTGTCACTATGGCGGTATATCGCACACCGGCGGTTGCGTATATGCCGGATGTGACCGAAAAACCTCTGCGCAGCAAAGGGAATGCCATTATCAATCTGGTGGGTTATATCGGCGGTATTTTCGCCACCGTTATGATGATGATTCTGCTGAAAAGTGAAAAGGCGGCAGACGGTGGCAGTGTGTATGCTTCCGACCAATCCTTTATCCCCATCTTTTTTGTGATTGCGGCATTTATGTTGGTGACCGTGCTGATCATGGTGCTCAGTGTGCCGGAAAACCGCGTGGTAGCCGAAACTGCCGTGCACGCCGAAGAGGAGAAGGAGACCGCTTCGAAGGGCGGTAAATTGGCACCTCCTGTGCGCCGCAGCCTGATTTTAATCCTGCTTTCGGTCTTCCTTTGGTATGCAGCCTACAATGCGGTGACTACCGCGTTTTCGCGCTATTGCCAAGCCGTGCTCGGTGCCGATTTAAGCGCTTCGTCAAGTTACCTGCTGATCGCTACGATCGCAGCCATTGCTGCCTTTGTGCCGCTGGGATTCCTTTCGAGTGCCATCGGACGCAAAAAGGCTGTACTGCTCGGTGTGGCTTTGATGACGGTATGTTACGGCATTGCCTTTTTTATCACCTCCCCTACGCCGATTATTTATCTTTTGTTTGCGTTGGTCGGTATTGGCTGGGCTTCCATCAACGTAAACTCCTTCCCCATGGTGGTGGAGATGAGCAGCGGCGCCGACGTAGGCAAATACACCGGTTTCTATTATACGTTCTCCATGGCGGCGCAGATCGCCACGCCGTTGATCTCCGGCTTTTTGATCGATCATTTACCGTGGGGATACAGCGTGTTATTTCCGTATGCCGTGGTGTTTTCGGCACTGGCGTTTCTTACCATGTCTTTGGTAAAGCACGGCGATGTGAAACCGATGCCGCAAAAGGATCTTCTTGAAAATTTTGATACGGTGGATTGATGGGCGATGTGGTTATTGATTATTTTTGTAGTGATTCTGTTTTTTCTGTTCTTGGTATTTCCGGCTTGCCGCAAGCATCGTGATCGCGAACTGCTGCGGCAGCGGTATATCGCTCATCGCGGCTTACACACCGTCGGGCGACCTGAAAATTCACTCGCGGCCTTCCGTGCAGCGGCCGAGGCCGGCTATAC
>JAZODN010000134.1:0-27762 GCA_045597045.1 Acutalibacteraceae bacterium
TCTTTGGTCATTTCGCCCTTGCCATCCACCAACTGCACGAACGGCAGATCGTAATTACGGCCGACGTTGGCATCGTCCTCACCGAAGGCAGGCGCAATATGTACCACGCCGGTACCGTCGGTCAGGGTGACGTAAGTATCACAGGTTACGAACCAGCACTTTTTGTTCGGGGTGACGAAATCAAACAGCGGTTCGTACTCTTTGTATTCAAGCGCTTTGCCCGGGAAGGATTCCAACACGGTGAACGGCTCGTTCAACACCGATTCGGCCAGTGCTGCCGCCATGTAATAGACGGTGCCGCTTTCCACCTGCAGCTTTACGTACTCGTGTTCGGGGTGCACGCACAGCGCCACGTTGGAGGGGAGCGTCCACGGGGTGGTGGTCCACGCGAGGATGTAGGCGTCTTCGTCCTTCACCTTAAAGCGCACCACGGCCGAACGCTCCTTGAGCGTTTTATACCCTTGTGCTACTTCGTGCGAGGAGAGAGGGGTGCCGCAACGAGGGCAGTAGGGGACAATCTTGAAGCCTTTATACAAAAGACCCTTATCGTAGATCTGCTTGAGTGCCCACCACTCGGATTCGATGAAATCGTTGTGATAGGTCACGTACGGATCATCCATATCTGCCCAGAAGCCAACGGTACCCGAGAAATCTTCCCACATACCTTTGTATTTCCAAACGCTTTCCTTGCACTTTTGAATGAACGGTTCCAGACCGTATTCCTCGATCTGCTCTTTGCCATCCAGCCCGAGCAGCTTTTCCACTTCCAATTCCACCGGCAGGCCGTGGGTATCCCAGCCGGCTTTGCGCGGCACCATGCAGCCTTTCATGGTGCGGTAGCGCGGAATCATATCTTTGATCACGCGCGTGAGCACGTGGCCGATGTGAGGTTTGCCGTTCGCCGTCGGGGGGCCGTCGTAAAACACATACGGTTCGCCCTTGGCACGGGCTTCAATACTTTTTTCGAAAATGCGGTGTTCTTTCCAAAAACGTTCCACCGCTTTTTCGCGTTCCACAAATTTTAAGTCGGTCGGTACCTTGTTATACATCCCCATAACCTCCATAAGACCTTTATTGCATATATAAGTAAATATAACACATACCTTTTGAAGTTGTCAACTGTTTATTGACAAGGAAGGCGGTGAAATGGTATACTGATCAAAAGAAAAATCAGCCGAAAGGATGAGAAGATACATGGCGATGGACGTGTCGATTTGTTTGTTGAGAGAAGGGGCAGCTATGCCGACTTACGGCTCGGCCGAGGCGGCCGGCGCCGATTTGTATGCCTGCCTCACACAACCGGTGACGATCGAGCCCGGGCAGACGGCGATGATTCCCACGGGGGTGGCGATGGCGATTCCCACGGGTTTGGTAGGGCTGGTGTACGCACGCAGCGGCCTGGCCGCTAAGCGCGGATTGGCACCTGCCAACAAGGTGGGGGTGATCGACAGCGATTACCGGGGCGAGATCTTTGTGGCGTTGCACAACCACGGTGCCGCCCCACAGACGGTGGAACACGGCGAACGCGTGGCGCAGATCGTGCTGGCGCCATATGTGACGGCGACGTTCCGGGCGGCAGAAACGCTGGACGATACCGCGCGGGGTGACGGCGGCTTTGGTTCGACGGGAAAGTGAGGCGGCTGTAATGACGGTGCGTAAAGCGGCCATGCGCGATATTCCGCGCATTGGCGAGCTGCTGTGTCAGGTGTGTAACGTGCATGCCAACGGACGGCCGGACTTGTTTTGCGCCGGTGCACGCAAATATACCGACGGGCAGTTGGAAGAGATTTTGAACGAAAAAAACCGCCCCGTGCTGGTGGCGGTCGACGACGATGACGTTGTGCTTGGTTATGCATTTTGTCAGTTGCAAGAGGGCGGTAAACACCATGCGCTGTGTGACGTGAAAACGCTCTATATTGATGATCTGTGTGTGGACGAGACCTGTCGTGGACGGCATATCGGCACGGTGCTGTATGAAGCGGTGCTGGCGCTGGCAAGAGAGTGCGGCTGTTACAACGTGACGCTGCACGTGTGGAACTGTAACGAAAATGCACGGAGATTTTACGAACATTTGGGTATGCAATGCCGTCAAATGGAGATGGAAACGTTGCTGTGAATTTTTAAGGCGCTCCCCTTTGCGCGTTGCGGCACGAAACCGCTGCGCTTCCGTGCGGGCGCGAGAAACAAAAAAGAGCAAGCCGCACGGCTTGCTCTTTTTTGTGGAGCTGATGGTCAGAATCGAACTGACAACCTGTTCATTACGAGTGAACCGCTCTGCCATTGAGCCACATCAGCATATTTGGTTGACAACACGGGAATTATAACAGATAAATGCCGTGCCGTCAAGAGGAGAAACAAAACTTTTTTGTATTTTTTTAAAACGGGGTTGACAGACGGTCGAGAGTGTGGTATAGTAACAAACGATGTAAAACGAAGAAGAGCATTGCCTGCTCTCACCCGCGGTGTTTTGCCCAACGGGTCAATACGGTGAAAATGCACTCTGTGAGTTGCGGAATGTGTTTTTTGTGTTGTAAACGCGGGCAGTCTCTGCTCGCGTTTTATAATTTTCAAATGGAGGTGCTTTGCCATCGCAAGCAAGGAATTGCAGGTCAATGAACAAATCCGCGATGCCGAGGTCCGTGTGATCGGTCCCGACGGTGAGCAGATGGGCGTTATGTCTGCCAGAGATGCTCAGAAAATTGCAGATGAACACGACCTGGATCTGGTGAAGATCGCGCCGAACGCCGTGCCGCCCGTTTGCCGTGTTATGGATTACGGTAAATATCGGTTTGAGCAGGCCAAGCGCGAGAAGGAAGCCCGTAAGAATCAGCATGTCACGGAGATCAAGGAAGTCCGCCTCGGTTTGAACACCGATGTGGGAGATTTCAACACCAAGGTGCGTCACGCCATCCGCTTTTTGCAGGATGGGGATCGTGTGAAGGTGTCCATCCGCTTCCGCGGCCGTGAGCTCGGTCACCCCGAACTGGGCCTTGAGTCTATGCAGCGTTTTGCCGAAGCGTGTGCCGAGGCAGGAACGGTGGATAAGCCGGCCAAGATGGAAGGACGTCATATGTTGATGTTTCTTGCCCCTGCAACGTCAAAGTAAGCCGATAGAAATTTAAGGAGGATATTAAGATGCCGAAGATCAAAACGCACAGTGGTGCCAAAAAACGCTTTAAGCTGAGCAAAAACGGCAAGGTCATTCGCGGCCACGCCTACAAGTCCCATATCCTGAACAAGAAATCGACCAAGCGTAAGAGAAATCTGCGTAAGACCGTGGTGGCAGACGTGACCAACACCGCAGCTGTCAAGCGCATGATCCCTTACAAGTAATCGCTGTTTGAGAATGGAGGAATAAAGCATGGCTCGTATTAAAGGCGCAATGATGACGCGCAAAAGAAGAAAGAAAGTATTGAAGCTGGCAAAGGGTTACTACGGTGCCAAGTCCAAGCTGTTTAAGACCGCGAAAGAAGCGGTTATGAAATCCGGTCAGTATGCTTACATCGGCCGCCGCTTGAAGAAGCGTGATTTCCGCCGTTTGTGGATCACCCGTATCTCCGCCGCTGCGAAGATGAACGGCATGAACTACTCCACCTTCATGAACGGTTTGAAGAAGGCGGATATTTCCCTGAACCGTAAGATGCTCGCGGAATTGGCTGTGTCCGATGCCGCTGCTTTCACCGCACTTGCCGAAAAGGCCAAGGCGGCTCTGCAATAAAAAGATATAGGTGCGCCCGTTGAGCTTTCAGCGGGCGCTTCTTTTCGGAAAGGGGTGGCGAGGAATGGTGATTTCCAGCCGCGATAACGATATGGTGCGCCGTTTGCGCCGCTTACAGACCGATGGCAAACTGCGTCGAAAAGAGGGCGCGTTTGTGATTGAAGGGGCACGTCTGTGTGAGGATGCGGCGCGCTCGGGAGGCGCGATCGAAACGGCGCTGTTTACCGCCCGTGCACGGGAGAAGTATCCCGTGCAGGTGGCGGCAGTCACGGCGGCGGCAGCCCATGTGTTTGAGATCACCGATGCGGTGGCGGCGGTGCTTTCGGAAACCGAAACCGCACAAGGTGTAATTTGTCTGTGCAAAGCACTTGACAATCGTAAAATGTTGGATACAATAGATAGTAGTGTATTATCTACCTTTAAAAATAAGAGATGGTTGGCACTGGAAGACGTGCGTGACCCCGGCAACATCGGCACGGTGATCCGCACGGCAGAGGCGCTCGGGATTGACGGCCTGCTTCTTTCGGTGGGGTGTTGCGACGTCTACAGTCCGAAGGTGCTGCGCGGCAGCATGGGCGGTGTGTTCCGCTTGCCGTTGTGGGAAACCGAGGACATGCCCCGTGCGATTGCCCGTTTGCAGGAGGTCGGCGCCGTGGGTTACGCCTGTGTGCCGCAGCGCGAAGGGGCGCTTGCGGTGACACAAGCGCCGCTTGCGGTGGGCAGTGTGTGCGTGATCGGCAACGAAGCCAACGGTCTTACGGCCGAAACGATCGAGGCGTGCGCTCATCGGTTGACCATACCGATGGCCGGGCGTGCCGAATCGCTCAATGCGGCGGTGGCGGCCTCGCTCGTGATGTGGGAAATGAGTAGGAGAGAGTATATTGGATAGCCGTCTTTACTGGATATGGCTGCAGCAGGCGCTGGGTTACGGCAGCGGTCATGTGACCACCGTGCTTCAGGCGTTTGCTTCGCCGCAAGAGGTATATGCTGCCGAGGAGGCGGAGTTGCGGCAATGCGGATTCAGCGGTGCAACGCTGCAAGGGTTGTGTGACAAGTCGCTTACGCGTGCACGCGAGATCTTGCACAAGACGCTGCAAAACGGCGATTGGCTGTTAACACCGGTCGACGAAGCCTATCCTTCTTTACTGCGCGGCATTTATGCGCTGCCGGCGGTGTTGTATGGGCGCGGTACCATTCCGGATTTTTCGATCCGTCCGGCAGTGGCGGTGGTAGGCACACGTGCCCTTTCCCGTTACGGGCAGGAGGTAACGGCGATGATCGCAAGCGGTCTTTCGCGCGGTGGTGCGCTGGTGATCAGCGGCGGCGCCGAAGGCGGCGATGCCGTGGCTACGTCGGCCGTGCTGGAAACGGGTGGGGCGGCGATCACGGTGCAGGCCTGCGGATTGGATGTGAATTATCCGGCAGCGAACGAACCGCTGCGTCGCCGTTTGCTGCAGCAAGGCGGCACGCTGATGACGGAATATCCTTACGGTGTGCGTGTGAACAAAGGAACGTTTCACGTGCGCAACCGCTTGCTCAGCGGTATGGCGCACGGCATTTGTGTGACCGAAGCGCCCGAAAGCAGCGGCACGTTGATTACTGCACGTCTGGCTCGTGAGCAAGGACGTGACGTGTTTGCGGTGCCCGGTGCGTTGAATGCGCCGAACAGTGCCGGCGGCAACGCATTGATTCAAAGCGGTGCCAAACTGGTGCGCACCGCCCGTGAGATATTGGAGGAATATGCGCCGCAATTCCCCCACATACTGAACACGGTGCCGGAAGAAAAGAAAAAACCGAAATCCAAACCCGGTGCGACAGCCGCACCGCCTGTGCCGCTGAGTGAGGATGCAGCCGCCGTGCTGCGATTGCTGAAAGCACAAGCGCAGCCGATCGACGAGATCGCCGCTATGGCTTGTCGCACGACGGGACAGGTGCTCGCCGCACTGACCGAACTTGAGATGTGCGGTTTAGCGGTAGCGGCGGCCGGTCAGCAGTATCGGCTGGCATAAATCGGAAAACTGTGAACACTGAACATATTTGCAAAAGAAGGAATGGTCATTCATATGGCAACACTGGTTATTATGGAGTCTCCCGCAAAGGCAAAAACCGTACAGAAATATTTGGGGCAGGGGTATCAGGTGGTCGCATCGGTCGGCCACATTCGCGATCTGCCCAAAACGCTGCTTGGTGTGGATATCGAACACGGATTCCGTCCGCGGTATGTGGATATTCCCGGTAAATCGGCACTGATTCGCCAGTTGAAGGATATGGCGGCCCAGAGCGATCGTATCATTCTGGCAACCGACCCGGATCGCGAGGGCGAGGCGATTTCGTGGCATCTCATGCAGGTGCTGGGAGTGGATGCCGCTAAGTGCAACCGTGTCACCTTTAACGAGATCACAAAGAACGGTGTGGCGCAGGGGATGAACGCTCCGCGCGGATTGGACATGAACATGGTCAATGCGCAGCAGGCGCGCCGTATTCTTGACCGCATTGTGGGTTACAAGATCAGCCCGTTTTTGTGGAAGAAGATCCGCGCCGGTCTTTCGGCCGGTCGTGTGCAATCGGCTACGGTGAACCTGGTGGTTGAACGTGAAGAGGCTATTCGCGCGTTTCAAAGCGAAGAATATTGGACTATTGATGCCAAGCTTTCTGCCACCCCGAAGGGCAAGCCCTTCCCGGCGAAGCTTTACAGCATCGGCCGCAGCAAGGCGAAGTTGGAAACCGCCGAGCAGGCTGCTGCGGTGTTGGCGGAACTGCAAGGGGCAACCTTTGCCGTGCAGTCTGTGAAGCACGGCACGCGCCGTCTGACCCCGACGCCGCCGTTTATCACCTCCACGATGCAGCAGGAAGCCAGCCGTAAGCTTGGCTTTGCGGCGCGCCGCACCATGAAAGCGGCGCAAGAGCTGTATGAAGGTGTGGAAGTGCAAGGCCAGGGGGCGGTCGGTTTGATCACCTACATGCGTACCGATTCGCTGCGCATTTCAGAGGAGGCGCGCCGCGAGGGTGCGGAGTTTATCCGCCAGCGTTACGGTTCGCGGTATTTGCCCGAAAAGCCGCGTGTGTTTAAAACCAAAAGCAATGCGCAGGATGCGCACGAAGCGATTCGTCCCACCATGCCGTCGCTTACTCCCGAAGAAGTGAAGGAGTCGCTCACGGCCGATCAGTATAAGCTGTATAAGCTGATTTGGGAACGGTTTATTGCCAGTTTGATGGCGAGCTGTGTGCAGGATACCTGTCAGCTGGATATTGCGGCCGGCCGCTGTTTGTTTAAGGCCAGCGGTTACACAGTGGCGTTCGACGGCTTTACCGTGCTGTATGAAGAGGGAAAAGACGAGACCGAGGACGAAGATAACGCCGCGCTGCCGCCGCTTGCGGAAGGGGATGCGCTGACGGTGCGCAAACTGGATGCGAACCAGCATTTCACCCAGCCGCCGGCACGCTACACCGAAGCCACGCTGATCAAAGCGATGGAAGAAAACGGCATCGGTCGTCCTTCCACCTTTGCTACTACGGTGGGCACCATTTTGGCACGAGAATATGTGGAGCGCGAGGGCAAGGTCTTGAAGCCCACGCCCCTTGGTGAGATCACCACCGGCCTGATGCGTGAAAAGTTCCCCGAAGTGGTGGACGTGGAATTCACCGCGAATATGGAACAGGAACTGGACGAGGTGGAGACCGGCAAAAACGACTGGGTCTCCACGCTGGACACTTTTTATCAAGGGTTTGCCAAGACGTTGGCGGCTGCCGAGCAGGAACTGAACGGCGAAAAGATCAAAGTTCCGGATGTGGAAAGCGACGTGGTGTGTGAGCAGTGCGGCCGCAAAATGGTGGTGAAATCCGGCCGTTACGGTAAGTTCTTGGCTTGTCCCGGGTATCCCGATTGCAAAAACACCAAGCGTATTGTGGAAGAAACGGGGGCACTGTGTCCCCGTTGCGGCGGCGTGATCGTGGCCAAGCGTTCGCAGCGCGGCCGCAAGTTTTACGGTTGTTCGAACTATCCGAAATGCGATTTTGTGGTGTGGAACGAACCGTCGAGCGAAGTGTGTCCTCGCTGCGGTCGTACGCTGTTTAAGAAGAAGAGCAAAAACGGCGACACGCTGTATTGCCTGAATGAAGGGTGCGGTTACACGGGTGCACCTCAGAAGGAGAAGAAATAAGTTATGTCGATTACCGTGATCGGTGCAGGCCTTGCAGGGTGTGAGGCGGCGTGGGCGATTGCCGGCGCCGGTATTGCCGTGACATTGATCGAAATGAAACCGCAAAAATTCACACCGGCACACAAAAGTGAACAGTTTGCCGAGTTGGTTTGCTCTAATTCCTTAAAAGCGGCACGGCTCGACAGTGCTGCCGGTATGTTGAAAGAGGAAATGCGACGTATGGGCTCGTTGTGCATGGAGGTAGCCGCCGAGTGTGCGGTGCCTGCCGGCGGTGCCCTGGCGGTGGACCGCGAGGCCTTTGCCGCCGGAGTGACCGCCAAAATCATGTCGCATCCACTGATCACGGTGAAGCACGAGGAATGCACGGCGCTGCCGCAAGAGGGTGTGACGGTTGTGGCGACCGGCCCGTTGACCTCGGACGCGCTGGCCGAGGCGCTGCGTGAACAGTGCGGTACGGGACTTAGTTTTTACGACGCGGCCGCCCCCATTGTGGCGACCGACAGCTTGGACGAAGCGCACCTGTTTCGCGCATCGCGCTATGACCGCGAAGAAAGCGGCGAGGGCGATTATCTCAACTGTCCGTTGAACAAAGCGGAGTATGAGGCGTTTCATGCGGCACTGATCACCGCCGAGACGGCGCCGCTGCACGATTTCGAAAAGGATCTGACGGTGTATGAAGGGTGCATGCCGATTGAGGTGTTGGCGCGTCGCGGCACCGATGCGATCCGCTTCGGCCCGATGAAGCCGGTCGGTCTGCGCGATCCGCGTACCGGTCACCGCCCGTGGGCGGTGCTGCAGCTGCGCGCCGAAAACGCCGAGGGCAGCATGGTCAATTTGGTGGGATTCCAGACCAATTTGAAGTTCGGTGAACAAAAGCGCGTGTTCGGCATGATTCCTGCACTGAAAAATGCGGAGTTCTTGCGTTACGGCGTGATGCACCGCAACACCTTTTTGAATTCCCCTGCCTTACTTACCGCCGCCTTCCGTTCGCGCAAGGCGCCCCACTTGTTTTTTGCAGGACAGATGACAGGGGTGGAAGGGTATATGGAATCGGCCGCTTCGGGCATTTTGGCGGGCATGAATGCGGCCCGTGCGGTTAAGGGCGAGAAGATGCTGATTCTGCCGACCGACACGATGCTCGGTGCACTGGCAGGATACATCAGCAACCCTGCCAACGAAAAGCATTTTCAACCGATGGGTGCCAATTTTGGGGTGATCCCTCCGCTTTCGGAGCCTATTCGGGATAAACGGGCGCGATATGCAGCGCTTTCGGCGCGCGGACTGGCGCATTTGGATGAGGTTATAGGAGGACAGAGATAATGCGTATTGTATTGGATGCATTCGGTGGCGATAATGCTCCGTTGGCACCGCTGAAGGGCGCAGCCATGGCGGCGGCCGACGGTGTTGAGATCACATTGGTGGGTAACGAAGAGATCCTTCGTCGCGTGGCAAAGGAACATAACGTTTCGCTGGACGGTATTGAGATCGTCCATGCTGAAGATGTGATCGCGATGGAAGATGAGCCGCGCAGTATTTTAAAGGCGCATAAGGATTGCTCTATGGCGGTTGGTTTGCGCCTGGTGGCGGAAGGCCGCGGAGATGCGTTCGTCAGCGCCGGCAGCACCGGTGCGCTGGTCATGGGCGCCACCTTCTTTGTCAAGCGGATCAAAGGAGTGCCGCGCGCGGCCATCGCCACCTTGATTCCCACAGCTTCCGGCAAGCCCAGTTTGATGTTGGATTCGGGCGCCAATGCAGAATGCCGCCCTGAGATGCTGTGCCAGTTTGCACAGATGGGCAGCGTGTATATGTCCCGTGTGATGGGCAACGGCAAGCCGGCCACCGTGGGACTTATCAACATCGGTACCGAAGAGGGCAAGGGCGGCGAACTGCAGCAGCAGGCTTACCGCCTGATTCGCGACAGTGGACTCAACTTTGTGGGGAACGTGGAATCGCGAGAAGTGCCGTTCGGTGCGGCCGACGTATTGGTGACCGACGGCTTTACCGGCAACATTTTGCTCAAAGCCATTGAAGGTACGGCCGGCATGCTGATGAAAGAGATCAAAAGCCTGTTTATGAGTAATTTGCTCACCAAAGTGGCGGCACTGTTGGTCAAATCCAAAATCGGGGTGCTGAAAAGCCGTATGTCCACCAGCGAACACGGCGGTGCGCCGGTGTTGGGTGTGTGCCGTCCCGTGATCAAAGCGCACGGCAATTCCGATGCGGCGGCGATCCGCAGCGCGGTGCGTATTGCCGGCGAGTTTGCCGCCACCGGTGTGATCGAAGCGATTACTGAGGCGGCGAAGGAGAGCAAAAGCGATGAATAACCGCGAAAAAGAACGGGATCTCACACCGCTGATGCAGCGGTTGGGCTACCGTTTTCAGGATGAAAGTTTGCTGCATCGTGCACTGACCCACTCCTCCTATGCGAACGAGGGACAGCGCCGCCTGCAAAGCAACGAACGGCTGGAGTTTTTGGGCGATTCGGTGCTGGGGCTGACCGCGGCAGTGCATCTGTTTCAAAAGGAGAAAGGCCCCGAAGGGGAACTGACGAAACTGCGTGCGGCGGTGGTGTGCGAAAAAGCACTGTTTTCCTATGCTAAGGAGATCGGGCTCGGGCAGTGGCTGATGCTTGGGCGCGGCGAAGCGCAAAACGGCGGTGCCGAACGTCCCTCGATTGTGGCGGATGCGTTTGAAGCGGTGACGGCAGCGATCTATCTGGATGGCGGCATGGAAGCGGCACGCGACTTCTTGCTTCCGTTTTTGGAAAAGGAAGCCGGCAACCAACGCCGTGCGCACTTTAAGGATTACAAAACCCAGCTGCAGGAGATCGTGCAGCAAAACCCCGGTGAGACCATTTCGTATGTCCTTACGGGGGAAAGCGGTCCCGACCACAACAAGCAGTTCACCATGGAAGTGCATTTGAATTCCAATGTGATCGGCAGCGGTCGCGCGCGCAGCAAAAAAGAGGCCGAGCAAAAAGCGGCTCGTGAAGCGTTGCGTTTGATGGGATATGACGATTGATGAAAGGTTACGGAACATATGGTACTGAAAGCACTGGAAATACATGGATTTAAATCCTTCCCCGACCGCACGGTACTCTCGTTCGGACAGGGGATCACGGCGGTCGTAGGACCGAACGGCAGCGGAAAATCCAATATCAGTGATGCGATTCGTTGGGTGTTGGGTGAACAGTCCAACAAAAGTTTGCGCGGCTCGAAGATGGAAGACGTCATCTTTAGCGGCACCGAAGAGCGTCGCGCGGTTGGCTTTGCCGAGGTTTCGCTCATTATTGATAACTCCACCCGTGTGCTGGATTTCGACAGTGACGACGTGAAGGTGACCCGGCGGTATTACCGTTCGGGTGACAGTGAATATATGCTCAACAACGCGACCGTGCGTTTGAAGGATATCCAGTTGTTGTTTATGGATACCGGCCTCGGCCGTGACGGTTACTCGATCGTGGGGCAGGGGCGTATCGGTGATATCGTGGCCTCCAAATCGGAAGAACGCCGCGAGATCTTCGAAGAGGCCGCCGGTATTGCCAAATACCGTTATCGCAAAAACGAGGCAGAGCGCCGTTTGAATGCGACGGAAGACAACCTGCTGCGTCTGCGTGACATTGTGAAAGAGTTGGAAGACCGTGTGGGCCCGCTTGCCGAGCAATCCGAAAAAGCCAAGGCGTTTTTGGAACTGTCGGCAGAGAAAAAGGGGTTGGAAATCGGTCTGTGGCTGTATCAGATCGACCGTTCGCGCGACGTGTTGCGTTCGTTGCAATCCAAACTGGAACTGGCACGCACGCAGTATGATGCGGCCGGTGCAGACATCGACCGCTTGGAAGCGCAGACGGAAGAGATCGCGCGCGAAGCACAGGCACTTGCGGTGCAGATGGACGAAATTCGCCGTGCGGCGGCGGCACTGGAAGAGGAGGCGCTGCGCGCCGAAAGCGAAAGTGCGGTGTTGCGCAACGATATTTTCCACCGTGGCGAAACGATTGAACGGGTACGCGAGGATATTCGCAAATTCGAGACGGGTATGGAGCAGATCGATGAAGAGGTGACCCGTCATACGGCCGATATTGCGGCCGAACAGGCAAAGATAGACGAAGCACAAGCGCAAAGTCTGGTGCTTTCGGAACAGATGGAAGCCCTTTCGCGCAACAGTGAAGCGGTGACGGGGCAGATGGATACCCTTTCGGCCGAGGCGGCGGCACTGGCGCTGCAATTGTCGGATATCCGCGTGCAGCGCGTGTCGGGCGAAACGGCACTTTCGGAGATCGCTATGCGTTTGACTCAGCTTGCGGCCGGGGTTACCCTGCGTACCGAGCAGGCAAACGAAGCGGAAAAGGAACGAAAGGCGTGTGCCGAAGACCGCGCGTCGGTGGAAGAAAAACTGACCTCGCTGCGCAATTCCCAAAAGGGCTACACCTTGCGTTTGCAAAAACGGCAAGAAAAATCACAAGCGCTGAAAGAGGAGGCTGACCGCCTCACGCTGGATGCCGAAGCGGCGGTGCGCCGTGTGAACCTGCTTGAAGAGATGGAACGCAATTTGGAAGGCTTTTCCGACAGTGTGAAGACGGTGGTAAAACAGGGCGAACGCGGTATGTTGCGCGGCTTGCATGGGCCGGTTTCCGGTTTGGTGCATGCCAAGAAGGAATACGCACTGGCGGTGGAGACCGCGTTAGGTGCCGCCACGCAGCACGTGATTTGCGACCGTGAAGAGGATGCCAAACGCGCGATCGCCTATTTGAAAGAAAATCGCGCCGGTCGTGTGACCTTCCTGCCGATCTCTTCCATGAAAGGCACGCTCCTTTCCGAAAAAGGCTTGGAAGAGGAAGAAGGCTTTATCGGTCTGGCGAGCGAACTCGTCTCTTGCGATAAGCAGTATGAGGAGATTGCACGCAGTCTGCTTGGACGTATCGCGGTGGTGGAGGATCTCGACCGCGCGGTGGAGATCGCACGTAAATACAAACACCGTTTCCGCATCGTGACGTTGGACGGTCAGGTGATCAATGCCGGCGGCTCCATGACGGGCGGCTCGTCGGTGCGCGGCGCCGGCCTGCTTTCGCGACGTGCCGAAATTGAGCAGTTGAAGAAAAAGGCTGAAAAGCAAAAAGCGGCGGCAGACGAAGCGCGCCGAAACGCACAGACGGCGTTGCAGGAGACCGCAGCGGTAGAAGCCGAGGTGGCCGGCCTTGCCGCC
Source organism: Acutalibacteraceae bacterium (assembly GCA_045597045.1). GTDB lineage: Bacteria > Bacillota > Clostridia > Oscillospirales > Acutalibacteraceae > SIG588. The sequence goes on from JAZODN010000134.1 coordinate 13,078, forward strand.
GAAATTGCGGTGGCGACAGAAGATGCGATCCGCCTGGACGGCGAGTTGCGCCGCTTGACAGAATTGGCAGAAAACAGCCGACGCGAAGCCGAGAACGCTACGCAGGAAATCGAACAGTTGAATACCCGTTCTGCCGAGCATCGCACCGCGATGGAGGAGGCAGAGACGGTCACGGCGGCGATTGTTCAAAAGCAGCAGACGCTGGAAGAGCAGATGGCACAGGTGAGTGGCGGCCGTCAGCAGTTGTCGGATGAGCGCGACGCGCTGGCGGCACGTATCGGCGACGTGAAGTTGGCGATCCTTTCACACCGTAAGGAGATCGAGGCACATGAGGCGGCCATTGCCGACCTGCGCGCCCGTGAGGCAGATTCGGGCAGTTACCGTGAGGCGCTGGAGGCGCAGATTGCGGCGATTGAACAACAGAACGCCGAAACCGAACAGCGCATTGAGGAACTTACCGCCCGTGCGGCGGCGCTGCGTGAACAGGCGGCTGCCGGTCTGGGCGAGATCGAGGTGCTGATACAGCGCCGCGAGACGGGCGAGCAGCAGCAGACCGAGTGCCGTCGCCTTTCACGCGAGAAGAGCGACGAGCGCGAGCAGGCCGGCCGTGAGGTAGCCCGACTGGAAGAGAAGGTGGAGACCGCCTCACACGAAGCCGAGGATATCGTGCGCAAGCTGTATGATGAATATGAGCTTACCCGTGCGGAAGCGGAGCAGGAAGCGCCGCCGATTGAAGAACCGGCCAAAGCCGGCCGCCGCTTGGGTGAGCTGAAATCCAAAATCCGTGCACTCGGCAGTGTTAACGTGGCGGCTATCGAAGAGTATAAAGAGGTCAGTGAACGCTATAACTTCCTGTCGGAGCAGGTGCGTGACGTGGAGGTTTCGAAAGAAGAGCTGCTGAAACTGATCGGCGAATTGACTTCGCAAATGCGTGACATTTTTGTGGAGCGCTTCCGCCAGATCAACCAACACTTCGGCGAGACCTTTACCGAGCTGTTCGGCGGCGGTCAAGCGAAGTTGGAGTTGGCCGACCCGAACGACATTTTGCATTCCGGCATTGAGATGCACGTGCAACCGCCCGGCAAGAAGATCCTCAATTTGGATTCGCTTTCGGGCGGCGAAAAGGCACTGGTGGCGATCGCGCTGTTGTTTGCCATTTTGAACGTGACACCTTCGCCCTTCTGCGTGCTTGACGAAATCGAAGCGGCACTCGATGACGTGAACGTTGACCGCTATGCGACTTATTTGCGCCGCATGTGCGAAAAGACGCAGTTTATCGTGATCACCCACCGCCGCGGCTCGATGGAGGAAGCGGATGTGTTGTATGGCGTGACCATGCAGGAAAAAGGCGTGTCGAAGTTGCTTGAATTGCGTGCCAGCGAAGTGGAGCAGAAGCTGGGGATTTCACTGCAGCAGCAATAAGCTGCGGTATATAAGGAGAGTAAACCATGGGCTTTTTCCAGAAAATTAAACAAGGGTTGCAAAAAACGCGCGACTCATTGATCCACCCGCTGAATTCCCTGTTCCGTTCCTTTACCAAAATTGACGAGGAACTGTTTGAAGAATTAGAGGAGATCCTCATTATGGGAGACGTCGGTGCCAACACGGCGGCGCATATTTGCGAACAGTTGCGCGCCCGTGTGAAGGAAACGGGCACGACCGACCCTGCAGCGGTGCGCGATCTGTTGGCGACGCTGGTAGGCGATCTGTTGGCCGGTGGGCAGGAGATGCAGTTGAACACGCGGCCGGCGGTTGTGTTGGTAATCGGCGTGAACGGTGTGGGCAAGACCACTACCATCGGTAAAATGGCAGCGCGCTACCGTGAAGAGGGCAAAAAAGTGGTGATTGCGGCGGCGGACACTTTCCGTGCAGCGGCAATCGAGCAGCTCGAAATTTGGGCCGAACGTGCCGGTGCCGATTTCGTGCACCACGCCGAAGGGTCGGATCCGGCGGCAGTGGTGTTTGATGCGATCGGTGCGGCCAAGGCGCGCGGTGCAGATATCGTGATCTGTGACACGGCCGGCCGTTTGCATAACAAGAAGAACTTGATGGATGAGTTGGCGAAGATCGCCCGCGTGATCGACCGCGAGTTGCCCGATGCCGATAAGGAAGTGTTGTTGGTGCTGGATGCCACCACGGGGCAGAATGCGGTGAATCAGGCGCGGGAATTCAAAAACGCGGCCGGCATCACCGGCATTGTGCTGACCAAACTGGACGGCACGGCGCGCGGCGGCGTGGTGCTCGCGATCCGCGAGGATCTGGACGTTCCCGTGAAGTTTATCGGCGTCGGCGAAGGGGTGGATGATCTGCAGCCGTTTGACCCGACTGAGTTCACGAAAGGATTGTTTGAAACAGAATGAAATTTATTATTGCAACACACAATACCCACAAGTTGGATGAATTGCGCCGCATTTTGGCGCCTCTCGGCATCACGGCGGATATTGATCCCACACTGCCCGAAGCAGAGGAGACGGGCGTCACCTTTGCGGAGAATGCGTTTATCAAGGCAGACGAAGCGTGTAAGTTTACCGGTTTACCTTCCATTGCAGACGATTCGGGTCTCACGGTGGATGCGCTCGGCGGTGAGCCGGGGGTGTATTCCGCACGGTATGCGCCGGTGGGCAGCCGCAAAGCTACCGTGTTGAAGAAACTCGAGGGCCTTCCCACCGAACAGCGCGGTGCCGCTTTTGTTTCGGCCGTATGCTGCGTGTTCCCGAACGGAGACACCGTGACGGCCGAAGGGGTGTGCCGCGGTCATATCGGTGCGGTGCCGCGCGGTGAGGGTGGTTTTGGTTACGATCCGATCTTTGTGACTGCCAACGGCCGCACCTTCGCCGAGCTTTCGCCGGATGAAAAGGATGCTATCAGTCATCGCGGATGCGCGCTGCGAGCCTTTGCAAAAAATTTAGCAACGTATTTGGAGGAACACCATGTTGACGAGTAAACAACGCGCCTATTTGCGCGGTTTGGCAAACACACTGGATCCCATTTTGCACGCAGGTAAGGGCGGTATTTCGGATGCGATGACCAAGCAGGCCGACGATGCGCTTACCGCCCGTGAACTGATCAAGGGCCGCGTGCTGGAAACCGCACCTGCCTCCACCCGTGAAACGGCCGAGGAGATCGCCGCTGCGGTGAAGGCCGAGGTGGTCGGGGTGATCGGCCGCACTTTCGTGCTGTATCGCCGCAACCCCAAAGAGCCGGTGATTGACCTGCCGCGCGCCTGATGGGTGTGACAAAACGGTGCGGCCTGTTTGGCGGCACATTTGACCCGATTCACAGCGGCCACGTGGCGCTGGTTCGCGCACTGATGCGTGAACTTGCGCTGGACGAAGTGGTGCTGATGCCGGCGGCACAACCGCCGCACAAACTGAAAAACGGCATGGCTTCGGCAGCGCACCGTTTGGCAATGTGCCGCCTGGCGGTGGCAGATCTGCCGGGGGTGCGCGTGTCGGATTGGGAACTGCAGCAAGGCGGTGTTAGTTTTACGGTGGATACGCTTTCGTACCTTACGGCGGCAGAACCCGATACGCAATGGTATCTGTTTGTGGGTGCCGACATGTTTTTGAGCGTGGACACGTGGTATCGGTTTGGCGATATTGCCGACATGGCGGTGCTGTGTGCCGTGCCGCGTGACGGTGTAAATCTGCAGGCCTTGCGCGAAAAAGCGGCGGCACTCGAGGCGCGCGGTGCACGCTGTGTGGTGGCCGATATGGCGGCGGTGGACGTTTCGTCCACCGCGCTGCGTGCGCGTATTCAAGAAGGGAACGGTGCCGACGGCTTGTTGCCGCCTGCCGTGGAGGCGTATATTATGGACAATCGTTTATATACCGAAGAAAGCGGCGTGCCTGCCACTGACGAGCAGATCATTGCCATTTTGCGCCGCCGTTTGAAGAGCAAGCGGTTTGAACATTCCCTGGCGGTGGCCGAGGAAGCGGTGCGACTGGCCGCACGCTACGGCGTGGACACGGCAAAGGCGCGCACCGCCGGCTTGCTGCACGATATTATGAAGAACACACCGCCGGCTGATCAATTGCAGGTGCTCGATCATTTCGGCGTTCGCATGAGTGCGGTCGAACGCGGTGCGGAAAAACTGTATCACGCCATGAGTGGTGCTGCGTTTGCGGAGTTTGTGCTGGGTGTGACCGATCGCGATATTTTAAACGCAGTGCGGTATCACACCACCGCCCGTGCGGCGATGAGTTCGCTTGAACAGGTGCTGTATTTGGCAGATTTCACTTCGGCAGACCGCGATTATGATGACGTGGATGTCATGCGCCGTTTGGTGGACGTGAGCATGGAAGCAGCGATGGCCTATGCGCTGTCGTATACCATTAAAGATCTGGTGAAAAAACAAAAGCCGATCCATCCCGATACGGTGGCGGCCTTTAACGACGTGATGATGAAAGGGGATAACAACGATGGCGAACACACCGGTTAAACCGTCGGCAGCTAAGCGGCCGCCGAAAAAGAAGAAAAAGAATCACGGACGCTTGATCTTATCGGTGCTGCTGGTGATCTTGATCGTGTTGGCCTCGCTTTTGATTTATAAGATCGGCCGTGCGATGTACGATTCCTACGTCGGCACCGAAGACGACGATGTGGGCAATACCAACGTAAATCCTATTATTTACGAAACAACGCCCGTCGCACAAAGCACCAAAGTGGGATATTACCTGCTGGGTGTGATGGGGGACGAGGATGCCGAAGGGGAGACCGACCTGCTCTCCTTGGTGTGCTTTGACAAAGAAAACAAAAAGGTGCGTATTCTGCAAATGCCGCAAGACACTTACCTCGGCGAAGACACGGCGTTTAAGGTGAAGCGGCTGTCCGAGGTGTTTGCCTCGCCGCAGGACCTTTTGTGGTGCAACGTGTGCCGCTGCCGTGTGTTTGAACCGGCACAGGGCGAGGACATGACCCACACCGAATGCGGCAGCAAGCTTTCCACCAAAGAGGGCTCGGCCACCGTGAATCTGGTGGAGGTGTTTAACCGTCAGTATGGTTTGCCGATCGATGGATTCTTTATCTTTGAACAGGCGACTTTCCGCAAACTGGTCGATCTGATCGGCGGTGTGACGGTAGATCTGGCGTTTGATATCCGGACCGAAGAGGTGACCTACGAAAAGGGGTTGCGCGCGATCGACGGTGCGGCGGCGTTGCAATATATCGCGGCAAACGGTGACGGAATCGAAAAGGATATGGCTCGCTTTGTGCGGTTTCAGCAGGTGTGCACGGCGGTGCTGCAGCGGCTGTTCGACATGGAGGACAGCAAAATGGCAGCCGACGTGTTTCAGCCTTTGATGGTGGGAAGCACGCCGATCCGTGTCAGTTTCAGCGAGGATTACAAATCCATCGTGGAGTTGGTGCGTGCGCTTTCGGCGGTGCCGTTTGAGGAGATGGCCGCCTATATCCTGCCGGGTGAAGCGGTGAACGAAAGCGGTGAGACCTACTATTCGGTGCACCGCGACGAGGTGATGACGCTGTTGAATCGCGAGTTTAATCCGCACGGCGACCCCATTGGCGAAGGGGATGTGAATTTGACGGAACTGGCCAACGGTACCGAATGCAATCTGGAGGCTTCACTGTTGTCACAATGGGTGACCGAACAGGATATACCGACACAATCGACGGAGGAATAATGTATGGCAGAAACCAAAACAACGGTGCGTGCATTGGTGCGTGCGCTGGATAAGCATAAAGCCGGTAACATCCGTGTGATCGAGGTGGGAGAACTCACTTCGCTTGCCGATGTGTTTGTCATCTGCGAGGGCGGCAGTTCCACGCAGGTGCGTGCATTGGCGGATTACGCCGAGGAAGAACTGAAGGCACAGGAGATCGTGCCGCTGCGTGTGGAAGGCTACCGTTCGCAAGGGTGGATCGTGCTGGACTACGGCGACGTGGTGGCGCACATTTTCCATCAGGAAACACGCGCTTTTTATGATCTGGAACGCTTGTGGAAAGACGGGCGCGAAACGGATATAACTGAATTTTTGGATAACGAGGGTGACAACAATGCGGTATGATGCAAAACTGACCGAAGCCAAATGGCAAAAAATCTGGGAGGACAGCCACGTATTTGAGGCGTCCGATGACCATTCTAAACCGAAGTTTTACGGTTTGGTGGAGTTTCCGTATCCGTCGGGTGCCGGCATGCACGTGGGCCATATCAAGGCGTATTCCGGCTTGGAAGTGATCGGGCGCAAGCGCCGCAAGCAGGGGTACAATGTGCTGTTCCCCATCGGTTTTGACGCCTATGGTCTGCCTACCGAAAACTATGCGATCAAAACGGGTATTCACCCCCGTGAAGTGACCGACAAGAACATCGCCCGCTTTACCGAGCAGTTGAAACGTGTGGGGTTTGCGTTCGATTGGTCGCGTGTGATCGATACTACCGAGGAAGACTATTACAAGTGGACTCAGTGGATCTTCCTTAAGATGTTCGAAAACGGCTTGGCCTTCCGTGACAAGACGTTGGTGAATTATTGCCCAAGCTGCAAGGTGGTGCTCTCCAACGAAGATTCGCAGGGCGGTAAGTGTGACATTTGCCACAGCGACGTGGTGCAGCGTGCCAAGGACGTGTGGTATTTGCGCATTACCCAATATGCCGACAAACTGCTTGAAGGGCTGGAAGAGGTGGATTATCTGCCGAACGTCAAGCTGCAGCAGAAGAACTGGATCGGTAAATCTACGGGCGCGTTTGTCAACTTTACCCTGAACGGCGCAGAGGAGACGCTGCGCATTTACACTACCCGTCCCGACACCTTGTTCGGCGTGACCTTCATGGTTATGGCTCCCGAGCATCCGCTGATTGAGAAGTATCGCAACCGCATTGCGAACATTGAGGCGCTGGAAGCTTACCGTGCCGAGTGCAGCAAGAAAACAGAATTTGAGCGCACGCAGTTGGTAAAGGAAAAGACCGGTGTGCGCATTGAGGGCTTGTCGGCGGTGAACCCTGTTACCGGCAAGGATGTGCCGATCTATATTTCGGATTACGTAATGATGGGTTACGGCACCGGCGCCATCATGGCGGTGCCGGCGCACGATGAACGTGACTATGATTTTGCCAAGAAGTTCGGCATTGATATTCTGCCGGTGATCGAAGGCGGCAACATTGAAGAAGCTGCGTACACGGGCGACGGTAATGTGATCAACTCCGGCTTCTTGAACGGCTGTACCACGAAGCAGGAAGCGATTGAAAAAATGTTGGCGTACCTGGCAGCCGAAGGTATCGGTGAGGCCGGTGTGCAGTATAAGATGAAGGATTGGGCGTTCAACCGTCAGCGTTATTGGGGTGAGCCGATTCCGATCGTGCACTGCCCGGATTGCGGCATGGTGCCCGTGCCGTATGACGAACTGCCCTTGCGCCTGCCGAAGGCAGACAGCTTTGCGCCCGGCTCGGACGGTGAAAGCCCGCTTGCCAAGATCGAGGAGTTTGTGAACTGCACCTGCCCGAAGTGCGGCGGTGCGGCGCGCCGTGAAACCGACACCATGCCTCAGTGGGCCGGTTCGTCATGGTATTTTCTGCGTTACATTGATCCGAACAACAGCGAGGCTTTGGCAGATAAAAAAGAGTTGGAATACTGGATGCCGGTGGATTGGTACAACGGCGGTATGGAGCACGTGACCCGTCACATGATCTATTCTCGTTTCTGGCACCATTTCCTGCACGATATCGGTGTGGTTCCCACGGCTGAGCCGTATGCCAAGCGCACGGCACAGGGCCTTATTCTCGGCCCCGACGGCGATAAAATGAGCAAATCCAAGGGGAACGTTGTAGATCCGTTGGAGGTTGTGGATGCGTATGGCGCCGACGTGCTGCGTGTGTATATTTTGTTCATGGGCGATTACGAAAAAGCCACGCCGTGGTCGGAAAACGGCGTGAAGGGCTGCAAGCGCTTCCTCGACCGTGTGTGGTCGCTGCAGGAGGTGCTGGACAACAGCGAAGACCTTTCGGAGGATATGACCGCCCCCTTCCACCGCACGCTGAAAAAGGTGACCGAGGATATTGAGGCGATGAAGTTCAACACGGCTATCGCGGCTATGATGACCCTGCTCAATCAGCTGAGCGAAAAGGGCAGCGTGACGCGCGGCGAGTGGAAATTGTTGCTTTCGATGCTCAATCCCTTTGCGCCGCACATCACGGAAGAGATGTGGGAGGCAGCCGGCTTTGAAGGCATGCTTGCTACCGCACCGTGGCCGGCATACGACGAGGCAAAGTGTGCCGAAAGCACCATCGAGATCGCGGTGCAGGTCAACGGCAAGCTGCGCAGCCGCCTGACAGTGGCGGCCGACGTCACAGCGGCTGACGCCGTTGCGGCGGCAAAGGCAGACGAAAAGACGCTGCCGTTCATTGAAGGCATGCAGTTTGTGAAGGAGTTGTATGTTCCCGGAAAATTGGTGAACTTGGTGGTAAAACCGCAGTAAAATCGGGCGAGTTGACGAAAAACACAAAAAAAGCAAAAAAATCACAGATTAGTCTTGACGGGGACGGAAAAAGTGTGTATACTAAATAGGCTAATAGCATATTACCCCTGCTTACAGGCGGAGGGAGGGAATACGAATGTCAGAAGTTAAGGTCAAAGAGAACGAAAGCTTGGATAGTGCTCTTCGCAGATGGAAGAAGTCCTGCGCTCGCGCCGGTACGCTCGCCGAAGTTCGCAAGAGAGAGCATTATGAGAAGCCTTCTGTCCGACGCAAGAAGAAGTCGGAGGCTGCACGCAAGAGAAAGTTCAAATAAGCGTATGCATCCGCAAACGGGATAGGAGTTGTCTTCTATCCCGTTTGTTCATTTTAAGAACGACGAGGGAAAGCGGTTGTGAGGTGAGTGGATATGGGCCTGTTTCGGCCAACGGCGCGATATCGCCGTATTACGGATATCACGGTGGAAGATCTGCAGAACATGGCGGTGCAGGGCATTTTGCTGGACGTGGATAACACGCTCACCACCCATTACTGCCCCGATTTATCCGATGAGGTGACCGCCTGGCTTGCCACCGTGCAAGCAGCCGGCGTGCGGCTGACGGTGGTGTCCAATGCCAAGCGCTATCGGGTGGAGCCGTTTGCGGCGAAGATCGGTCTTTCCTGCGTTTGGCTTGCTGCAAAGCCGCTGCCCTTCGGCTTTTGGCGCGGTATACACCGCCTTGGCGTTTCACCCAAGCACTGCCTTGCGATTGGCGACCAAACGTTTACCGATACGTTGGGGGCCAAGCTTGCCGGCGTGCGCGTGGTGCAGCTTTTGCCGATACAGTTGGAAGAGAATAAACCGTTTATGATGTTTAAACGGCGTATCGAAGCATATATACTGAAAAGGGAGGAAAAACGATGATTCCTCGATTTGGCCCTGCCGGCAACGGCGATGATTTTACTCTTGCCGGGTTGAAGCATACGGCCGAAGCGCCGGCGTGGTTGCGCACGATCGGGCTTTCTGCTTATGAATATCAGTGCGGCCGCGGCGTGCGGCTGAACGAAGATACCGCGGCCGCCATTGCTTTGGCGGCCGTGCAAAACGATATTGCGGTGTCGGTGCACGCCCCGTATTTTATCTCGCTCGCTTCGGCCGAAGCGGAAAAACGCGACAATAGCCTGCGCTATATTTTGGATAGTGCGGCGGCGGTGTCACTGCTGGGGGGGGATCGCATTGTGGTGCATCCCGGCGGGCTGGGCGGCCGTTCGCGCGAAGAGGCGACTGCCCTTGCGGTGCAGACTCTCACACGCGCACAACGCGTGCTGGATGAGGCCGGTTTGGGCGCGGTGCATATCTGCCCCGAAACGATGGGTAAAATCAACCAACTGGGCGATCTGGATGAAGTGCTGACATTTTGCGAGATCGACGAGCGCTTTTTGCCTTGCGTGGATTTCGGTCACCTGAATTGCCGTGTGCAGGGGGCACTCAATTCTCCCGAAGCGCTGGTGCAGGTGCTGGATACGGTGGCAAATCGTCTCGGTGTCGAGCGTATGCGGCAAATGCATATTCATTTTTCGCGTATTGAATACACGGCCGGCGGTGAAAAGCGGCATCTCACGTTTGAAGAAACGGTGTTTGGGCCCGAGCCGCAGCATTTGGCTGAAGCGTTGGTGCGGCGCGACGCTGCACCGGTGGTGATCTGCGAATCGGCCGGCACACAGGCGCGCGATGCAGCCACGCTGTGTCGCCTTTGGAAAGAACAAAAAGGAGTGGAATGACGATGAGCTGGGAATGGCAGCGTTTGGCAAAGCATTTTGAAAAAGGAGAGGCAGCACTGATCACCGCAACACCCGATCAGCGCTTGCTTACGCATTTCCCCGTGGACGATGCGCACGTGTTGGTGGCAAAGGACGGCGCGGTGTTGGTTACCGATTCGCGCTACGTGGAAGCCGCTGAGCGAGAGGTACGTTCGATGGAGATCGCCTGTCCGAAGCATTTTAACGAAGAGGTGGCGGCGTGGCTGGCCCGTCACGGCGTTGCTCGTTTGCACGTGCAGGCAGGGCACATGAGTGTGGCTTCGCTGGCACGTTGGAAAACCGTGCTGCCGGCGGTGGAACTGGTGAGCGACGGTGCGTTGGACGGCTGGCTTGCCGCATTGCGCACGGTGAAGACTGCGGAGCAGATTGAGGCGATCCGCGCAGCACAAGCGTTGACCGACGAAGGGTTTGCTTATATTCTTGAACGAATTGAGGAAGGCCGCACCGAACGGGACGTGGCGTTGGATCTGGAGTTTGCTATGCGCCGCGCAGGTGCCGAGGGCATGGCGTTCGACTGCATCGTGGTGGCAGGCGAAAACGGCTCACTGCCGCACGGCGTGCCGGGTGACCGCGTGATCCGCCGCGGCGATCTGATCACCATGGATTTCGGTGCACGGCTGAACGGCTGGCATTCGGATATGACGCGCACGGTGGCGGTCGGCGAGGTGGCAGACTGGCAGCGTGAGATCTACGATACGGTGCTGGCCGCACAGGAAGCGTGTCTTCGCGGCCTGCGTGCCGGGGTCACCTGTGCTGCCGGCGATGCTCTGGCGCGCGACGTGATCAAAGCCGCCGGTTACGGTGAGTATTTCGGTCACGGCACGGGTCACGGTGTGGGCTTGCAGATTCACGAAGCACCTTCGCTTTCGCCGCGCGGCGGCGACCGTCCTCTTGCCGAAGGGGAGATCGTGACGGTGGAACCCGGCATCTATCTCCCCGGTCGGGGTGGTGTGCGCATTGAAGATATGGTGGTTATTACGGCAGATGGCATTGAAAATCTGACCAAATCTCCGAAAAATTTAATTATTTTATAATTTTCGGCGGAAAATAGCACTTTTTGCTTGCAATATTCATCGCTATCGGTTACAATAAGATGTACGAATGTAATAAAACATACGGAGGATTAGTATTATGATTTCTGCAGGTGATTTTCGTAACGGCGTTACCTTCGAAATGGACGGTAACGTGTATCAAATCATTGAATTCCAGCACGTGAAGCCGGGCAAAGGTGCCGCCTTCGTGCGTACTAAGGTGCGTAATGTGATCGCCGGTTCGGTGGTTGAAAAGACGTTCAGTCCCACCGACAAGTTCCCCACCGCTTACGTTGAGCGTAAGGAGATGGAGTATTCCTACTCCGATGGCGATCTGTACTATTTCATGGATCCCGAAACCTACGAGCTGGTGCCGATCGGTGCGGATGTGCTGTCCGACAGCTTCAAGTTCGTGAAGGAAAACATGGTTTGCCGCGTGATGTCCTATAAGGGCAAGGTGTTTGGCGTGGAAGCGCCGAACTTTGTGGAACTGCAGGTCACCCAGACCGATCCCGGTTTCAAGGGCGATACCGCGACCAACGCGACCAAGCCCGCTACGTTGGAAACCGGCGCGGAGATCCGTGTGCCGCTGTTCATTGATGAAGGCGAAATGATCCGTGTGGATACCCGTACGGGTGAATACATGGAGCGCGCATAATCTGAAGGTATTTCTGAATACGATTGCCACAATAAAGGAGGAACGGTTATGGCTACGATTACGGAAAAGGTTGCGTATTTGAAGGGTTTGGTCGAGGGTATGGATATTGATCAGTCCACCAAAGAGGGTAAAGTGCTCACCGCGGTGATGGATGTGCTGAGTGATCTCGCTACCACGCTGGAGGATCTGGAGGATTATACCGCTGAATTGACCGAGCAGGTCGATGCGATCGACGAAGATCTGGATCTGTTGGAATCGGATTACTACGAAGAGTGGGAAGACGATGACGAGTATTGCGACGGCTGCTGTGACGATTGCGATGAAGATTGCGGCGATGAGTTCTATGATGTGACTTGCCCCAGCTGTGATACCACCTTCTGTGTGGATGAAGAGACACTGCTGGAGGGCGGCATCGGTTGCCCCAACTGCGGCGAGAGCCTCGAGTTCGAAATCGAAGAAGAAGACGAAGAAGAGGACGACTAAACAAAGCAAGGAACGCCCCTGTGCCACGGCACAGGGGCGTTTTTGTTGTTGAGGTAGGATTCCGACCTTTTCTCTTTGGTAATCGACGTATCGGGAAGATGGCGTGTTTGGGGCAAACGCTGAGCAACACGGTTTGCCATAACCTCTGCCTGTGTTTTCAAAACGCCGATACGTTACTTTTTAAAGAACGCTATTTAAGTTGAATACAACATCCTCTATAACATAATCTTCAAGAATTTCAAATTCATTTATGTCACCACTGAATATTGTGTTATATTCACTGTCTTTTGGTGCGTTCATGTATAAATCGGCAAGAGAAATTGAAAATGGTGTGGGTACTCCTCTGCCAAAACAAAAAACCGACCCTTGTAGCACCCTCCGTAAGGAAGGTACCACAGTTATATTCGCCAAAGGCGAGTTGTATTGCTACGCAGTTATATTTGGGCTACGCCCAAGTTATATTCGCTTCGCGAGTTTTTGGGGCGAATATAATATCACTGAAACTGCAAGTTTCAATATCACTCTTTAGAAATATCTCGCTTTTGGCGAGGTATTCTAAAGAATATCACTGTGAGACCTGTCTCACAATATCACTTAATATTCTTATTTTTGAGATAGGTTAGTTTGAAAAATATGTACTCCTGTTACGCACATTTGAAAGTGCGCAACCCACTATGACACTTTCAAGTAGAAAGTATCAATTTTTATATAAAAAATGAATAAGGGAGAACACTTCCTTACGGAGTGTCTCCCTTGGGTGGTGTTTTTCTTTTCTTGGCTTGCCGTGCAAGCCTTGTAGCGACCTCCGGGTTCCCGGAGGGGAGCAAGGGGAGCGCCGCCGGTGGCAGATCATAACGGGGTCCCCGCAAAGCCTGCTTTGTGGGGGGAGGAAAATCCAAGGCACAGGTGGAATTTTTCGCTTGCGGGAAATGGAACGTTGTGACTTGTGATTTGACGAAGCGAGTGGCAGCGGTCTATATTTTCAAGGCGGCTTCGACCGTCGCCGAAAATATAGGGTACCGCAACAGGGCGTAGGTTCGAGTGTGCCTTCCGCAACCATATGGAGTAGTCGTAACGGATTTCCTTACGACTACTTTTATGTAATTTTGTGCTATTTTGACCTGATGGACATCAAGGATTAGACTTGTACGGAGGGAAACCGACGAAAATCTGTATGGGGAATGAATTTTGCTGCCTGCATCCGCACAAGAAAATCCGGGATAGAGGCAAATTGAATGCAGTAGATATTTTCGGCAAGGAGTTTTGCTTCTGCCAGTCGGGAATAATCCAAAAGAACAGTTCTGGCGCCGTCCAGAGAACTGTTTTTCAGTACGCTGTACTTTTTCCGGGGAAGATCCGGGAAGATACCGATGGTGATGGCAGATTCCAGATCCGAGTGAGCGGGAAAGGCACCGGACAGGTATACATGGGACAGATCATTCGTATCGATTCCAGCAGATTCCAGAAGGCAATCTATCATAGTATAGGCAGCCGCCTTGGTATCGAGATATTGGTGGATATCTGTTTGAGAGAAGTACAAGGGACTTCCGGTTGCGGATTCCTCTGCCGTAGCATAAACCACAGCATACTCCTGTTCTTCCTGTAAATATTGAATTCGGGTAGAGACGGCCGGATTCAAAGCACCGGAGATATCAACCCAACCGGCGATTCGCATCTGCGCCAGTAAATCAATGATACCGCTTCCACAGATGCCGATAGGCTTCTGATGATCGATGGTAGTAAAGGAAAAATCGTGTCCGTTGATTTTAACAGAGTCCACAGCGCCGGGTGCCGCTCGCATACCGAATTTGCTGATGTAGCCTTCCAGTGCGGGTCCGGCAGCGCCGGCACCGGCAATCAGCCAGTCACGGTTGCCGATGACCAGTTCGCCATTGGTACCAATATCAAAAAACATACCAGTTTCATCCTGCTTGTGCAGATCCAGCTTCATCAGGCCACTGACAATATCACCACCTATATAGTTGGAAGCAGAGGGGATTATATACAGAAGTCCTGCAAAATCCATACCAAGTTCACTGCCCCAAAAAAAGCCCGGATCGGTACTGACAGGGGCAAAAGGGGAAGCAAAAACAGTCCAGGCATCCAGTCCCAGCAGAAAGTGGATCATAGTGGTATTACCGGACACAACCATAATCGAAAGCTTTCTGGCATCAATGCCGGTAGCATCTGTCAGCTGCTCCAAAAGCAAACGGAACGTATCGGCTGTTGCGTGCTGCAGGTCTTCCATATGGCTGTTGCTTTCCAATGCATAGGTGATGCGGGTGAGAATAT
>JAZODN010000135.1:0-22324 GCA_045597045.1 Acutalibacteraceae bacterium
CATCGTAGCCCTTGATACGAATACGGATTTTCTCTTTGACTGCCACTGAAAAACGCCTCCTTAAAATTTTTGAGTTGGCGGGCGACGCCGAAACCGAACACTGTGCCGGGTGTTTCTTCACACTCCGTCAAAAAACCGGAATAACTTGTGTGAGATCCAAGCCTTCCGGGTTACGGTCTAAGCGCCCTGCAAGCCTTCACGGCATACGGAACTGTTGGCGCAAAAGCGGCGTGAGTTCCGCTGGCCGTTCCTTGCAGTTTATTACTTGTCGCCCGGTTTAAAATCGGACATACTCCGCGGAAAAACCGACCGTACCGGTCGCAACCTCCCGCATCATCGCATATCGTGCAGTCTGCAAACGCAGCAAAAAGGGCACAAAAACCCTATATTTCGCATACGCGTGCCTTGTAATCATACTACATTACCCCAAAAAATGCAATACTTTTTTGCAATTTTCTCAAAAAAATTTTTTGTGCGCAAGCAGTTGTGGTTCGGGAGAAAACAGACACAATCTGTAGGGTGGGAAAGGAGGGCTTTTGCCGCAAGGGCGGCCTTTCGCTGCCGTCAAGCCCCGCATAAGCCGTGGCAGGAAGTGTTGTGTCGCCTGCCAACGTGCATCAGAGGCGACGTATTGTCCTCTCGCCGTTTGCCTGTCCGTTTTTGGGGCCACGAACGCCGCACGCCTTCGGCTGTCAAAGCTCTCCGCGTTTTCCCTCCTTACGGTTGAAAAAGGTGGCTCGTCGTTGAACCTTATATACCTTATTATATTATCCTTGCGAAAACCGTCTGTCTTTTGGCAGCGTTTGGATAAGGTGACACGAGCAATCCGCAGCAGCGACCAAAAGCAACAAGAAAACCGACCCCTTTGTTTGAGGTCGGTTTTCATGGCATACCATATGGCACCGCCCACGGTTTTGTAGACGGGCGACACCTATTCTGTTCATCAAACGGCGCCCACCTCCGACGTAAGCTGCATCGCTTTTCCGTTGTGAGGTGCCGTTCTTCCTCTTTTTATTGTTTGTTGTTTCGGAAGCGCACGGGGGATGTGCCCATGTGTTTCTTAAACGTATTGGAGAAATAGTGCGGATCGTCAAACCCCACCGCCGCCGCCACCTGTGCCACCGACATGTGGGTGCCAAGCAGCAGACCTTTTGCCATCTCCATCTTGCGGCGAAGCAGATAGGCATGCGGCGTTTCGCCGAATTCGCGTCGAAACAGCTTGGTCACATAATCTTTGGAACGGTGTACCGCCGCCGCCAGCTCTTCAATGCTCACCCCACCGCCGAGACGGCTATCCAGCAGATTTTTCAGGCAATGGGCTTCGTTAGGAATCGCCGCATCCTCCCTTGTGAGAGCACCCAACCGTCCGATGATCTCGTGCAGTTTCAGGGTGCAGGGGGCGATCACGTCGT
Organism: Acutalibacteraceae bacterium; assembly: GCA_045597045.1. Lineage (GTDB taxonomy): Bacteria > Bacillota > Clostridia > Oscillospirales > Acutalibacteraceae > SIG588. The sequence continues at coordinate 1,413 of JAZODN010000135.1, forward strand.
CGTGCAGTTGTCCGCTTTTGGCCACGGTATAAAACTGCAAAAACAGCGGCATCAATTCCCGTGCCGGGATCACCACCCGTTCGGACAAACCGTACGCTTTGAGCAGCATAGAGGGTAGGTTTCCGTGCAGGTTGAAAAAGATCTTGATCCACGGGTCTTCTGCCGAGGAATAATAGGTGTGGTCGCTGTTGGAAGGGATGATATACACGTCACCGGCACGGGCGGTATAGGTGCGGCCGTTCAATACAATGGTGCCGCGACCTTTTACTACGTATTCCATCACGCAGGTACGGCTTTGTGCGGTGCGTTCGATGCGATAGGTACCGTCGCAATAGGAAATACCACTCATTTCCACCACCAGCGGCCCTTCGCGGTCGGGCGGCAAAAACGCTTTGATCTCCTCGTACATTACATCATCTCGCCAAGACGGGTGGCAATCGCATTCAAAAACGCCATGGTGTTCACGCCCTGCTTATTCGGCAAGGTAGAAAGTCCGATAAGGTCTTTGGTCATGACACCGCTTTCAATGGTTCCAACCGTCGCCTTCTCCAGCTTATCTGCAAAGGCACACAAGTCGGCCAGATTATCCAGCTCGCCGCGCTTGCGCAACGCACCCGACCACGCAAAAATGGTGGCCACAGGATTGGTGGAGGTCTCCTCGCCCTTCAAATGGCGATAGTAGTGACGGGTCACGGTGCCGTGCGCCGCTTCGTACTCATATTTGCCGTCGGGCGAGACCAGCACACTGGTCATCATGGCAAGCGAACCAAACGCCGTCGCAACCATGTCGCTCATCACGTCGCCGTCGTAATTCTTGCACGCCCAGATGAAACCGCCTTCCGAACGGATCACGCGGGCCACCGCATCGTCGATAAGTGTGTAGAAATACTCGATACCGGCCGCCTCAAACTGTGCCTTGTACTCCGCCTCATACACCTCGGCAAAGATATCTTTAAACCGATGGTCATACACCTTGGAAATGGTATCCTTAGTGGAGAACCAAATGTCCTGGCCAAGCGACAGCGCATAGGTAAAGCACGCACGCGCAAAACTACGGATGGAATCATCGGTGTTATGCACGCCCTGAACGACACCGGCGCCTTTGAACTCGTGAATCGGGCGGCGCTCCACGCGGCCATCGGGATAGGTAACGCAAATTTCTGCCAGTGCCGGGCCATCCACACGGATCTCACTGTTCTTATACACGTCGCCGTAAGCGTGACGGGCCAGCGTGATGGGTGCTTTCCACGTTTTCACGTTGGGGTTCACACCTTCCACCAACACAGGAGCACGGAACACGGTGCCGTCGAGCATCGCACGGATGGTGCCGTTGGGGCTTTTCCACATCTCGTGCAGGTTATACTCTTCCACTCGCTGTGCGTTGGGAGTAATGGTAGCACATTTCACGCCCACGCCGTACTTTTTGATAGCGTTTGCAGCATCCACCGTCACTTGATCGGCCGTCTCATCGCGGTGGGGCAGTCCGAGATCGTAATACGCGGTCTTCAGATCCACAAACGGGCAAATCAGTTGTTCTTTGATCTCTTTCCAGAGAATACGGGTCATCTCGTCGCCGTCCATTTCGACCAGCGGCGTCGTCATTTGAATCTTAGCCATTGTTTTCCTCCACTTTAACGGTAAGCCCGAGCTCCAGCAACTGCACGGGGTCGACAGGTGCCGGGCAATCGGTCATCGGTTCGGTCATGTTCTGCACCTTCGGGAAGGCGATAACATCACGCAGGGTATCGGCTTCGAGCATTTGCATCACCAAGCGGTCGAGCCCGATGCCCATGCCGCCGTGAGGGGGGGCACCAAAGCGGAAGGCGTTGGTGAGGAAACCGAATTTTTCTGCCGCCTCTTCATCCGAAAGGCCGAGCGCACGGAACATCTTCGCCTGCAGTTCGGGATCGGTAATACGAATGGAACCGCTGGCCAACTCCACACCATTGAGCACCAGATCGTACGCTTTGGCATACACCTTATCGGGATCGCTGTCCAAATACGGGATACTCTCGTCAAGGGGGGAGGTAAAGGGATGGTGCATCGCATCATATTGTTCCGTCTCGTCGTTCCACTCAAAGAAGGGGAACTCGGTGATCCAAAGCAGATGATAGCCGCGGCGTTCAATCCCCAGTTTTTCTGCCACTGCCAAACGCAGCGCACCCAGCACCGGCAGAGTCACGCGGGTTTTGTCGGCGATGATCAGCACCACGTCGCCCTCTTCCGCACCGGCCGTGGTGAGCAAGCGGGTCATCTCCTCTTCGCTCATAAACTTGCCGAAGGAAGAAGCCACGCCGTCGGGCGTCCAACGGGCCCACGCAAGACCCTTAGCGCCGATGCCGCGTACCATTTCGGTCAGCTTATCCACCTCTTTTCGGGTGAGCGTGCTCACAGCGTTCTTCGCCGTGATGCAGCGCACCGTGCCGCCGGATTCCAATGCCGCGGTAAACACGCCGAAGCCGCAGCCGGCCACCGCTTCGCTCAAGTCGATCAGTTCCATGCCGAAACGGGTATCCGGCTTGTCCGAGCCGTAACGTGCCATCGCCTCGTTATAAGACAAACGCGGCAGCGGCAGCGGAATATCCACGTTCAGCACGTCGCGGAACAACGTCTTCATAAAGCCCTCACCGATGGCCAGCACGTCTTCCACGTCCACGAAGGACATTTCAAGGTCGATCTGAGTAAATTCGGGCTGACGGTCGGCGCGCAGATCCTCATCGCGGAAACAACGGGCAAGCTGCATATAGCGATCAAAACCGGCCACCATCGACAGCTGCTTATACAACTGCGGCGATTGCGGCAGGGCATAAAATTCGCCCGGATGTACGCGCGACGGCACCAGGAAGTCACGTGCCCCTTCGGGGGTAGATTTTATCAGCATGGGGGTTTCCAGTTCAATAAAGCCCTGGCTGTCAAAATAGTCACGGGTGACCTTCGCAATGCGGTGACGCATCAGCAAATTGCGCTGCAGATCCGGGCGCCGCAGGTCGAGATAGCGATACTTCAAACGGGTGAGTTCTGCCGTGTTGGAGTTTTCCACGATCTCAAACGGAGGCGTTTCCGCCTTGTTCAAAATACGCAGCTCGAACACCGCAATCTCGATATCACCGGTAGGGATCTCGGGGTTTTTGGAAGAGCGAATGCGCACCGTGCCGCGCGCCGCCACCACGTATTCCGAACGCAGGGTGAACGCTTTGTCGAAGATCGCACGGTCTGTCGCTTCGTCAAACGCCAACTGCACGATGCCCGTGCGGTCACGCAGATCCACAAAGATCAGTTGACCGAGATCACGCTGGCGCTGCACCCAACCGAACAGCGTTACCTCGCGGCCTTCGTCTGCTGCGCGCAGCGTGCCGCAATAGTCAGTGCGTTTCAAGCCTTGAATCGTTTCCATAAAACTACCCCCAATCACTCGCTCTTGCCGAACAAGCCGCCAAACAAGGCCGCGCCGTCGGCACTGTCGCCGCTGACCGCCATCTCGCCGAAAAGGTTGGTGAGATCCGCCAGGCGGCGGTCGTTCGCTTTTTGACACAGCGTGGTATACAAACTGTCATCCAACGCGATCTCCTCGCTTGTGCCACTCTTCATATCCTTCAGCTGCACACGGCCGGTTGCAAGCTCGTTATCGCCCACCACGATCACGTAACGGGCACCGATCTTATCGGCGTATTTCATCTGCGCCTTCAAGCCGCGGCCGCAGAGATCCGTCTCCACCGCAATGCCGCCCTGACGCAGACCGTCGGCCACCGCAAAGCAGCGCGCCACGGCTGCCGCACCCATCGGCGCGAGATACACCTCAGGGCCTTCCTCCTGCGGGAACGGCGCGCCAACCGCATCCATCACCATCAGCAGGCGTTCCACACCCATGCCGAAACCGAGCGACGGCGTGTGAGGACCGCCGAGTTCTTCGATCAATCCGTCGTAACGGCCGCCGCCGCAGACCACCGCCTGCGCGCCCAGCGCATCCGACACGAATTCAAACACCGTACGCGTGTAATAATCCAAGCCACGCACAATGCCGGTATCCAGTTCAAACGGAATCTCCGCCGCTTTGAGACAATCCTGCACCGCCGTGAAATGATCGCGGCACTCGTCGCACAGAAAATCCACCATCACGGGCGCGTTCTTCGCAATTTCGCCGCACACGGGGGATTTGCAATCCAAAATACGCATGGGGTTGCGTTCCAAACGACCGCGGCAGGTTTCACACAACGTTTCTTCGTGTGCCGTGAAATACGCCTTCAGCGCTTTGTGATATTCCGCACGGCAGGTGGGACAGCCGATGGAATTGATGTGCAAGCCCACACCCGTGACGTTCAGCATGTCCAGCACGCCGCGTGCAAGGGCGATCACCTCTGCATCCGCCTGCGGCTGGGCCGCACCGAAGCATTCCACGCCAAACTGGTGGAACTCGCGCAGGCGGCCTGCCTGCGGCTTTTCGTAACGGTAGCAGGAGGTGAGATACGCCACCTTCACGGGCAGCGCTTCGTTATTCAAACTGTGCTCGAGCAGGCAGCGTGCGGCGCCGGCGGTGCCTTCGGGACGCAGGGTGATCGAACGGCCGCCCTTGTCTTCGAACGTATACATTTCTTTCTGCACCACGTCGGTGGTTTCACCTACCGAGCGATGAAACAGTTCGGTATGCTCAAACACGGGGGTACGCACTTCACGATACCCGAACGTTTTTGCCACCGCCAGTGCGGTCTGCTCCACGTGTTGCCAACGCGCACTTTGTGTGGGCAGCACGTCCTGCGTGCCGCGCGGCGCTTTTGTGAGAATTGCCATAGTATACTTGTCCTCTCCTATGAAATGTAGGGGGCAGACTTGTGTGTCCACCCCCTTGGATCCACTGTGTATCGGTTTATACGTTGCCTTCGCGCACGATCTCGCGCCAGTCGAGGTCACCGCGCTCCAAGCCGTGTATCAACACTTCCGCCGTGGCGATGTTGGTGGCCACGGGAATACTGCGCACGTCGCACAGTCGCAGCATATCCGCCTCGTTCGGCTCATTCGCCTTTACCGTCAGCGGATCACGGAAATAGAGAAGCAGGTCGATCTCATCGCAGGCAACACGCGCCGCGATCTGTTGGCTGCCGCCTTGCGAACCACTCATGTACCGCGTAATATTGAGGCCGGTCGCTTCGGATACGAGCTTGCCGGTGGTGCCGGTTGCACACAGGTTGTGGCGGCTTAAAATGCCGCAATACGCGATGCAAAACTGCACCATCAGTTCTTTCTTAGCGTCGTGAGCAATCAAAGCAATATTCATAACTGGTTTCTCCTTTTCCGTGAAAATCACATTTTTTGTAACGGGAGCAACGGCACCTCATCGCCGCAAAAGCGACGGGCAATGTTGCAAAAACAGGCGGCCGCTGTCCCGCCCTCCGGCAACGGTCTGCCGTTGGCCACCGCAATGGTCAACTGTTCATCTTCGGGGATCACGCCGATCAGCCGCACGCCGGCGGTATCAATGATGGTATCCAGATCCGGCATCTTCCCCTGCAAAACGGGTGCCACACGCACACGGTTGATCACCAACCGTGCCGGCACATCGGCCTCCTCCAACAGATCGGCCACCAAACCGGCGTCGCGCGCACAAATCAGATCAGGTGTGGTGACCACCAGTGCCGAATCCGCCGCTGCCACCGCCGTTTCGAACCCGGCGCCGGTGCCGGCCGGACAATCGATCAACACGAAATCATACAACCGTGCAAAGCCGCGGCACAACCGCTTCAGATCGTGCGGCGAGCACAGCCCTTCCAGCCGTGCCGGTGCCGGCAACAGTGCCAGATTGGGGTTAAACCCCGAAGGATACACCGCGCGAAGCGGTTCACAGTTGCCTGCAAAAATATCCGAAAGGTCCAACACGATATCCTGCCCCACGCCGAGCATCAAATCCAAACTGCGCAGACCGGCATCGCCATCCACCAGCAGCACCTTAGCGCCTGCCGCAGCGAGAGCGTGTCCAAGCCCTGCCGATACCGTGGATTTGCCGGCACCGCCTTTTCCCGATGTTACCACCGCGATACGGCCCATACGCTCCCTCCGTTCTTTTCGGCTATCGCCCCATTCTGCGGCTATTGTATCACAAAACTTTTGGTTAGTAAACTGTTTTTTCGCGTTTTTTATTAAAAAATACAAAATATACGCGGTATTATGGCAACAGTTCACCGAACGGCGCGTCTGCCACACCACTGTCGGCCGCGTTAAAGTACGCGTCCAACACCTCGCGCGCCACCGATGCCGAGGCTTTGGAGGTGCCGTTTTCCATCACCACCGCCAGTGCCACCTGCGGCGCTTCAGCAGGGGCGTAGGCAATAAACACCCCGTGGTCGCTGCGCGCACCGCCCACCTGCGCGGTACCGGTTTTGCAAGCGACGGTGTAGGGCGCGTGGCGAAAATAACTCGCCGCCGTGCCGGAGGTTCCCACCGCAATCATGCCGGCGCGCACCGTGTCGATCGCTTCTTTTGACAAAGAGAGCGTGGCGGCAACCTCCGGTTGATACTCGCTTTTCAACTGCCCGTCATAACCCAACAAGCCGTGCAACAGATGCGTCTTGTAGCGCACGCCGTCATTCGCCAACGTCATGGCATAGGCCGCCAGCTGAATAGGTGTAAACAAATTGTCGGATTGTCCGATAGCGGCACCGGCCGTGTCGCCCGGCACCCACACCTTGCCCACCGACTCACTGTGTGTCGGCCCTGCCAGCACACCGCTTACCTCGCCGATCTCGATACCCGTTTTTTCTCCCAGTCCAAACAGCGAGGCGTATCGGTTCATGGTGTCGATCCCCAGGGCCAAACCGGTTTCGTAGAAAAAGATGTTGCAGGACTTTTGCAGCGCCGTGACCGTTTCGATGCTGCCGTGCCGCCCCATGCAGTGCAACGTAAGACCGCTTGCGGAAAATCGGTCATAGGCATAGCGGCAGGTGAAGGCAGTATCCGGTGTAATGACCCCCTCATTCAGCGCGGCCGCCGCCACCCCCGGCTTCATGGTGGAGCCGCAGGCAAACGCGCCGTTCAGCGCGCGGTTAAACAGCGGTTTATCCGCATCAGCCAACAAATCGGCGTAATCTTCCGTGTAGGTGGAAAGATCGTAATCCGGCCACGAAGCCGCCGCCAACACGCCGCCGCTTGTCACGTCCAACACCACCACCGAACCGCTGGCGACATCGTGCCCGTTGTTCAAAAACCTCCCCCCTGAAGAGGCAGGCTGTGTGCGCAGTTCGGCTATTTTTTCGGCCAGCGCCGTCTGTGCCGCCGCCTGCAGCGACACATCCAGCGTGAGCACCACCGTGTCACCCGGCACAGGTGCTTCTTTTTCATAGGCCTGCACCACCGCACCGTCGGCATTCTTTACCAACACCCGACGGCCGGCTTTGCCGCGTAACGCCTGCTCAAACGCCGCTTCCACACCGCTTTTGCCAAGCGTGTCGTTCAGCGCATAGCCCTGTTCCTTCAACGCGGCGTAATCTTCGGCATACATCGGCCCCACCGTGCCCAGCAAATGCGCCGCCGTGCGGCCGGCCACATAGTCACGGCTGGCGGCGGTTTGGATTTCCACCCCGTAGAAATCGCTGGTGTTTTCGCTGATAAGGTAGGAGGTTTCTTTGGAAACCTCCGAAGAAAATACGTACGGAGTAAATGCGCTGAATTCACGCATCTCCATCTCATACTGCACACCGGCCAGCAACCGCTGCTGCGCCGCCGTATATCTCTCCAAGCCGTAGCGACGGCACAGTGCCGCCATGCAATTCTCGGCGGTAGCGTAGTCGGCCAGACGCAGCGTGCGTTTAAGCGCCGCCACACTGGTTTCCCGTTCCGGCAGGAAGTGGTAGGGTACCGTTTCGCTGATGGGCAGGGTATCGTTCCACGTCTCGCCCCGTTCACGCAGCAAATCGGTCAGTGCCAGAATCACCGCATTTTGGCGCGCCCGCGCCTCTTCTCCCGTACCGCCGGGGAAATAGTTGTAATCGAACACCACCGCATACGCCGTGGCATTGACCACCAAGGGGGTGAGATCGCGATCCAAAATCTCCCCCCGCGACGCAGCGATCGGCAGTGTCAAGGTGGCACCGCCGCGCGCCTGCTCACGGTAAAACTCGTGTTCGCTGATTTGAATGCGATACAGTCGCACAGCAAACATTAAAAACACCGACACAAACAGCGAAAGCAGCGCAATCAGGCGGCGCACAGAGAAAGGGGTAGTATTTTGCTTCTTTTTTTCCACTGCAGCCGCACTCCTTTCAGGCGTTGTGTCGGTGATGTATATGCAACAATTTTGTGACGCCGCGCACCGCCGCATACACCGGCAGGCACAGCAACACGGTATAGAGTGTGTTTGGCAGCACACGCTGCCACAGCTGCAGCCAAGCCCCATCGGCCAGCGGCAGCACGCGGTTACACAGCCAATCAAACAGCGTATAGGCCACCGTACCGCCGCCGCACAGCAGCAACGCCGACAACCCATTGTTGCGCAAAAACAGACGCACCAGCAGTCCGACCGCCATGCCGAGCAGCATGAGCATCAGCGCGTGGAATCCGAACAGCGCTTGCGAAAACAGCCCCCACAACACGCCGGCAAACACACCGGCCGCCGCACCGCCGACCGGCCCCGTGAACATGGCCACCGCCGCCGTGAGTGGAATCAACAAAAGGGGGCGGCCGCCAAGCAGCGGCGGCCACCCACGCGGTGAAAACTGCCACAAAGCGAGCAGTAAAATCAGAACACCGTATGCCAAACAGGCCGTTGTTCGCGCGTTCAGCCAAGCGACCTGCGCGGTGTTTTGCCGTCTTTTTGCCATGCGGTCATTCCTCCGTTTCGCCGCCGAAGCCGACGATCACGAACACGTCCGACACACGCATAATATCCGCAAACGGGCGCACGGTTGCCGAAAGTGACAACCCGTCGGATTCGGCATACACCGCCGTCAGTTCCCCCACCAGCAAGCCGGCAGGGTAGTTGGCACCGCCAAACGTGACCACGTAGTCGCCCACCGCGGCACCGGCTGTGCGATCCAGCCGTTCCACGCGCAGCAGCCCTTCGGCCGCCAGGGCCGCCGTGTTATCGGTAATACCGTTGTCCCTCGTGCGGCTGACATACACGCTCACCGGCACTTGCGGATCCAAAAGCGTGCGCACCTGCGCCGAAGTGGCAGCCGCTTCATACACCACGCCTACCATACCGTCCGGCGTAATGACGGGGTCCCCGGCCTTCACGCCGGCCAACGTGCCGCGATTGATGGTAAAATTACCGTAGCCGCCGGCAGGATCCATCGCAATCACACGGGCATCCGCAAAGCGGTAGTCGGGGTGCTGCTCCTTCAACTCCAAATAGTCGCGGTACAGCGCGTTTTGACGGCGCAGCTCGTCCAGCTCCACCTGCTGTTCACGCAGGGTGTTGATTTCCTCCTGCAGTACCGCGTTTTCGCGCCGCAGTGCACCGCCGTCGGTAAACAGGCCGATAAAGCGGTCAAGCCCATCGCCCACGGCAGCCGCCGCCGATTGCAGCGGTGTCACCACCAGACCGATCACCTTTTCGGGAATAGTGGAAACGCCGCCCACCGAGGCGGCGTAGACCATCATGCCGACAAGGAGTGCCGCCACAAGAACCAACACACGAAACGCTATGCTTTTTACAAACTCTTTCACAACGGCACCCCTCCTTTCTCAAACACGCTCGTATGCTTAATAACGGCCTTGGCGAGAGCTGAAGATCTCCACCTTGCCTTCGTCCAGACATTTGCCGATACCCATGGCCACACAGTCCAGCGGATTTTCCGCAATGTGCACCGTGATGCCGGTCTCGCGGTTGATAAGGGTATCTAAACCGCGCAGCAGCGCGCCGCCGCCCGTCAGCATAATGCCGTTGTCGATAATGTCCGCCGCCAGTTCCGGAGGGGTGCTGTCCAGCGTGAAGCGGATAGCGTCTACAATTGCCCCGATCGGATCGGCCAGCGCTTCACGCACCTCGCTCGACGCAATGGTGATGCTCTTGGGCAGACCGTCCAGCAGGTTGCGGCCTTTCACCTCCATGGTATCCTCGTCTTCATAGGGGAAGGCCGAGCCGATGCGGATCTTAATATCTTCCGCCGTGCGTTCACCGATCAGCAGATTATATTTCTTCTTGATGTAGGAAATGATCGCCTCGTCGAAATCGTCACCGGCGGTACGCACCGAGCACTTGTTCACGATATCACCCAGCGAAATGACCGCCACCTCGGAGGTGCCGCCGCCGATATCCACCACCATGCAACCGGCCGGATCTTCCACCGGCAGCGAGGCGCCGATCGCCGCCGCCATCGGCTCGTCGATCAGCAGCACCATTTTGGCACCGGCTTCGCACGCCGCCTCTTCCACCGCACGGCGTTCCACCTCGGTCACGCCGGAGGGAATGCACACCAACAGGCGCGGACGCGAGAAAAAGGAGGTGCGCACTACCTGTTTGATGAAATAGCGCAGCATCTCGGAAGTTACATCAAAATCCGCGATCACGCCGTCCTTCAACGGGCGCACTGCGCTGATCGAGCCGGGGGTGCGGCCAATCATCTTTTTAGCGGCAGCGCCCACCGCTTTCACGCTCTTGTTGCGCTCATCCAACGCCACCACCGACGGCTCACGGTTTACAATACCCTTGCCGCGCACATACACCAGTGTGTTCGCAGTACCAAGGTCAATACCGATATCTCTTGTAAACATAGTTTTCTCTCCTTTTTCTTCTCGGCCGCAGGGCGGCACATATCTTCACATTTTGTATTATATACTATACGGCACGGTTTCTCAACCGAAAAAATGCGAAAAACGAAAAAATTTTCAAATACGTAAAAAACACAAAATCAAAAGCGGAGAAAAGCCGTGGCTTTTCTCCGCTTGCACTTGCACATAGGCGGTTTGTGTGCTATATTATTTAATGATAGTGCCTTCCTTCACACCGCCGGCGGCATTTGCCTCGTCGGTGTCGATGTGCATCGCGAGCGAGAAATTCGGGTGAACACGCGCCACCACGTCGCCGAAGATCAGCGAACGGCCCTCGCTCTCCACCTTGACCGAAACGATCTCTTTATCCACGCAGTTGTACTCTGCCGCATCTTCGGGAGTCATGTGGATATGGCGTTTCGCCACGATCACACCTTCGGCCAGTTCCACTTCGCCCTTCGGGCCAACCAGCTTGCACGCACCGGAGCCGGCGGTATCGCCCGATTCACGCACGGGAGCCGCCACACCGATGGAACGCGCATCGGTCAGGGAGAGCTCCACCTGCGTTGCAGGGCGAACGGGACCGAGAATGGACACACCGCTGATGGTGCGCTTCGGGCCGACCACGTCCACGCGCTCTTCACACGCGAACTGACCGGGCTGCGAAAGATCCTTTTTCGGGGTGAGGGTATAGCCGGCGCCGAACAAGGTCTCGAGATCGGCGGCAGACACGTGAATGTGACGGGCAGAGGTTTCCACCAAAATGGGTTTGGACATACAGTAAGCACTCCTTTGATTTAAAATTACGAAGACATTGTACGCCGTTTTATTGTTTTTTGCAAGAGGTTTTCCACAATTTCAGAAAGGTCGTGAAAAAATTGGCACAAACATGGGAAGAATTACAGCAACAATGTATGAATTGTCGCCGCTGCGCACTGGCAGACACGCGCAAAAACGTAGTGTTCGGTGTGGGGGTACCCGATGCGGAGGTGCTGTTTATCGGCGAAGGGCCCGGCGCCAACGAGGATGAGCAGGGAGAGCCGTTTGTCGGCCGAGCCGGCAAATTGCTCGATACCATGCTGGCTGCGGTAGGTCTTTCGCGCCGCCACAACATCTATATCGCCAACATGGTCAAATGCCGTCCGCCGCAAAACCGCGATCCCCTGCCGGAAGAGCAGGAGGCCTGCATTGATTGGCTGCGTGCGCAAGTGGCACTGCTGCGCCCGAAAATTATTGTCTGTCTCGGTCGTGTGGCCGCCTGTCGGCTGATCGATCCCGATTTTAAAGTCACCCGTCAGCACGGTGAGTTTTTCGACAAAAACGGCACCTTGATGATGGCGACCCTTCACCCGGCTGCGCTGCTGCGCAACCCGAATCAAAAGCCGCAAGCCTTTGCCGACTTTTTAGCCCTGCGCGACAAGATCGGCGTGGTGTGCGACCACACCGTTTTGCATTTTGAGGATCAACCGTAATGCGCCGTTTTTGTGCTGTTTTGTGCGCCGCCCTGCTGCTTTTCACGCTGCCTGCCTGTCGCAAGGGGGAGGGGGTAAGTTTTCGGCTTCCATTGGCGGCCGAGCCGACCTCGCTTGACCCGCAAACCGCCGAAGATGAGGCGGCGCGCACCGTGATCGACTCGCTGTTTGAGGGACTTTGCCGCCCGGAAGGCGGCAAAGTCGTGCCTGCCGCCGCCACCTGGACCGTATCGGATGATGGTTGCACCTATACCTTTTCGCTGTCTGCTTCGCTGTGGAGCGACGGCGCGGCCGTTACGGCCGATGATTTTGTCTTTGCCTTCGAGCGTCGGTCGCAAGCGGCGATGTTTGCCTCGGTCAACAGTGTGCGCGCCGTGGCGCCGCACACGCTGCAGGTGACGCTTAACGCACCCGACACCGCGTTTTTGTTTCGCGTGGCAAACAAGGGTTGGTTTCCCTGCCGCCGCGACTTTTTCGACAAATGCAACGGCGCCTACGGCATGGAGCGCGACTCGCTTGTGACTAACGGCGCCTTCACGCTCAAGAGTTGGGATCACGGGCACTCACTGCTGCTGCAGCGGCACGAAGGGTATCACCACGCCGACGAGATCACCCCCACGGCGGTGCGTTTTGTGATCGGCGCCACCCAAAACACCGAAGCGCTGGGCAACACGCTGGATGCCTGCCGTCTGGATGCTCCCACCGCGGCCGTCTCCACCGTCACGGTGGAAGATACGCTGCAATATCTGTGGTTCAACACGGCCGCCGCACCGTTCACCACCGCCGCCGTGCGCCGCGCCTTTCGCGACGCCGTGGATTGGCAGGCCATAACGCCGCTTTTGGCCACGCCCACCGTTTCGTTTGTTTCGCCGGCCGCTACTCTTCACGGCAGCGCTTATTCCCACAACTTGCCCCCCTACCAGACCGTTGTGGACCGCGCGGCGTTTTCCGCTGCGCTGGCCGCACAAGGGATCTCCGCCCTCCCTTCTCTCACCCTGCTGTGTGACGAGAGTACCGCCTCGTTTACCCTGGCACAGTACCTCGTGCAATCCTGGCAGAAACACTTGGGGGTGTACCTTTCGATTGAACCCCTTTCGTCTGCAAGCCTGACGGCACGCATGACTGCCGGTAACTTTACACTGGCGCTGGCCACACGGACCGCAAACGGCAACACGCCGGCAGATGCGCTGGCCATGTTCACCGGCAACCGTGCGGTGCAAAACCCCTCGCGCTTGCAGGATGCCGCATGGGAAAGCATGTGGAGTCGCGCCCAAACAACGGCGGATTGGCAAGCGGCCGAGCAGCAGCTCCACGCCCTTTGTCCGGCAGTGCCTCTTTCGGTGGCGCCGCGCACCTTCGGCTTTGCGTCCGACGTGCGAAACATGGCCGTCGTGCCCTTCACCGAGCGCATAGATTTCCGCCACGCCACCCGTGAAAAATAGCAGGGGTAGTTTTGCGGAATGTCGGCTATTTTGTAATAATAAAGTCGCATTATACAAACAGTAAACGCCGTCCGTCTGTTAAGCGCATCTCTCAATCAAAACAAAGGCGAAACGCACACGGGTGCGTTTCGCCTGTTTGTTTATATGATCTCCACGGCGTTCTTATCGGGGAAGGGCGGATATTCATCCTCCAGTGTATCCGAATACCAATACGCCACCGAGGAGATATCGTCCTGCAGCGGCAGATACCGCCCTTCGCTGCGCCATCCTAACGCCTGAATGGTCACCTTAATGTTTTCCTTAAAATAGATCGGGTCGGTAATGTGCCAGCGATACATATTGAAATAACGCTGCGACGCATAGGTAGAATCGGTGCGCCGCACTTTATACATACCGGCATATGGCGTGGTGTATTCGCGGTATTCACCGTCGACGTCAAAATTGTATGCGCCGCAGAAATAGTCTTCGGTGCCTGTGCCGCAGACGGTGGGAAACGCCGTATCGCCGTCGAGATAGAATTTGATCTCTCCTTCGCCCCACCAACCGTTGTTTTTCGGACCCCAATGCAGATAGGTGCCGACATAGTGTCCGTTTCCCTTCACATTGTCGAGAATCACATACGGCGTGGCATAGGGCAGCGGATTCACACGGCGGAACTGTGCATGGAAATAGAGCGTTTCGGGCGCCAGTTCCTTTTCTTCACAGTCGATCTGATAATACAACGCGCACTCCTTATCGCCGCGGTTTTCCACCTCCAAACGGAACGCAGAGAAATACGGCATTTCAAAATAACAATTCAAACCGCGTTTGGGATTCACACACATCGCCAGAGAGGAAAGCTGACGGTACTCACCGTAATCGGCGTTACAGAAGAAATCCGAAAGCGGCGCTTCCACCGCCGGGTTTTCGTACCCGTCAAAATAGATGCGCAAAATGAGCAAGCGTCCTTTGGCCGCCGAATCGGTCATCCAAATGTGTTTAATGGCACCCTGCCCGTGAATATCGGCGAGCACGGTGGTGGTATTTGGCTGCAGCACCAACAACGGGTTGATCTTCCACCCTTGTCCCAGTTCACGCGCCTGCCACGCACCGGTACCTTCGGTGGCCATGCCGCCGCTACCTTTTTTGCCTGTTAAATTTTCGGGAGAAACCGAAAAGGTGCGAATGTTCTTTTTTGTCGTCAAATTGTTTAACATTTTTATCACCTCTATTGCAATTTAACCACAAAAATGGTAAGATAGGTATGCTTTTTCTTGCTGTTTATTTACCATTTCTTGACGAGGTGACGTATGGAACTGCAACGTATAAATCCATATATCCGCCTGGCGATCCCCTCGGTGCTGGCGTGTGGCACGGTGATTCACCGCCGCATCATCTTCGACTATGAGCTGATCTATGTCGAAAGCGGTCGCTTCCGACTGGTGTATGACGGGGTGGATTACCCGTGCGAAGCGGGGCAGTTTCTGTTGTTGCGCCCGGGTATCTCGCACAGCTTCGAGGACATTGAAACTGCGCTTTCACAGCCGCACATCCATTTTGACTTGGTCTTCTCCTCGCGCAGCACACGCACCCCCATCTGCTTTCGCGACCGTGAAGAACTAAGCGAGGCCGAACGTGCGTTGATACAGGAAGATGCGTTTGCGGCTTTTCCCACCGTGCCGCACGTCACCTTCCAAGAAACCGCACATGCAAAGGCGCTGTTTTACGACGTCGTGCAGGGCGCGTCCCTTTCTCCGCTGGAAAGAAAGGCGCGGTTTATGCGGCTGCTCGACGCCTTGATCACCGACAATTTCGCCGCCGCCTTTTCCGATACGGCGAGCGAACACACCGTTGCACAGCAGCTGAAAGAATTTCTGGATGCCGGGCAGGGATATACCGCCTCGCTGGACGAACTGGAACAACAGTTCAACTACAGCAAATACCATTTGGAACGTGAATTTGTCAAAGCGTTCGGCGTATCGCTGATCGCCTATCGCAACCGCGTGCGCATGGAACACGCGGCGCGTCTGTTAACATCTGCCTCGGTCAGCGCGGTCGCGGAAGAGCTTGGTTTCTCCTCGGTATACGTCTTTAGCCGTGCCTTCAAGCGGCATTTCGGCGTGCCGCCCTCGGCCATATCGTAAAGGCGTCCGTTCGGCACACCGCGGCAGCCTCTTTCATAAAAAACCCCCTTTGTTGACAGGATAACACGGTTATCGTTTGTCAACAAAGGGGGTTTTGCTTACAGGCAAAACGCCGTATACCATCGGCCGACCTTACCGTTCAACGCGGCGAAGTGACTCACGCCCGTTAAAAGCGATTGATCACATCGCGGCCATTGACATAGTTTTCGATCTGCTCGATCGCATCCAGCACGCGGCTGGCGGTCATTTTGTAGGTATCGCCGCATTCCGTGCGCGCAATACACACGCTGCCGCTGTGTTCGTAAATATCCACCACGCGATCTTGCAGCTTGTCGTCCAGCGACTCCACACGCACCGAAAGCAGCGGCTCTCCTTGCGGTGCCGCCGGTGCGGCGCCGGTGCGATACAGTGTCATCAACACCTGATACAACACGCGGAATTCGCGGGTGCGCAGCACCTGCCCGTTCAGCGTCACCGTCAGTTCCTCGTCCAGCGTTTCGCCTTCGGGATGGTGGGTGAACCGGAAGGCATACGTCTTGTCGCGCAAGGTGCAGGTGATGGAGCGCAGCGACACCAGATTGCGCAAGAACAAATAGGAATTGGTGAAATCGTGATACGTCTTTTCTGCCCACGGCACATACTCGGCGCTGATGCGATAGATGACGTCACGGGTATCCGCCATCGCATAGTAACCGGTGCCGTCGGCCGTCTTTTTGCCAAGCTTAATCAAATGCAGCTGCTCGTTATAGTATCCCGACTGCGTAACCTCGCCCTCCTCGTTGGTGGTAGAGGTAAACACACCAAGCTCGATCTTCGCAACAGACAGTGGATCGTCCAACCCGTATTCGGCCAGTTGACCGTCCGTAGGATGCAGCACTATCGCCTCTTCGGCAAAGATCTCGGTCACGGCAAACACCTTCGTGGTAAGGTTACTGTCGGTCGGCTGCAAATACGGAGCCGTTAACACAAAATTGGTGTTTTCAAAATCGCTGCCATCCTGCGGCCCCTTCGGGCGCACGGTGGTGACCACGTGATCGCGCACCGCCCCGGTCAGCGAAAGTTCTTTGATCATAACGGTGCCGTTGACGTCTTCTTTGTTCACCGAGGGGGCGGCCACCACCGTTAAACTCACATAGGTTTCAGGCAGTTGCATCGCCTGCTGCACCAAGGTGTCCTCCACCACGTACACCGTGTTTTCCTCGTTCAGCCGCAGATAATAACCGCTTCCCACCGCCATGGCGGCAAAGGTCATGGTGACATCGCTGCCATCGGCATACGCTACCTGCAATCGGGCGGCCGGATTGTCAAAACCGTACACCGCCATATCCGCAACGTCGGTGGCTGCCGTGTCCTTCGCCTTGACGTACATAAGCACATCCGCCAACGCCTCCACCGCCGACACATTCAAAGGCAGCGACTCCTCGCCGCGCAACTGCCACACCTTGTCGCTGTTCCGTTGCAGCGCATAGTTGTGCAGGGCCGTGGTGATCTCCACCGCTTGCACGGGGTTTTCCACCGCTTTCCCGTTGGCATCCACCCCTTTATTCAGCACCACCACCGAGGTGTCGGGGGCGGTGGGGGGCGTTTCCGGCTCTTCGGAAGGGAACAGCACCGGCAGCGCAAACAGCGCACCCACCAACACCGCCACCGCCGCCAACACACACACGAGCGTCACAGCACGGCGATGCTTTTTTGGCGTTTTCACCGCACGGGTGGCAGAGGCAGCAAACGCCTCGATATCCGAAAGCCCTTGTGCCTGCGGCGCTTCACGCTGCGGCTCTTCAGGGGGCAAATTTTGGTTTATATCGCTCATAAATGTCTCCTTCTGAGGAACAGCAGAATACCGATCAGCAAGGTCACCAACGGCAGACCGATGGTGAACACGCCAAGACCCAACACCCGCGCGGCACCCTCTTCGAAGCCGAGCAATTCACTTTCCAGCGAACGGCTGGAAACGGTCACATTCACTTCCGCACCGGAAAGGGTGTGGAACACGTTCATAAACAACTTTTCGTTCTCGGCATTGCTGACATACGCACGCACACTGCTGTTCAGGAAATACGGGCTGCCGAACACCGCCGCGTAAGAATGCACCGTGATGCCCAGCGTGGGCGAGGGCACCTGCTTGTGTGCCACTGCCGCACCCACAATGGGGTATGTTTCCGCATTGTAGGGAAGGGGTTCTTCGTTTTCGGCTTCCAAATCCTCCGGAATATCCGCCAGCTGCGCCGTGTCGCCAAAGGTAACCAACGGCACGTTATAGAGCGAACGGTCGCTGTCGTTTTCTTTGTTCAGCACCAACTGCTGGTTGCGCAGGGTCAACACCTTTTTATCGGTCACGCCCTCGGAAAACTCCGAAGAGGGAATGTCGCCGTAGGGGCTGTAGTTATCCCCGTAAAAACTGACCGTTTCGCGGATCATGCGGTTCTCCACCGAAATGCCGTATTCTTCTTCGATCAACTCATACAAATTCGGGCAGTTCGCGGTGTAGTTGGTAAACAGCACCAGATGGCGCGAATAGTCACCGTCCTGTTGTAGCCACGCATTGATCCGGGCGATTTCCTCTTTGCTGTAATCCACCGTCGGTGCCGGAATCACCAACGCAATGGCGTCCTCGCTGATGGTTTCGGAACGGGTCAGATCACAGGTCTCCACATCGTAGGCGTTGTTTGCCAACACTTCGTTCAGATCGGCCACCGTGTTTTCGTCTTCACTGTGACCCACCAACATCACCACCGGCGCCAGGTTACCGGTCACGCGCAGCAGGCAGCTCGCCACCGCACGGTCTACCAGCGATTCGGTCACCTGCGTCACCGGAATGTAGCCGTAATACAGCTCTTCCTGCGCGGTATACAGATCCGTGGCAGCCAGCACGGCAGAACGGTCGCCGCAGAGGAACAAAACGGAATCCTCATCCACCTCGTATTTCGCATATTGCTTCACCAGCGTGGGGTTTGCGGCATAATCCACATACTTCACCGTCAACTTGCCGCCCGTTTTGGCCTGGCACTGACGCATCGTCTCGTAAAACTGGCGGTACACCGTGTTCAGTTTTTCGTCGCTGAACGCCGGCGTGCTGTAATGGGATTCGTTGCGGAACACCACCACTTGCACCTCGTCTTGTATATTCGCCAGGATCTTTTCGGTCTCGGCCGATACCGTGTAGGTTTCGTCGGCGGTCAAATCCAGCGAAAGGGGAAAGCGGTTTTCCACCGCCGAGACCACCACGTTCAACAGCAGCACGGCCGCCACCACCGCGGCGGTCAGCGCGGTGGCTGCCGCGCCGTAACGCAAGCGGCGGTTCACGGGGCGCTTTTTCTTCGGCACGGGAGTGCCTTCCTGTGCGATCGTTTCGACCGTCTTGTTTTCGTTATCCATTTATCAAGGCCCTCCTTTCCGTCAACTCCATCTCTTGCGGTCGAGCGAACGAACCGTCAAGAAGATGAACAGCGCCTGCATACTCACAAAAAACACCACGTCGGCATAGTTCAAACTGCCGATGGTGAAGTTGTAATACCGACGGTACACCGACAAAAAGCTTACCGCTTCCACCAACCACCGGCTGGAGGCAAAGGTGGAGGTAAGATCATCCACCGTAAGAAGCAAAAAGGAGGCGGCAAAGGTGGTGATGGCGCAAACAAACTGACTTTCGGTGAAACTGGAGATGAGCAGGCCGATGGAAATAACCAAACCGCCCACCAACAGCAAGCCGAGATAGTTGCCGAAGAACACCGACCAATCGGGCGACACCTTGAAGGCAATGACCACACCGTATAACAGGGTGACAGAAATGCCCAGCGCAAATACCGTCAGCGCGGCGAAAAACTTGCCCAGCGCAATGCCGGTCAAGCTGACAGGGGCAGTGAGCAGTGCCTGGTCGGTGCGCTGACGCTTTTCGTCACTGAACAGGCGCATGGAAAGCACCGGCAGCACGATAAACAGCGTAAGGATAAACAACGGGTCGAACACACCGATCAACGAGGTGTCACCACCCGAAAGGTTTCCGGCATAAAACAAAAAACCGGAAAAACAAAACAGCATCGCCAACACCGCATAACCAAGCGGCGTGGTGAAATAGGCGCGCATTTCACGCTTATACACGGCGCTCATACAGCATCCCCCTTTGCGGCCTTGCGGCGTTCCTTCTTACGGGTGGGCAACAGCGGTTGCTCCCGTGTGAGTTCAATAAAGATCTCCTCCAGCGATTTTTCCATCGAGCGCAGCCCCACCAGCGGCCAATGGCGTTCGGCCAAACGGCGGAAGATCTCTTCACGCACATCCACGTCCTCTTTTGGCTCGATCACGTAATCGTGCATTCCCACCTCACGCTGACCAAGCGGCGTAACCTTTTTCACCCCGGGAATCGTGGCAAGCAACTGTGCCGTTTCGGTCGCAGGGCCCTTCACACGCGCGGTCAAACGGCGGTCATCCGAATAACTGCGCGAAAGTTCGGCCGCCGTGCTGTCGGCCACCACGTTGCCGCGGTGAATCACCACAATGCGGTCGCACACCGCTTCGATCTCGGACAGGATATGCGAGGAAAGGATAACCGTGTGATGCCGCCCCAAACTTTTGATCAGCGTGCGGATCTCGATGATCTGATTGGGGTCCAGACCCACCGTCGGCTCGTCCAGCACCAACACGGGCGGATTGCCGATCAGCGCCTGTGCAAATCCTACGCGCTGGCGGTATCCCTTCGAAAGGTTTTTGATAAGACGGGGGTACATTTCCTCAATCTTCAGAATGCGGCAGATCTCCGCAATGTGCTGTTCACGCGGAAGCGTGCATTTTTTCAGATCGTACATGAAATCCAAATATTCACGCACGGTCATATCCAGATACAGCGGCGGATGCTCCGGCAAATACCCAATGTTCGCCTTCGCCTCGTTGGGGGATTCCAGCACATCATACCCGTTGATGGATACACGGCCTTCACTGGCGGAAAGATACCCCGTTAAAATGTTCATCGTGGTGCTTTTGCCGGCACCGTTCGGCCCCAAGAAGCCAAGGATCTCTCCTTCGTGCACCTCAAAGCTGATATCGTTTACAGCCACATGAGTGCCGTATCGCTTGGTGAGATGGTCTACTTTGATCATACGGCCATCGGACTGTCCGTTGGATGGACAGCCCCTCCTTTCTTGCTTTCTTATCCGTTACGGACATATACGTATATATTATAA
>JAZODN010000136.1:0-1534 GCA_045597045.1 Acutalibacteraceae bacterium
CGGCTTGGGCCGCAAGGTTGATTACCACATCGAATTTCTCCTCTGCAAACAGCGAGAAAAGCGCCTCTTTATCTGCAAGATCGCCCTTCACAAAGCGGAAACGCGTATACGGTGCCAACAGTTCCAAGCGGGCTTCCTTCAGTCGCACGTCGTAATAGTCGTTGAGGTTGTCCAAACCGACCACCTCAGCACCGTCTTCCAACAGGCTTTTGGAAAGGTAAAAGCCGATGAAACCGGCAGCACCGGTCACGAGATACTTCTTCATACCGTCGCCTCCTCTTTTTTTGGTTCGCCGCAAAGTGCGGCGGCCGTATCCAAATAGGCTTGCACCACCAGCTGGCGGTCAAATTCACGCGCCACTTTTTCGCGTCCGCGCAGACCCATCTCTCGGCGCTCTTCATACGAAAGGGCGAGGAATTGCTCCACCTTTTCCAATAGGTCGGCGCTGTCTTGTTCCTTCACCAAGAAACCGTTCACCCCGTGGTCGATGGCTTCGCGGCAGCCGGCACGGTCGGTCGAGATGATGGGGCGACCGCACGCCGAACTTTCAAGCAGCACGTTAGACATGCCTTCGGGGTAATAGGTGGGGTGGATCACACAATGCGCGTCCTTCAGCATCAGCCGCACGTCATTCAACAGGCCGTGATACACAATCACGCCTTCTTCGTGCAGTTGCTGCATGCGTGCTTCGTAATAGTCGTCGCCGAAGCCGCACACGTGAAAACGGGTGTTCGGATATTTCGCCGTGACGGCACGGGCGGTGTCGATGTACTGCTCAATGCCCTTTTCTTTGCGAATGCGCGAGATAAAAGCGAATTCTACCGTATCGGCAGGGGGATAGTCCATTACGCTGAATTTTTGAAGATTGACACCCGAGCCGGGCAACTGTGCGTGCTTGCCGAGCGCCAGCTTGTGCTGTTCAAAGAAAGCGCGGTTTTCGGTGTTTTGGAAAAACACGCGCGAAATGCGGCGAAAGCCGAAGCGATACAGCGCTAACGCCAGTTTTTGCATGGCGCCGCCGCCTTCCAGTGCGGTGCCGAGCCCCGTGATGTTGGCCACGTAGGGGACCTTCAGTGAAGCGGCCGCCATACCGCCGTATACGTTCGGCTTGATGGTGTAGGTCAGCACCAAATCGGCGCGGGTTTGCTTAATCAGCTTGCGATACGTCAGCATCAAGGCGATGTCGCGCACGGGGTCGGTGCTGTCTTTATCCATTGGAGTGATGAACAACTCCGCGCCCACAGCGGCAATCTCGTTCACGCGATCACCGTCCGGCACCGAAACACACACGCGGTAGCCGGCTTTGACCAGTGCGGCCACAACCTCCAAACGGAAGTTGACGATGGTGGTTTGCTTGTTGACAAGGATCAGCACGGTTTTCTGCTTGTTCATGACAGACACCTCATTTCATGGTCGTTTCTTCCTGCTTGGTGGGGGCGGCCGAAACCGTGGCGCCCACGTTTTCGTTATCGGCATTTTTAAACACTTTGTAGAAGGTGTTGAAGAAGATGCGGCAATCCAGTTTAAACGAGAG
>JAZODN010000137.1:0-2521 GCA_045597045.1 Acutalibacteraceae bacterium
GGAAGCCTTGGCCTTTTCGTAGCCGTAGTTGGAGACCCAGATCTTGGTGGTGAGAAACAGCTCGGAACGGTCGACCCCGCAGCTGCGGATGCCGCGGCCCACGCCCTCTTCGTTGTCATACTGCTGGGCGGTGTCGATCAGACGGTAGCCCGCTTCCACCGCGTCGCAGACGCAGCGCGGCTTTCACGGCGCCGAGCCGTTCCACCGTAACTTCGCGCATGTCGGCGGTGACCGTCACGTCGGTGGCGGCGCCGTCATCATCGCGCTCGGTATAGCGCAGCGTTGCCTTGTCGCCTTGCAGCGACAGCTCGCCGTCGGCGGTTTGGGTGACGGTATCGGACTGACCGTCGAAGGCCTGTGTGCCGACGATGCGAATGTGCACTCTCACGGCGTTTCCTCCCTATGTATTAAAGGTAATAAAAAATGAGGCGCTTATATCGTGGATAGTATAGCACAGTTTTTTCGGGGGCGCAAGTGCTTTTGCGGCATAGCGAAAAATAAAAGCGAAAAAAAGCAAAAAAACACTTGACGGGGAGAGGAAACTGTGTTATACTATGCCTTACCTCGAACGGGGGTTTATTTTTTGTGCCCATTTTGCGGCACATCGCCCTCTGTGAGGGAGGCTTAACGAATCTATTTAGAATGGAGATGCCGTAATGCGAGTAAAGATCACTTTGGCTTGCACCGAATGCAAGCAGCGCAACTACAACACCATGAAGAACAAGAAGAACGACCCTGACCGCTTGGAGATGAACAAGTATTGCCGTTTCTGCCGTAAGCACACGGTGCACCGCGAGACGAAGTAATACGAACGACTGGAGGAACAAACCATGATTTTCTGGGGATTTGTTATGTGGTTTGCCGGCGCGGTTGCCGGTATCATGGCCCTTCTCGTCGGCGCCCATGGGATTTCGGACGGGTTGTCTGCACACGGTTGGCATTATTTTGCTCACATGGTTGACCCTGCGAACCTCACGGCGAAGAAAATCGTCTTCGTTGTTGGCGTCCTGTTGGTTATCATCGGCTTGATTGTGTTCTTCATCGGCCGTGCCAAGGCTCGTCGCACCGGTGAGACCGGCAAGGCGGGCGCAGGCGCCATCAAGTATTGGCGCGACATGAAGGGTGAGTACAAAAAGATCACCTGGCCCACCTTTAAATCGGTGGTCAAGAACACCGGCATTACGCTCATTATGTGTGCGTTGGTTGCCGTGTTCATCATCGCGGTGGATCTCGGTCTGTCCGCACTGATCGATTTGTTTTTGTCGCTGAAGTAAGCGTATAAACGGAAGGAAGGTACCCATGGCAGAACAGGCAAAATGGTATGTGGTGCACACCTTTTCCGGCTACGAAAACAAGGTGGCAACCAATCTCGAAACGATCGTCGAGAACCGTAAACTGCAGGATTGGATCCACGAGATCCGCGTGCCTACCGAACTTGTCAGCGAAACCAAGGATGGCAAAACCCGTGAGGTGGAACGCAAGGTGTTCCCCGGCTACGTGCTTGTCAAGATGGTCATGACCGACGAGTCCTGGTATGTGGTGCGTAACGTTCGCGGTTGCACCGGTTTTGTCGGGCCGAACGGCAAGCCCGTTCCGCTTACCGAGCAAGAGGTGGCGGCACTGGGTGTTGAACGCTACGAGGTGGAGATCGATTATCAAGTCGGCGATACCGTGCGTATCACCGAAGGCCCGCTTGAGAACTTCTCGGGTGTGGTTGATGCGATCGATCTCGAAAAACGCAAGGTTCAGGTCACCATTTCGATGTTCGGTCGCGAAACGTCGGTGGAACTCGAACCGAACCAGGCGCAGCGCATGGAATAAGGCGCGGCCGCAAACAGTTTGTGTATCAGCGGAAATTCCGCTTTTACTCTGCGCCGGACGCGATTCCGGCTGTGGGAGGTGTTGCCCTGTGGGTGATACCGCCAGTTACCACGATTTTTGGAGGTGCAATGTAAAATGGCTCAAAAGGTTACCGGTTACATCAAATTGCAGATCCCGGCGGGTAAGGCTACGCCGGCACCCCCTGTTGGTCCGGCTCTCGGTCAGCACGGTGTGAACATTATGGCTTTTACGAAGGAATTCAACGAGCGTACCAAGAACGACGCGGGTTTGATTATCCCCGTTGTCATCACCGTGTATGCGGATAAGTCCTTCACGTTTATCACCAAGACGCCCCCGGCTGCGGTTCTGATCAAAAAGGCGTGCGGCATCGATAAGGCGTCGGGTGTTCCGAACAAGACGAAGGTTGCGAAGCTCACGAAAGAGCAAGTGAAGCAGATCGCCACCACCAAGATGCCCGATCTGAACGCGGCCAACATCGAGTCGGCTATGAGCATGGTCGCCGGCACGGCACGCAGCATGGGCATTGAGGTCGAGGAATAATTTCTGCTGATAACCCGAACGGGTGGGAGGAAACCCTCTGACGTTCCGATTACCACCGTATCGCGGGTGATTTCCGCGCGATAACAAACAGGGAGGATTGAACCGTAATGAAACATGGTAAGAAATATGTCGACAGCGC
>JAZODN010000138.1:0-3815 GCA_045597045.1 Acutalibacteraceae bacterium
GGGGATTGCCCCGCAAGCGCACACTGCGCACCTTTACCCGTGACGAGGCAAAAATAGCCCACGCCAACCTGGAGCGCTTGGCATATTGAGGATTTTTGGGGCATACTACCGCTGAAAGGAGTGGTTGTATGATCGAACAAGATACTATTAAGTTGCTCCGCGAATGTGACGCCGGCATCCAGATGGGGGTGGACTCCATTGATGACGTGCTCAACCGTGTGCGCGCGGAGAAGATGCGGGAGTGCCTGTCCAAATGCAAAAAGGAGCATCAGGAGCTGGACGCGGAGGTGCAAGCACTGCTGGAAAAATACCGTGACGACGGCAAAGACCCCAATCCCATGGCCAAGGGAATGTCTTGGATGAAGACCACTATGAAGATGGCGATGGACGAATCCGACGCCACCATCGCCGACCTGATGGTGGATGGGTGCGATATGGGTGTCAAGTCTCTGTCCCGCTATCTCAACCAGTATGCCGCCGCCGACGAGGTGTCCAAGGACATCTGTAAGCGTCTGATTAAACTGGAGGAAAAACTCAGCAAGCAAATGCGGGATTATTTGTAACAAAAAGAGCCTGACCAAGCGGTCAGGCTCTTTTTGTTATTGTAAAAGGGATAAAAATCGCTGTAAAAACGGTAAACCTCTGTGGTTGCGGCGTCGTTTGCCCCTGTGCTATACTATGAGCAGAGAAAGGAGCGTGTTTCTATGCAACACAGTACCATTGGACAAAAACACGGCGCAGGACGCATCGTGCGAGTCGTCTGCCGCAAAAACCCTGCAGCAGAACAAATGTCGATTCAGGGAGAGTGTTTCCTGTTACTGATTATTACCCACGGCACAGCCGCCTTTTCTGCCTATGGGCGAGAGGTGACCGCATCAGCACCCTGTCTGTTATGCTTTGACGAGAGCGAGAATCCGCAATTGCTCCGCAGTCAGGATTTGCAGTGGTGGGGCGTTTGGTTTCATCCCTCGTTTCTAAACGTTAATCTAAATTTTGCCGCCTTACGGGATGAGGGTTTTAGTGAGGTGGCGGCACAGCACGATTTTTTCCTGCTGCGGCCTTTTTTGACTCGCGCAGCGCCGCTTCCGTTGACCGATGGGCATCGGGCCGTGTTGGAAAATCGCTGCCTTGCGTTACGCCGTGAATTGACCGAGCAACCGGATTGGTATTGGCCTTGCCGTGCTCGTTCTTACGTTATGGAGATGCTGATTGCGCTGGAGCGATTGTGCGATTGCGTGTCGGCAGAGGAAGCGCAGGCGGTGGCACGGGAAGCCGTAATGTATTTAGAAACCTATTACGACCGAGAAATCACGCTGGACAGCCTTTCGGCACATTGTGGTGTCAATCGCACCACGTTGAGCCGCTGTGTGCAGGAAATTACGGGAATGACTCCCCGTGAGTATCTGCTCTGTCATCGGATGATGGTGGCCAAAAAGCATTTGGCGTTTACCGATGTACCTATCAAAGAGATTGCCCACCGTTGCGGTTATAAAACGGTACAGCATTTCGGACGTGCATTTCGTGAACACGAGGGAATTACGCCGGCTGCTTACCGCATCCGCGCCGTAGAGCGGCGCCGTGAGGAATTACAGAGAAAGGATGGCGAAAACGGATGAAAAGATGGATAGCACTCCTGTTGGGTACTGCACTGTTGCTCGCTGTCGCAGGTTGCGGTGCGCCGAAAAAGCAACAAGCCGGGACACCACCATCTGACAGCGAGGCATCCGAGACCATCCGTCCACACAGTCTGGCACCATTTCGCTGCGAAACGGTATATGTGCCCTCTTCGGTGAGGGGGTGGTTACCGGAGATTGCCGTGGTGGACGATCAATTGTATTATCTATGGGCCGAAGCATCCAGCGAGGATGATGGCAGGAAAACCGAAGAGCATTTGGACGTAATGAATATGGCAACGGACAGCGCATGGAGACGTGTGACGGATGAGAATGAAGTCGAGCGAATAAAGACAAAACTGCGTACCGAAAACCAAAGTTATACTCCGCTGTATGAAGAGGTCGGTCAGTTTGTTGTGTACACGGATGAAAACGAGGATTTCTATCTCCTGGATACCGAGACGGATCGACGAACCAATTTGCAATTGAACTTGGAAGATTGGCGCCGTTTTTCCACCGATCATAAAACGTATTTTGCATTTTTATCTGCATTTTCGATTACGGTAGATGGAGAATTCGTAAATGAAATTCGTTATTATGAGTTGAATGGGAATTGATGCAAACAGGAGGAGAATGGGGTGAAACGAGTCGTAGCGGTGTGTTGTGTTCTTACGGTGTTGTTGAGTTTATGCGACTGCCAAGGGGGTGCGCCTCATTCTGAAACAGGCACCCAGACAGATGCGAGAAACAGTAGTCCTTACTTATCCATTACGGTGTCGGAATACAACGATATGGTAATCACGGTGTACAGTTTAGATTTGGAAAGTAATAAAGTTGAGAATGTATGGTCGTTTGAGAGAACCGCCCAATATCCGTTAGCCACGTATAGTCGATACGATAACTCGGTTTACTATACCCAAAGGGTAGAAAATGGTGCGACCGGAAAAGGGGATCAGTTGTTTTCGAAAAACCTTTCCACGGGAGAAATCTTGCAAATGTCGGAAGAACTGTTCGGCGTTAATTATATCATTCCTTTGGATGCTAATCGCATCGTGTATGTGGCCGCGGAGAAGCAGTCGCGCATTTTATCTGTGTTTCTGTACGATAAAAAGTCAAAACAAACCACCATGGCTGACCTGCCTGACGATATGAGTATCCAGCGGATATCTTACAATACCTTAACCGGCCGGCTGATTGGCAGCGGAAGATATGAAACGGAAGAACGTGCCGCGGCAGATGCTTCCAATCAAGGAATGGGGCAACGGTTTGTTCCGCCTGATTATTATATTTACGATTTTACGGATTTTGAGAATATACAGCTACTTTACAAAACGGAAAACAGGCAACTGCAACGTTTGGCATCCGATACGGATGGACATATCGTCTTCACTCAATCCGATACAGACAGAGCGTGGGGCGCGGTGTTTTCCACCCATCGGTATGATGTGGAAGAAACCGCACTGGAAACGTTGGATAACTTGGATGCGTCTATGTATATAGGTGAATTTTTGTTTTGCACGGAGGATAGTTGGTATTTTATTGGCGTTGACTCATCGGATCGCAGAGGTATCTACACCTATGACCTTTCCGCAAAGGAGACGAGGCTATTGTTCACATCCGAAAACGGGTGGATCAACAATTTTCTTTTGCTGTGAAAAGGCCATAAACGAATGGGTTTGCAATGAGATAAAATCACAAAAACAGCCGCTACCCAATCGGGTAGCGGCTGTTTTGTTGTAAAATAGGCAAACAACATTGCAAAATCGACCAATCGTCATCGTTGCCACCTCTCCTTGCATCGTGGTATACTATCCTTGAGAAAAGGAGGAGGTTGTTATGCAACACTGTACCATTGGCAAAAAATACGGCACGGGTCGCATTGTGCGTGTAGCCTGTCGCAAAAACCCCACCGCTGCAGACCTTACTATCCGTGATGAAAGTTTTCTTATGCTGATGATTACGAAAGGTACGGTGGTGTTTTCTGCCTATGGGCGGGAGATGACTGCTATCGCGCCTTGCGTAGTGTGCTTTGATGAGAGCGAGGATCCGCAGCTTATCCGCAGTTGTGATTTGTGCTGTTGGGGAGTGTGGTTTCACCCTTCGTTTCTCAATATTAATTTGGATTTTCAGCGGTTGCGTGCTGCTGATTTTGAAGAGGTGGCGTCTCAGCACGATTTTTTCCTGCTGTCTCCTTTTCTCTCT
>JAZODN010000139.1:0-34131 GCA_045597045.1 Acutalibacteraceae bacterium
GGCAGTTGCTCGGTGCGCAGAAATTCCGCGAGGTGCGCGACACCACGCGCAAAATGATTGCATTTTCCATGTCGGTCAGTGTGGCGATGGCCGGCTTATACATCGCGTGTTCCGGTTGGATCCCGTTGCTGTATAACACCACCGATACGGTGCGCTCTTTAGCGCGCGGTGTGATCATCGTCAGTGCGCTGTATATGCCGTTGGATGCGTTTGTGCACGCGACGTATTTCTCTTTGCGTTCGGGTGGAAAAACCGGCATCACCTTCATTTTCGATTGCGGTTTTGTGTGGCTTTGTCAGGTGCCGCTGGCCTTTGTTCTCTCACAATACACCACCATGCCGTTCCTCCTGCTGTATGCTTGCTGTCAGGCGGCGGCGCTCATCAAATGTGCGCTCGGTTATATTTTCTTGAAACAAGGCAAATGGATACGCTGCGTGGTCAGCGATGAATAAACGAACACGGCTTTCGGTGTGTAACCGAAAGCCGTGTTTTTGCATATATTAGCGTAAGGTGTCGCGAGCAATCCGAACCAGCCACAAAGCGGCAAGTTTCGGTGCTTTCCGTCTTAAAACGGATTCGGATTATTCGCGTCACTTTAGTGTGTGCAGAATGGGCATCACGCCACCCGTGACAATATCGATTGTCGCATAGCGCTTGTTATAACCGAGTGAGCCGGGATTCACCAAATACAAGCCGTCAACGTAAGTCGATAACGGCGTGTGCGTGTGGCCGTAGAGTGCGATGTCGGCTTTCCGTTCCAATGCGGCGTACACCACGCGGTCGGGAGAGAGTTTGGCTAACCACATGTGCCCGTGAGTGAAAAAGATGCGGCGGCCGCCCAACGTTTCTTCGCGGTTAATGAGCAACTCGCAATGCTCGGAATCGCAGTTTCCGCGCACACCAAAAAAGGTGCGATCGGGATTTTCGGCAGAGATCTCTTCCAATTCGCGCGCGCCGTCGCCCAAATGAAACACGTATTTGGCTTCGGGTTGTTCCCACAGCGCGCTTTGCAAAGCGTACTTGTCGCCGTGTGTATCCGATACTACTAAAATACGCATAAAATCGCCTCCTCTTGCATAGTATATCACAACGTATTTGTTTTGGAAAGAGGGTTTTTAGTGGCTGATAACAAATTAAATCAAGAGCAATTGTATGCGCTGCTGCAATATGCGGCGCGCAAACTGGGCACCACACCGACCGATATGGCACGTGCGCTGTCGGGCGGTGGGGTGGAAAATCTGGCGGCACAGCTTTCGCCCGAAAATGCGGCAAAACTGCGAGCTATGATGAATGACCGTGTTCGTGCACAGCAACTGTTGGAGTCTCCGCAGGCGCAGGCGCTGATGCAAAAACTGTTACAAAAATAAGCGGCGAGGGGTGACGGTGTGGATAACGAACTGAACAGCATGGTGGGTCAGTTGTTAAGCGACCCGCAAATGGCAGAAAAATTGAGTGGGCTGTTCGGCTCGCTTATTGCCGCACCGCCGTCCGTTGTTGCCGAAGAGGAGAAAGACGGGGCCGCGTTGGCGCAGCTGTTGCCGTTGCTGCAGGGGCTGGCAGGCGGTGCCGACGATCACGAGGTGGCGCTGTTGCGTGCGTTACGTCCGTATCTGCACGGTGGGCGCGAAAAACGGGTGGACGAAGCCATCGAGATTTTGCGGTTGGTGAAACTGCTACCGCTGTTGACGGGGAAACGGGGAGAGGGGTCGCATGGATGAGAGTATGCTGATGCAGCAAGAGATATGGCAAAAGCAGCGCGAGGCGGAAGCAAGGGTGCGTCGCATGCGTGAAGAGAACCGCCGCCTGGCGGCCGAGCGCGCGGCACCGCCGCCGCTTTGTGCGGCACCGAAACAGTCTGTCGGTGGCGGATGGCTACCGTTGCTGTTGGCGTTGGTAATGCTGCGTGAAGGTGCGCCCACACCGTTGGTGCTGGCACTTTTATATTTGGCGCTGTAAAGGAACTCTGCGGAGTTCCTTTTTTGTTGCGCCTTGACAGGCTTTGCCGATTTGTGGTAGTATGGACGGGAGGTGGTTGTATGGCAGGGATTTTAACGCTGGTGGGCACACCCATTGGCAATCTTTCGGACTTTTCGCCACGCGCGGTCGAAGCGCTTGAGGCATGTGATTTTATTGCGGCAGAGGATACCCGTGTAACAATGAAACTGCTTGCGCATTTCGGCATCAAAAAGCCGTTGGTCAGTTATCACGAGCATAACAAGCGTGCAAGCGGTGAGGCCCTGTGTGATCGGTTGGAGACAGGCGAAAACGGGGTGTTGGTTTCGGATGCCGGCATGCCGGCGATCTCCGATCCGGGCGAGGATCTGGTGGCGCTGTGCTATGCGCGCGGTATCACCGTAACGGCGGTGCCCGGTCCGACCGCCATGGCAACCGCACTGGCGCTTTCCGGTCTGCCGGTAGGACGCTTCACGTTTGAAGGTTTTTTATCCACCGCCAACCGCAGCCGCCGCGAGCATTTGGAAAGTATAAAAAACGAACGGCGCACCATGGTGTTTTATGAAGCGCCGCACAAATTGATCTATACGTTGCAGGATTTGCTGAGCACACTGGGTGACCGCCGCGTGACACTGGCAAGGGAACTGACCAAACTGCACGAAGAAGTGCGCCGTACCACCCTTTCACAAGCCGTGGCATGGTATAGCGAGCAGTCACCGCGCGGCGAGTTCGTGCTGGTGGTGGAAGGTGCGCCTCAAACGGTAGGAGAGGAAGTTTCGGCGGAAGAGGCAGTGGCGCTCGCGCGCTGTTACGTGGCCGAGGGAATGTCTGCTTCCGAAGCGGCCAAACGTGCCGCCGCCGAAAGCGGTCGCCGCAAGGGCGAGATCTATAAACAACTCACAACGGAGGAATAAACGATGGGCTTTTTTGAAGCGATCGGCGGCACAAAAACCTTGATTTTGGTGGTGCTCGCCATAGCGATCGCATGGTATTTGCACCGCCTTTCAAACCGCGAAAAGCAAACGGCGTTTTGCCGATTGGATGCCGCCAAAATGGCTGCCACACCCGATGAAGAACTGGTGAATACGGTGATCCGTGATCTGCTCAATTCTTGTGAACAGGCGCGCACGGGCAGCCGCTTGCCATGGACCGCCCCCGATATGTATCGTATGGTGGCTACGTGGTCCAATCCGCAGGTGAACGTTTATGCCGTGTGGGTAGCGGTAAAAGAGACGGAAGGCGGCAGTATCGCCGGCATGAAGGCCTCGCCGTCGGGCGCGTTCTTTGACCTTGCGGCCGACGGTTTCGCGCAGATCGGCGCTTCGGCGTGCGAAGCCGCCTGGCGCGCCGAGGACGAGAGCGCGTTTGCCGAGGCCGTGGCGGCAGAAGCGCCGCTTGTGTTGTGTGTGGAGTATATCCGTGATAACGCCGAAGCCTTTGTGTGTGAATAACGGAAATGCCGCGCATAGCGGCGGTAGAATACCATCTTCTGAATCCGGGGACGGTTGGCGAAAAGTCAGCCGTCTTTTTTCTTTGGCGAAGCCGAAGAGAGTGTGCGCGGTTTTATATATATTGCGCTTGCATGTGTGGAAAATGTGTGATATACTATCTATGTATATTTTGGTATACCGATGAGGAGGATGCTCTTATGGATAAATTGCTGAAATTGCTCGATACCAATGCGCGTCTTACCACCGCCCAAATGGCGGCTATGCTGAACACCACGGTGGAAGACGTTGAGGGGAAAATGACCAAGCTGGAACAGGACGGTGTGGTGCGCGCGTATAAAGCGCTGATTGATTGGGAGCGCACTGACCGTGAGTGTGTTACAGCGGTGATCGAACTGCGTGTCACCCCTAAGCGTGATTACGGATTCGAGGCCATTGCCGAAACGGTGATGCGGTTTGACGAGGTGGAAAGCGTGTATCTGATGTCGGGCGGTTACGACCTGTTAGTTACCGTGACCGGCCGCACGTTTAAAGAGGTATCCATGTTTGTGGCCAAGCGCCTTTCCACGCTGGATTCGGTGATTTCTACCGCTACCCATTTTGTGCTGCGCCGCTATAAGGAAAGCGGCGTGATGTTCCTTGGTGAACAGAAGGATGAGAGAGGGGTTTTCTGACCCATGGACTATAACAAGGTTTTGAACAAAACGTTGGCCGATCTGCCGCCTTCGGGTATTCGCCGCTTTTTTGATATTGCGAACGAGGTGAAAGCGGATGATATGATCTCGCTTTCGATCGGCGAGCCGGATTTTGCCACTCCGTGGCACATTCGCGAAAAGGGCATCGCCTCGCTGGAGCAGGGGAAAACGTGGTATAGCGCCAACGCCGGCCTTTTGGAACTGCGTGAAGCTATTGCGCGCCGCATTGCGCGCCACACAGCGGTGACGTTTGATCCGCACAGCGAAGTGGTGGTGACGGTCGGCGGTAGCGAAGCGTTGGATATTGGTATTCGTGCGTTGGTCAACAACGGCGACGAGGTGTTGGTGCCTTCGCCGAGTTTTGTGTGTTATGCGCCGTTGGTGGCCATGGCGGGCGGCGTGCCCGTTTCGATCGTGACCCGTGCGGAAAACGGGTTTCGATTGACGGCAGAGGAACTGCGTGCAGCCATCACTCCGCGCACCAAACTGCTTATTTTACCGTTTCCTAACAACCCGACGGGTGCGGTTATGCGCCGCGAGCATTTGGAAGCGCTGGCTGACGTGCTGCGCGATACCGATATCATGGTGATTTCCGATGAGATCTACGGTGTGCTGACCTACGGCAACGCACCGCACGTGAGCGCGGTGCAGATTGACGGCTTGCGTGAGCGCACT
Source organism: Acutalibacteraceae bacterium (assembly GCA_045597045.1). Classification (GTDB taxonomy): domain Bacteria; phylum Bacillota; class Clostridia; order Oscillospirales; family Acutalibacteraceae; genus SIG588. The sequence goes on from JAZODN010000139.1 coordinate 4,772, forward strand.
TTGCTGGTGGACGGGTTCTCCAAAGCCTATGCCATGACGGGTTGGCGACTCGGTTACATCTGCGGTCCTGCGCCTGTGATGCGGCAGGTGGTGAAACTGCACCAATATGCCATTATGTGTGCACCCACCACCGCGCAGCACGCGGCGATCGAGGCGATGGAAAACGGCGATGAGGATATTGCCTATATGCGCGGCGAATACGATGCACGACGCCGCTTGATCTTGCAGGAATTGAACGATATGGGGCTTACCTGCTTTGAGCCGGAAGGCGCTTTTTACGTGTTTCCGTCGATCCGGGTTTCGGGCCTCACCTCTGAAGAGTTTTGTGAGCAGTTGCTGCACCGTTACCACGTGGCGATCGTGCCGGGCACGGCGTTTGGCGACGGCGGCGAAGGATTTGCACGCATCTCTTATTGCTATTCGGTGAAGCATATTATGGAAGCGATGAAACGGATTCGCCGTTTTTTGAAGGAATTGAAAGAGGAAGCACAATGACCGTGAGAGTATTAGCCCCTGCGAAACTGAACCTTACACTGGATGTGTTGGGCGTGCGTGCAGACGGTTATCACGAAATGAAAAGCGTGATGCAAGCGGTGGATCTGTATGACACGGTGGAACTGACGGCAGTGTCGCACGGTATTACGCTTACGATCACGGGCAGCGATTTGGTGCCGGATGAACGCAACACGGCCTACAAAGCGGCGATCGCCTTTTTGCGATATGTTCACCGAGAAGACTTTGGCGTGCATATGGTATTGCACAAGCGTATTCCTATGCAGGCAGGCATGGCCGGCGGCTCGGCCGATGCGGCGGCGGTACTTGTGGGATTGAATGTACTGACAGCGGCCGGCCTTTCGGTCTCGCAGCTATGTGAGATCGGTGCCACAGTAGGGGCCGACGTGCCGTTTTGCGTGATGGGCGGTGCCGCTGTGGCAAGCGGTATCGGTACGGCACTGGATCCCGTAGTGCCGCTGACAGACGGATGGATCGTGGCGGTGAAACCGACAGTGAATGTTTCCACCGCCGAGGCATACCGCGCGATCGACAGTGCGCAGGGGTTGCCCACGCCGGATCACGACGGCATGTGCCGCGCCATGGCAAAGGGAGATCTGTCTCGTGTTGGTGCACTACTCTGCAACGTGTTTGAAGAGGCATTGGCGCTGCCGCAGGTGGCGGCATTGTTGGCGGATATGCGCGCGTGTGCGCCGCTTGGCTGCCGCATGACCGGCAGCGGTTCGGTGGTGTTTGCCCTGTTTGATACCGAAGAGGCGGCACAGCGCTGCGCAAATATTTTGAGCGAAACGTATAACGAAATATATGTTTGCCGTCCGATTGCGGGCGGCGCGGAGGTAGCAATATGATTTATCGCAAATTCGGTAACACGGGTGAAACCATTTCTGCCATCGGTTTCGGCTGTATGCGTCTGCCGGAAGTGGAGCGTGACGGCGTGTGGTCGGTGGACCAGGAAAAGGTGAACGAGATGTTCCGCTATGCTTACGATCACGGTATCAACTATTTTGATACGGCACCGTTTTATTGCCATCATAACAGCGAAGCGGCGGTGGGCGAAGGGGTAAAGCCTTTCCGCGACAAGGTGCTGGTGAGCACCAAGCTGCCGGGTGTGAAGGATACAGAAGAAATGTGGAAGTATCTTGAACAGAGCCTCGCCCGTTTGCAGACCGATCATATTGATTTTTATCACGTGTGGGCGACCAATTGGAAGGAGTTTTCCGAAAACGTGGTGCCGAAGGGGATTCTTGCGGAACTGCAGAAGGCAAAAGAACAAGGGAAGATTCGTCACATCTGCTTCTCGTTCCACGATAAGCACGAAAATATCCGCCGTATTATTGAACTTGCAGAGGCGGAGGGTGTGCCGATGGAATCCATGTTGGTGCAGTACAACATGCTGGACCGCGGCGTGGAGGATATGCTGAAATTTGCGAACGGTGAAAAGGGGCTTGGTACGGTGGCAATGGGCCCCGTGGGCGGCGGCCGCCTGGCGGCGCGCACCAAGTTCACGGATGCACTGGCAGGGGATACGGGGCTTACGTCGTATGAATTGGCCTTCCGTTTCGTGTTGGGTAACCCCCACATGTGCTGCGCGTTGTCCGGTATGCAGAACCTCGATATGGTGAAGCAGAACTGTGCGATTGCCGAAAGTGAGCGCCCTCTTTCAGAAGAGGAGTGGCGCACGCTGGGTGAAGCGGTGGAAAAATTGCAGCGATTCAGCGAACTGTATTGCACCGGTTGCGGCTATTGCCAGCCCTGCCCCGTAGGCATCAACATTCCGTACATTTTTGATCAGTACACCCATTATAACGTGTACGGTCTGCCGGAAAATGCGAAGAACGGCTATAAGAACTATCTCGAAAAAGATGGTAAATCCTTTGCGGATTGTGTGGGGTGCGGCCGGTGCGAAGCGGCGTGTCCTCAAAAACTGCCGATTCGTGAAAAACTCGAAACGGTGGACAAAGCACTGCGCGCTTTGTGGGAAGAGTGATTACATAGCGAAAAAACCGTCCAAACTGAGAGTATCTCAGAAAGGACGGTTTTTTATTATGCGTATGTTTGTAAAAGCGTTGGCTGCCGGCACGGTTGCCGCGGTGCTGCTCTCGTTTTGTCGGTTCGGTGCCCTGTGCGGTGAGATCCGGCAAGGGGTGGTGCGTCTGCACGTGTTGGCACACGATAACAGCGAAGAGGAGCAAGCGCTGAAACTGGCTGTGCGCGATGCGGTACTTATTGCTGCCGACGGGCTGTTGGGCGGTGCCGAGAACACTGCCACCGCATTGGAAAAAGCCCAAGCGGCGCTGCCGCAACTGACGGCTGCGGCCAATGCGTGTTTGCGCGCGAAGGGGAGTGCACACATGGCTGTTGTTACACTTCAACCTACCTATTTCACTACCCGTACGTATGATGCCGGCACGCTGCCGGCCGGATGGTACAACGCACTGCGCGTGGTGATCGGCAACGGTGAGGGGCGCAACTGGTGGTGCGTGGTGTTTCCGCCACTGTGCATATCCTCGGCGGTGAAAGCGACTCGCTTGGAGGACGTGCTGAATAACGAAGCGCGTGACGTGGTAGAACATGCACCGCGTTATGAGGTGCGATTTAAAGTGGTGGAATGGGTGTCGGAGTGGTTGGAACGATGAAATAAACGCCGAATCGAAACGGCAGCATGCGACGTGGAGTGGCTGTTGGGTAGAAAACCCACCATGCAGCTTTCGGCATGCAAAAATTCCGCCGCCTTCGAACGAGGGCGGCGGAATTTGAATACAGAGTTTACCCGTTAATATCGTCCAGGCACACACCGCCGACAGGGCGGATGCGCAGCACATGGCAGCAGCCGGTGCCGAACACCGTTTCCATTGCTTCGCGGAAGGCGGCGAGAGAGGCTGTGGGCAGCAGTGCTTGAATGGTGCCGGCAAAACCGCCGCCGTGCACACGCACGGCACCGCTGTTGCCGAGTACCTGCTCGCCCACACAGATGCCAAGGGAAAGGCCTTGACAGTCGACCGCTTTGTTGGAATAGAGGTTTTGTAAAAAGCGGAAGGAGGAATCGCCCGAGGCACGCATCATGTGCTCATAGCCCATGATGTCGCCGTTTTCCAAGGCCCTTGCCATGGCATCGGCGCGCTGATCTTCCGCGAAAAAGTGAAAGGCGCGCAGCAAGGCACGGTCGCCGCATGTGCGGCGTAAAGTGGAAGACCTTGCCAAAACTGCCTCATAGGTGGTTTCTCGCAAAAAATCTACCCCCATCTCTTTCGAGACGGCTTTCATCTCCGCTGTGACGGCGGCATAGTCATCGGTCAGGTCGGCATGGTTGCCACCGGTGTTGACAACGCAGAGTACGCGGTCGTATTTGGCAAAATCCATATCAATTTGACGGATAATGGGGTGGGAGGGGTCGGCAAAATCCATGGCCACCGCGCCGCCGACCGCCGAGGTCATCTGATCCAGCACACCGCAAGGCTTGCCGAAATACACGTTTTCCGCATACTGCGCCGCCAGTGCCAGTTCCACGGGGGTGAAGCGGTTGTGGTTGAACAGGGTGTTCAAAATCGTGCCGATCAGCACCTCATACGCCGCCGAGGAAGACAGGCCGGAACCTTCGGGCACTTCGGAGGTGACGTAAGCATCGAAGCCGCCAAGGGCGGCGCCTTGCTCCTGCAACCGTGCAGCGGTGCCGCGAATCAGTGCGGCAGAGGTGCCGCGCTCGTTTTCACGGGCGGCTAGGTCGGTGATGTCAATGGTGAGGGGGGCGTAGCCTTCGGAATGCACACACACGGTGTTATCCGTGCGCGCGGCCACGACGGCAATGGTATCCAGTTGCACGCCGGCAGCCAATACACGGCCGTGGTTGTGGTCGGTGTGATTGCCGGAAAGCTCCGTGCGGCCCGAAGCGGAACACAATCGTGCGTTTTCTTTTTCGCCGAACAGACTTACAAACGTCTCGGTTGCGGCGATCCAGCGTCTTTTTGCCGATTCCAGCGCCTCTTCGCCATATAACGTGGTGAGTGCGGTGTCGTATCGGCCACTTTTGAGCATAGCGTATGCGTGCACAACTATCAACCTTTCCAATTCTTCAAAATTTCAGTGTATCGGGCATAGGCGCGCTCCACCACGGTATCCCACGAAAGATACAGTGATCTGCCGGCTTCTTGCCCGACTGCCGTCAACTGTTCACGGCTGCGGCAGGCTTCCATGATTACGGCAGCGCAGGAGGGGGCGTTTTCCTCTGCCAAAAAGCCGGAGACGTTGTGTGTAACCCCTTCGGCAGGGCAGGAATCCTGCACCAAAAGGGCGGGGCATTCGCAAGCGGCGGCCTCTTTCACCACAATGCCCGACGTATCGTAGGTAGAGGGGAACAGGAACATATCCGCCAAACTGTAAAAGACGCGCAGGTATTCGCGGTCATAAATAGGGCCGGTGAAGATGACCTCTTCGCTCAGTCCCAACTCGTGGGCATAGGACTGTATGTCGTCGGCATCCAAACCGCTGCCGATCATAAAGCAGCGAAACGGCAGGCCGCCCGCTTTGGCCAGTTTTAACGAATCCAAAATCAAACGGGTGTTTTTATACCACATCATGCGTCCGACGAAGAGGAAAACGAAGGTATCTTCCGGCAGGTTATATGCTTCGCGCAGCTGCGCCACTTTGCTTTCTTCCGCTTGTCCGAAGGCAAAATCGGTGCCGTTTTCCATCACGCGGAAATCCCCTTCATATCCGATTGTGCGCAGGGAATCGCCGCATTTTTTAGTGACGGTCCACACTTCGTCGGCTGCCTTTACGTTGTTCAGCAAAAATTCCATAGCCACTTTGCGGAACACGCTGTTGCTGACGCGTTTTTCGATATCCACCTCAAATTTGGTGTGATAGGTCAGCACCACCGGTATCCGTGGGCGGTGGTTCAAATTGCTAACCAGCACGGAGGAGGCAAACGGCGCGTGCACATGCATCAGATCAAACTTTTTGCGGTGCAGGTGCAGCAGCGCTTCGGGGCTGAACACGTTGCCGGCGCGGTAACCGATGCGATGATCCAGCGGAATGGATTGGTAGCGGTAAACTTCAAACGGGTACTCATCCCGCACGTTTTTATAAGCCGGGGTAACCACCGTGACGTCGCAGTGATTACGGTGCAGACAAGCAGCGTAGTTTTTAACGGCCTGTGCCACACCGTCGATCGTGGGGGGGAAGGAATCGTTAAATTGTCCAACGTGAATACGCGCCATGATCAAACCTCCTTAACAGCTATGTGCTCTTTCAGTATAACGGATTTTGCGGTTGCTTGCAAGGGGAAAGGCCAAAAAACAAAAAAATACTCAAAAAATGAAATAGTATTTGAATCTTACGTTCGTTTATAGTATAATAAAACTAAGTATATAAAAGGGAAGTGATTTGATGGCGAAAAAGTTTTCGGTACCTCTCTCTCAAATCATCAAGGAGATGTCGCTGGAAACGGTGTATATGCCCCGTGATCCCGAAACCATCCCCGTGTCAAGTACCGATGTGAATCGTCCCGGCTTGGCGTTTGGCGGTTATTTGGATTATTTTGACAGCGACCGTATTCAAATTGTGGGTAAGAGCGAGTGCGGTTATCTGAGCGATCTGCCGGTCGATCTGCGTGTGGCGCGGCTGGAGGCGTTTGCCGCTTGCCATCCGCCGGCAGTGGTTATCTCGCGCGATATTCCGCCGCTGAAGGAATTGCAGGAGGCATGCGTGAAATACGAAGTGCCGTTGCTGCGTTCTAAGGATCTGACCACCAGCTTTATGGCGGCACTGATCGCTTATCTTTCGGTGGAACTGGCGCCGCGCATTACACGGCACGGCGTGTTGGTGGAGGTGTACGGCGAAGGTATTTTGCTGATGGGCGACAGCGGTGTCGGTAAGAGTGAAACCGCTATCGAATTGGTCAAGCGCGGTCACCGACTGATTGCGGATGATGCGGTGGAGATCCGCCGCGTGTCCTCTAAAACGCTGGTTGGCTCGGCTCCCGATAACATTCGCCATTTTATTGAGCTGCGCGGTGTCGGCATCGTGAATGCACGCCGTATTTTCGGTATGGGCGCTGTTAAAATGACGGAAAAGATCGATATGGTCATTCAAATGGAACAGTGGGACAGCGAAAAAGTGTATGACCGTATGGGTTTGAACAGCGAATACACGGAGATCTTGGGTATTCACGTGCCATCGACCACCATCCCCGTGAAGCCGGGCCGTAATCTGGCCATTATCATTGAGGTGGCGGCGATGAACAACCGTCAAAAGAAGATGGGTTACAACGCGGCGCAGGAATTGATGTTTAACCTTGGTATGGTGGATGATGCGGCTGCATCGACCGAAACACAAAACGAATGGAACAAATTTTAAGGAGGAACATAAGTATGTATCGTATTGGAATTGATTTGGGTGGCACCAACATTGCTGTCGGCGTGGTGGACGAAAACTATCAGATTGTCGGCCGTGCCAAATGCAAAACCGCACTGCCCCGTCCGGCGCAGGCAATCGTGGCCGACATGGTGAAGACGGCGTTTGAAGCGGTGAAGGATGCCGGCCTCACGATGGACGATATCTCTGCAGTTGGCGTTGGTTGTCCCGGCACCTGCAACGGAGATACGGGTGAAGTGGAATTTTCCAACAACCTGAAGTTTGATCATCTGCCGTTGGTGGCCATGCTGAAAGAGGGCCTGCAAAAACCTGTCTTTATGGATAACGACGCCAATGTGGCGGCGCTCGGCGAAGCGGTTGCCGGTGCGGCCAAGGGCGTGAAGAACTGTGTGTGCATCACGCTCGGTACCGGTGTCGGCGGCGGTGTGATCATCGACGGCAAGATTTACAGCGGTTCTAACTTCGCCGGTGCGGAGCTTGGCCACACCGTGATTGTGGTAGATGGTGAGCCGTGTAACTGTGGTCGTAACGGCTGCTGGGAGACGTATGCTTCGGCTACGGCGCTGATCCGTCAGACCGCCCGTGCGATCGAAGCCAATCCCGATTCGAAAATGGCGCAGATGGCCGGAGGCAACGTGAGTGGCCGCACAGCGTTTGATGCCATGCGTGCCGGTTGCCCCGTGGGCCGTCAGGTGGTGGATACGTACATCCGTTATATCGCGGCCGGCCTGATTGATATGATCAATATCTTCCAGCCGGAAGTGCTGTGCATCGGCGGCGGTATCTGCAACGAAGGGGAGACTTTGATGGCGCCCCTGCGTGCACAGATCGAAAAAGAGCGTTACAGCAAATATAGCAAGATCCAGACGCGTCTGTGTGTGGCGGCATTGGGTAACGATGCCGGTATCATTGGTGCAGCGGCGTTGGGTTGAGAACGGTTTTGAGTGGCGAATTTTGTGAGAAAGGGTGTTGGTAATGCGATATCGCGCATTGGAAACAGCCGCCTTGGCGGCAGGGTGTGAGGTCACACGGCAGTTGCCGCTTGCCGAACACACCAGTTTTCACATTGGCGGCACGGCCGCTTTGGCAATCACGCCGAAGGACGTGAGCGTATTACCGACACTGCTTTCACTCTGCCGAGAAAGCGGCATTCCGTGGATGCCGCTTGGCCGCGGCAGCAATTTGTTGGTGAGCGACCGTGGGTTCGACGGGGCCATGTTTTTTGCTCCCGTCGGCCCACCGTCGGTGTGTGGCTGCGAAATTGTGTGTCCGGCAGGCACGCCGCTGAAAGAGTTGTGCCGTGCGGCGCGGGATGCCGGTCTTTCGGGTCTGGAATTTGCCTACGGTATTCCCGGTGCGGTGGGTGGCGGCCTGTTTATGAACGCCGGCGCGTATGACGGGCAGTTGTCCGACGTGGTGGTATCCGCACAGGTGGCGGATGCCGATTGCGTGCGCACCGTGACGGCGGAAGAGATGCAGCTCGGCTACCGCTACAGCGCGTTTATGGAAAAGCGCGATGCGTTGATCTTGTCGGTGACGGTGCGTTTAGTGCCCGACGACACGGCGGCCATCGGTGCGCGTATGGAAGAATTCATGCGCCGCCGACGCGAAAAGCAGCCGTTGGAATTTCCCAGTGCCGGCAGTTATTTTAAACGCCCCACGGGGTATTTTGCCGGTGCGTTGATTGAACAGTGCGGTTGCAAGGGGCTGCGAGTGGGCGGCGCCGAGGTGAGCGAAAAACACGCAGGGTTTGTGGTGAATCGCGGTGGTGCAACCTGCTGTGACGTGTTGGCATTGGAGGCTGAGGTGCGCCGTCGGGTGCAGGAGACCTTCGGTGTAACGTTGGAGAGGGAAGTGCAGTTTATCGGGGAGGAATAAAGAGCCTCCCGGCGGCGGTGTGTGCCGTTGCATCGTTAAAGTATACAAAAGAGAAAGCTACGGTTCCATGAGGTGGGAGGTGAGTGAAGGGTGTCGTTTTCGTCAGATGTGAAGGAGGAACTGTGCGAGGTCGTGTGGCAGCCGTGCTGCCGTGCCGCACTGGCCTACGGTTTGTTTGAAACGGGGCGTGCGTTTTCGGCGGCGGCCGTGACCCTGCAGACCGAGCGAGCTTCGGTTGCACAGCTGTACCGTATGCTGTTGCAGGAGGTGTGCGGTGTTACCGCCGTGCAGGAAAGCGAGCGAGAAGGCGGCTTTCACTTGATTTCGGTGTGTGGGGAAGAGGAACGCGCACGCGTACTCTCCCGTTTTGGGCACGGTACGGGCGAAGTATCGCTGCGGCTGAACCGTGCGAATTTTGAGTGTGAACATTGTGCTGCTGCCTATTTGGCAGGGGCTTTTTTGGCTTGTGGGGCGGTTACCGACCCACAAGCAGATTATCATTTGGAATTTCATTTGCCGCAATACAACTTGAGTCGCGATCTGCTCGCTCTGCTGCGCGAGTGGAATTTACGTCCGAAATTTATGAACCGCAAGGGCAACCAGGTAATCTATTTTAAAGAGAGTGAACAAATCGAAGACTGCTTAACACTGATGCGTGCCACGAGTGCCTCGCTTGAGTTAATGAGTGTGAAAATGGTTAAGAATATCCGCAACAACGTAAATCGCCTGGCCAACTGCGAAAATGCGAATATCGACAAAACGGTGGCGGCGGCCTCTGCGCAGGTGGAAGCTATTCGCCGCATTCAACAGTGCGGTGGGCTGGATTCCTTGCCGGCGGAGTTGCAGGAGCTTGCGCGCCTGCGGCTGGAAAACCCCGAAATGTCGTTGCGTGAGTTGGGCGAATCGCTGACCGAACCGCTTAGTCGGTCGGGTGTGAATCACCGCTTGCGGCGCATTGTGGAGATTGCGGAAAACATGTAAGGAGGGAGTACGGTGGCGTTTGTTCATCTGCATGTGCACAGTGAATACAGCTTGTTGGACGGCGCCTGCCGTATCGAGGGGTTGCTCGCCCGTGTGAAGGCGCTCGGGCAGACGGCCGTCGCCGTTACCGACCACGGTGTGATGTATGGCATCGTGGAGTTTTATGAAGCAGCCAAACGGGAAGGTATTCACCCTATTTTGGGCTGTGAGGTATACGTGGCACCGCGCCGCCGCACCGATCGGGAGCATGGGGTGGATAACGAATGCGGTCACCTTGTGCTGCTGTGTGAAAACGAAATCGGGTATCGCAACCTGCTGCAGTTAGTATCCGCTGCGTGGACCGAAGGGTTTTACAGCCGTCCACGTGTGGATTGTGAACTGTTGGAAAAACATCATGAAGGGTTAATTGCGCTTTCGGCCTGCCTGGCAGGGGATATCCCGCGCGCTTTGCGACAAGGAGATTACGAACGAGCGCGTCGCACCGCCTTATATTACGACCGTGTGTTTGGACGCGGCAACTTCTTTTTGGAATTGCAGGATCACGGGCTTTCGGAGCAGCAGGCGGTGAATCCGCAACTGCTGCGCATTGCGAATGAAACGGGGATTCCGCCCGTGTGCACCAACGATGCGCATTATCTCACCCGTGAAGATGCCGAAATGCAGCGTGTGCTGATGTGTATTCAAACCGGTACCACGCTGGAGGATCCGACACCGATGGCCTTCTCCACCGAAGAGTTTTATATAAAATCCGAGGAAGAGATGCGCGCACTGTTTCCGCAGGTTTCGGCTGCATTTGACAACACGGTGGAGATTGCGCGCCGCTGTCGGGTGGACTTGGTGTTCGGCAAAACGCACCTGCCGGCGTTTGACGCACCGGGCGGTGACAGCACGGCCTATTTTCGACAGTTGTGCACCGAAGGACTGTGCCGTCGCTACGGCGATGCGCCGTCGGCCGAGGCGGTAGCACGGCTGAACTACGAGATGGCAACCATTGAGCAGATGGGGTACGTGGATTATTATCTCATCGTCAATGACTTCGTTCAGTATGCCAAAAGTGTGGGCATTCCCGTGGGACCGGGGCGCGGTAGCGGCGCCGGCAGCCTGTGCGCCTATTGCATGGGTATCACAGGCATTGATCCGTTGCGTTATAATCTGCTGTTTGAACGGTTCTTGAATCCCGAACGGGTAAGTATGCCGGATTTTGATATCGACATCAGCGACGAACGGCGCGGAGAAGTGATCGATTATGTGATTCGCAAATACGGTGAAAACCGTGTGGCACAGATCGTGACGTTCGGCACCATGAAGGCGCGTGCCGCAGTGCGCGACGTCGCACGGGTGATGGCGATTCCCTATGCCACGGCGGATGCGGTGGCAAAATTAGTGCCGTTCGATTTAAAAATGACGTTGGATAAAGCGCTGGAAGCGGCGCCCCGTCTGCGTGAGAAATATGAGGAGGATCCGGCAGTGCGTCGCCTCCTGGATATGGCGCGACGGGTGGAAGGTATGCCGCGGCATGCGTCTACCCACGCGGCCGGTGTGGTGATCACGGCAAAACCGGTGAGCGATTACGTGCCGCTGTGTCTGAACGGTGAGGCGGTGGCAACCCAGTATACCATGACAGCGTTGGAAAAACTGGGGCTTTTAAAAATGGATTTTTTGGGTCTGCGTAACCTTACGGTGATTGCCGAGGCAGAGGCAGCCATACAGCGTGTGGAACCCACGTTTCGGGTGAGTGAGATCTCGCTTGCCGATCCGGCGGTGTTTCGCATGCTTTCGGCCGGCAACAGTGAAGGCGTGTTTCAGCTGGAATCCGCCGGTATGAAACGGGTGCTTCAAAATTTGAAGCCGGAACACTTTGAGGATATCATTGCGGTGATCTCTCTGTTTCGCCCCGGTCCGATGGATTCCATTCCCACCTATATCTATAACCGTCACCATCCTCAAGCGGTGCGGTATGTGCATGCACGTCTGGAGCCGTTTTTGAACGTCACCTACGGCTGCATTGTCTATCAAGAACAACTGATGCAGGTGTTTCGTGAGTTGGCCGGTTATTCTTTGGGGCGTGCAGATATCGTGCGGCGTGCCGTGTCTAAAAAGAAGGCAGATGTGATGGCGCACGAGCGTCGCATTTTTATCGACGGCCTGGTGCGTGACGACGGCACGGTAGAGGTGGAAGGCTGTGTGCGCCGTGGGATCCCGGCGGATTTGGCCGCTAAGATCTTTGATGATATGTCGTCCTTTGCCTCGTATGCTTTCAACAAATCACATGCAGCGGCCTATGGCTTGGTGGCGTATCAAACGGCTTTTTTAAAATGCCGTTATCCCCGTCAATACATGGCAGCGCTGCTGACCAGTGTGTTGGACGGCGATAAGGTGGCCGGTTATATCCGCGAATGTCAGCGCATGGGTATCGGCATCTTACCGCCCACCGTGAACGAAAGTGAGTCGGGGTTTGTCACCGAAGGGGAGAACATTCGCTTCGGTTTGCTGGCGGTGAAGAATTTGGGGCGCCACTTGATTGCGGATCTGGTGCGCGAACGTGAGCAGAACGGGCGTTTCCCCTCATTTTATGAGTTCTGTCGGCGTATGTCGGCGTACCGTGACTGTAACCGCCGCGCGGTGGAAAGTTTGATCAAATGCGGTGCGTTGGATGGGCTCGGTGCCAATCGCCGCCAAATGCTCGAAGGTATGGATGGCATGATCTCCTCGTTAGAAGAGGATCGTCGCCGCAATATCGATGGGCAAATGGGCTTTTTTGACGATCCCACCTTGCAAGAGCAGGAACCCACGCTGCCGCCGGCAGAAGAGTTTTCGCATGCCGACCGCATGACGATGGAAAAAGAGGTTACGGGATTGTATCTTTCGGGCCATCCGCTGACTCCCTTTGCTGCGTGGTATGACACGCCCGAAGCAGCGCGGATCGACCGTATTCTGCAAGCGTTTGAAGAGGGCGACGGCGAGTATCGCGACCGTGATTCCGTGCGTGTGATGGGGTTAGTATCGGCTTTACGCACCAAGCAAACCAAACGCGGTGAAACCATGGCCTATGCCGTGGTGGAAGACCTGTTCGGCACGCTGCCGTTGCTTGTTTTTCCCAAAACGTTGGCTCGTTACACCAAACTGTTGGAAGGGGGCGAGCCGTTGGTGATCAGCGGCCGTTTGAACGGCGGCGACGAAGAACCACCCACGTTGCTGGCGGAAGAGGTGGTGGCTTTGCAGACGGTAAAAGCATCACCCCGAACAGCGACACCGCCGCAAACACAGCCGAAAACCAACACGGCCCGTCGTGGACTCTATCTGCGTGTGGCAGACGAAGCAGATCCGCGCTACCGTCAGGCACGTCGCCTGCTGCGCGTGTTCGACGGCGATTTCCCCGTGTACGTGCGGTTTTGCGACAGCGGCAAGATGGTGCGGCTGCCGAGCAGCGACTTTGTTCAGCCCAATACGGTGCTGACCGAAGAACTAAAACAGGTGCTCGGTGCCGAAAACGTAGCGGAAATTTGGTGAAAATGGTGAAAATGCAGTAATATTCTGCCAATTTCGTTGTATTTGTCGGCGAAATGTCGACTTGATATTTTCGGTCGATTTGTAGTATAATATATACTGACTTTTGAAAAGAAAAACCAGTATAGTTTCCAACGCAAAGGAGCGACTTATCAATGGCTATTAAGAAGATCGCGGTACTCACCAGTGGCGGTGATGCACCCGGTATGAACGCGGCGGTGCGTGCGGTGGCACGGACGGCTTTGGCAAAGGGCGTGGAAGTCTGCGGTGTGTATCGTGGGTATGACGGATTGATTAACGATAATCTGTTGCCGATGGATCTGCGCACCGTGTCGGATATCATTCATCGCGGCGGTACGGCGCTGTATACGGCGCGTAGCGAAGAGTTCCGCACGCTGGAAGGCCAAAAGAAGGCGGCGGAGAATTGCCGTAAGAACGGTATTGAAGGCGTGGTCGTTATCGGCGGCGACGGTTCGTTCCGCGGCGCACAGGATCTCACCCGTCAAGGCATTCCCTGCATCGGTATTCCTGCCACCATCGATAACGATATCTCCTGCTGTGAATACACCATCGGTTACGATACGGCACTGAACACCTGCATGCACATGATCGACAAACTGCGTGATACCTCGCAATCGCACGATCGCTGCAGCGTGGTGGAAGTAATGGGTCGCCGTGCCGGTTATTTGGCCTTGAACGTGGGTATTGCCGTTGGTGCGACTACCATCGTTGTGCCGGAAGTGCCGTTTAATTTCGAACGCGATATTCTGGAACGCATTCGCGCAACCTATCAAACCGGTAAACGTCACTTTATCATCATTGTGGCGGAAGGTATCGGTGGTGTGAGCGAGATGGCGAAGAAGACCGAAGAAGCCACCGGTATTGAAACACGTCCGACGGTGCTCGGCCACGTGCAGCGCGGCGGTTCGCCCACCGTGCGTGATCGCGTGCTTGCCAGCCGTATGGGCAACGCGGCGGTGGAACTGCTGTGCAAGGGTCTCAGCAACCGCGTGGTAGCGATGCAGATGAACTCCATTGTGGACTTTGATATCGACGAAGCGTTGGCGATGAAGAAGCCGTTCGACCGTGCGATGTACGAAGTGGCACATCAGATTTCCATTTGACACAAAACAAAAGCGGAGAAATCGTTCGTTCGATTTCTCCGCTTTTTTGCAACATTGAAACTATTCATCGACGGTGTGATGCCGTGAAGGTTGTCTGCGCCTGCTGTATATACCTCGCAGTCGGCGATATTGACGGAAGGTTTTTGTTACAGCGAAAGAATGGCCACACCGGTCAGCACACCCACCAAAATACCGGCCGCCCCCCACAGTAGGCGCAACCGTCGGGCACGCCGCCGATTGCGGTCGAGTGCGGTGTAGCCACCGGCTGCGTGCAGCAGGCGCCGCGCTTCTTCTTGCATATGTTGGATATCTCGGTCGGCACAATCCGGACGCAAGACGAAAAACGCCCGTTCAAAATACGGATTGTCCACCGCTGCGAACTCGATCATTTGGTGATTGATTCCTTTGAGCATATCGTGTCCTCCCGATGCAAAAACGTCCTGTTCTAAGTATGGCACGGTGGGTGCATAACTATGCAAGGCAAAAAGGATAAAACCCCCATGAAAAGCACTGCTTTTTGTGACAAATTGCCTTCGCACTGACAAGTAAGTATTACTGTATGTAAAACGGGAAGGTTTTCGGTTTTTCCCCAACATTGTGGAAAACTCGGTGGAAAATGTGGATAAAGCGCGTCTTATCAATGGTTTTCCACCGGCAAAAGAGTGGAAAACCATTTTTTGGAAGGTTTTTTTGTTGAAAAACAGCTACAGATTGTAGAATTTGTCAAATCGTGTCGATGAATACTTTTTCGTCAAAATAAGTAAAAAACCGCTGTTTTCAAAACAGCGGTTTTTCGTGTTTATTTTTGCATAAATTCAGCAATCAGTTTGCCAAACGTGCTGTGGCCGTTTTCATCGGCTTGGTTGACATAGGCACAATGGTTGCCGTGCATTTTGCGGAATGTCACCTTCGACATATCGTAACCGAAATGGCGAAGAGTGGCAAGTGTCAACTGTGTTTGCTCATAGCGTCCTGCCATATCGTTGTCCGATACAATGAACAGCATTGGCGCATATTCTTTGGCCGTGCCGATATGGTAAAGCGGTGCGGCTTCATCCACAATCACACGGCGAGAATCCGCACCGCGTTCACGCAGTACGTTGAAGTGGGTGGTGGGTTGCCCCGCATCGTGAACGAAACCGCAGATATCGGTTGGCAGTATACCGTATGTTTGCAGGTATTGTGCATCGAAGCACAACATCATGGAAAGGTATCCGCCGGCCGAGCTGCCGCCGACAAAAAGGGCGGTACAGGTTCCGTATTCACCGATATGGTCTTTCACCCATGCCACCGCCGCCGCGGCATCCTCCACAAAATCGGGAAAGCGTGCCGTGGGATACATGCGATATTCCACCTCGGCCACCGCCACACCGTGAGCAGTAAGATAACGGTCCATTTCGGGGGCGCTGCAGCGGTTGCCTTTTTCCAATCCGCCACCGTGGAAGTAAACGAAGACGGGAAAGGTGTTACTGTCTGGGAGATGCAAGTCCAATTTTTGCATCGGATGCTCGCCGTATGGAATATCCGAAATGTTACGCACGGCCTTCCTCTTGCTTATCCAGGCGGTAATTGCGAACATACAGTATCAGATCGGCTCCCACCATCAAAAGATTGAGCACATAGAAAAACAGCACATACCATTTTTCGTCGATAGAGGCCATATAGGCGGTGTTCACCAATTTGGAAGCGATACCGGCAATGTAGCCGAAAAAGATTAGGCACAAAAAGGGCAAACTTTTCCCCTTGGTGGTGCGTGCACGCCATGATTTCAGCACGTTCAATGGCCACGAAGCACCAAAACTGACGATCATAATAATTTCGAGCAATTCCGCCATGATGCAACACTCCTTTACATAACTATATTATACAAACACGGCATCGCGTTGTCAAGTGCGCTGCCGTGTTTGTATCGGTTATATTTAGGTGAAAACGTCGGCCATACGCATGATGCCGAGGGTGAGTTGCCCCTCCTTCAAGTCGGTAAAAAGGACCTGTTCGGACGAAGGAGAGAAGGTGGGGTGCGGATGGGCAGGATGCTTCCATAGATAGCCCGAACGATACACCTCGGCTTCCTTGCCGCTTTCCTTGTCGATGACCACCACGCTGCTGTAGTCGCCTCCTTGCGTGTCGGCGGCAAGGTAACGGCCGTTCGGTGCGCAGCAGACGTGCCAGTAGGGATAACTGCCATATACCACGTCGGTCTGTTCTCCGTTCACACCGACAAAGCACAAGCCGTGCGGCGGCAGGGGAGAACAGGGGTACTTTACAAACCACAGGCCGCTGCCGTCGGGCGACCAAGATTCGTGCCCGAAACAGTCGCCGAGGTTGCCTTCTTCATCTAACCGTTGCTTGGCCATGCAGTGGGTTCCTTTTGCAGCGTCGTGCAACCACAGGCGGTTGGAAACGTAGAAGGTATCGCCCTCGTGCGCAAAAAACACCTGCGTGTGGTTTTGTGGGTTGACCATAAAATGGTTGGCAACCGTAAACGGTTTTTGAAATTTCTTGGAAAACAGTGGTGTGACGGTGCCGTCAGCAAGATCCATCCGCACGCATTCGGCATCCCGTTCTTCCTGCGGATACAGTGCAAACACTAAATACCGTCCGTCGGCAGTGATGGTAAAATCACTCATACGGTACCGGTGACGATACAGTTCGGTTTCGGTATTGTCTGCCGTGTTCAGGCAAAAGAGCACGTAAGTATCTGTTTCTTTACGGGTGGCATAAACCAGTGCACCGTAGATTACCTGAATGGTAAAGTGTCCGAGCACGGTTTCGGTTTCGGCTTCTACATCCACCAATACGGCTTCGGGATTGCTGTAAAAATCCTTGTCGTATCCCATCTGGCTGTTGCGAAACAGCACAAGACGGTGTTCATCCAGCCAGTTGTTGGTAGCATAGTATCCGAACGAATAGTGATAGGTATCGTCCCCGATACGGGTGAGAGGAGTGCCGTTTACAACTTCCCGTGTGATTTTCATGGTCGATCTCTCCTTTTATTCCACAATATCTGCGGTGCGCACCAAACCGAGTGCTACTTTTTCGTTCTTCCATTCATGGAAAATGAGATAAGAGGAATCCGAATTGAACGATGGATGCGGATGGGTGGGGTGCTGCCATGTTGTGCCGGCTTTCACCACCATTGTTTCCTGCCCCGTTTGAGAATTCACAAAACACACGCCGCTATAGGTTTGGCTTTGGGTGTCGGCAGCAAGGAATTTTCCGTTTGGTGCACAACAAACGTGCCAATACGGATATTTTTGGAACAATACGTCGGTCTGTTCTCCTTCCACGCTCACGTAGCAGATGCCGCGCGGCGGAATGGGTGAACAAGCGTATTTGATAAACCACAACCCCTTGCCGTCGGGTGCCCAGCATTCGTGACCGAAGCAATCGCCGAGGTTGCCTTCTTCATCCAACCGTTGTTTGGCGATGCAATGCATACCGTTTTCTTTGGTATACAGCCACAGGCGGTTGCTGATATAAAACGTGTTGCCCTCGTGGCAGAAGAACACCGTGTCGGGATCGGTGGGGGAGATCATGATGTGTGTGACCTCGGGAAGCGGCTTTTGGAACCGTTTTTCAAACAGCGTTTCCACCTCGCCGTTTTGCGTGTTCACACGCAGGCACGCGTACTTTTCACGATCGGTCGACGGGTGGATTTCCAAGTTCAAAAAACGTCCGTCTGCGGTGATGTGGGGAAAATAGAGATCGTTTGGGTGGGCGTATAGTTGCCGTGTGGCACGGGTTTTTAAGTCCATGTGCCACAAGGTATCGCCCTGCGCGCCTTTTTGCAGATAGTACAGATTCCACCCACACACCACGTACCCTTCGATGTATCCCGAACCGTATGCACGGTCCGGCACGGGGGGGAGAGCTGTGAGAAATTCTTCGGTTTCGGCTTCGATGTCCACCAGCACCAGTTCGGCGTGGCGGCTGAATGCTTTGAGTTCCGGCTCGGTACTGCGCACCAGCACCACGCGATGGCCATCTACCCATTTGTTAGCACTGTAATACCCGAACGAATAATGATAGGTATTATCGGTAATATAGCGAACGGAATAGCCGTTTACTACTTCATGTAGGATCTTCATGCGTTTTTCTCCAATGCACATGTTTGTGCTTTAATACATAGGTCCATAGTGGTGATTGTTTCGGAAAGCGGCAGGGCGGTATCGGTGCGGTGTATCACATCTGCCATCACGCGGTGGAAGAAGGTAGAGCCGATCTTTCCTTGCACGCTTTCGTGGAAGGTGCCGTCTTCGGTGACCAAGAAAACGTGTTCGCCCGTTTTGTCTACCCCGATATTCACGTTTTTGCGCAGTTCGATATACCCTTTTTCCGCTTCGATGATGAGCCGCGGATCTCCCCATGTGCCAAGCCCCACGGGGAAATCCCACGAGATGTGCAAAAAGCCGGTAGCACCGTTTTCGCCGGTGAGCAGAATGTCACCCAACTCGTCAAATTCCGCATGCTGCGGATAGCGCAGATTGGCTACTCGTGCTGCCGTGACGGTGGCAGCGGTGTTGCCGGTCAATTTCAAAAATTGGTGCACCTGATGGGAGCCGATATCGATCAGCACGCCGCCCGAATCGCGCCGCGTAAAAAACCATGACGGACGCGAGGGCTCGTTTAGCACGTGCGGCGCGGAGATCATCACGTTCAGCACCCGGCCGAGCATGCCGCGTGCCAAGCGGTCATAAATAAAGGTCATGGATTCCGCGTCCACACTTTCGCCGAAATAGGTGATGAATTTTTGCCCTGTGGCGGCGCATGTCGCTTGAATTGCATCCAGCTGTTCCAAGGTGGTGCAGGGTGCTTTGTCGGACAAAAAGTCTTTGCCGGCCTGCATCACGCGCACGCCCAGCGGCGCACGCCGCGCAGGAATATCGGCTGAGGCGACCAGACGCACGGCCGGATTTTGCAAAATCTCCTCTTCGGTGCTTGCCACCGTGACGCCCGGAAATTCCTTTAAAAAGCGATCCAAAAGCGAGGGATCGCTGTCATACACAAAACCTAACGTCGCGCCGGCACGGATCAGTCCGTGGCACATGCCGTAAATGTGGCTGTGTGCCAAGCCGATCGCCGCAAAGAGCACGGGTTCGTCGGGGGCGTTTGACACCGTAAAGCCGGAATAATCGAAAAATTCTTCGTGTGTCATATCAGTTCACCAACTCTCTGTATGCAGCTAAATCCGACAGCAGACATTCCTCATTGTAGCAGTGCATCATCATCTCATACAGTCCTTCGGCAAAGAGGAAATTGCCCTTTTGCTTGATCTTGTCTGCCCTCACGGGATGGATGGGGTGTTGCTGCACCGCCTCAATACACCGCACCTGCGCGGCGGCGGTGGACACACCGCACGGCGGCAAATAGTCGGCCGTTTTGGCGGCGGCAATCGCTTCAAAAATCTTCTCGTTCACATCGGTTGTCGGATCGCCGTAACGGCGCTCGGTGCCGTTGGCAGTCACACCCACAATATCGGTGCCGTCATAGGTGACGGTGCCGTTTTCGAAGCGATAAGAGAACAGCGGATTTTGCAACTGTTCGGTCGCGTGTGAAACCAGGCACAGCGCCACAGCGCCGTTATCCAGCGTGAAACGGGCGGCAGCGGTGTCAAAGTTTTCAATCGCATTCACACGGGAAAGGTCGCATTCGGTCGCAATCGCTTCAGCTGCGCGGCCGTGTGCGCCGCCCGTAACATACAGCATGTTGTGCAGATAGTGGGCGGTGGCGTTGTTCAGCACGCTGTCGTTCATGACGGTGCCGTCGGGTGCCGTGCGTTTGCCGCCCCAACCGGTGCCGCGTGTAAAATATTCCTGTGGACGCGGCCACAGCACCAGCGTTTTCAAAAATTGCGGTTTACCGTATATTCCGTCAGTAATATCGGCTTTCAGTGTGTTGATAGCGGCAGAATAACTCCATTGATAGCCCACCATTACGAATTTGCCTGCTTTTTCGGCGGCTTGATTGATACGTGCTTCATCTGCCGAAACGCCTGAAAGCGGTTTTTCCACCATCACATGCGAGCCGTTTTTGAGTGCACACAACACCTGACGGGTGTGCAAAAAAATGGGGGTGGTGATGATGGCAAGATCCGCCGTGTGTTCTGCATAAAAATCTTCCATAGCGGAAAACAGCGGCACGCCTGCTGCCGCGAGGGTGGGATAGTGTTTGCAGCGCTCGGGCAGCACTTCCACCATGCCCACGATCTCGAAATCAGGGTCTTCTTTTGCCAACAGGGCATTCAAATACACTTCAGCATAGCCGCCGATACCCACACACAGCAGTTTTACTTTATTTGTCAATTCCTATCGCCGCCTTACAATAGTAGTATACAAATGAAAAGTACCACACCGCCCTGCAAAATGCAAGGTGGCGTGGTAGGAAAAGCAGATTTTACATATTTTTAGCAAAAAAGGGGGATAGGCAGTAAATGAAGAAGGAATCATTGGTCGTTGCACGGCACGCCATTGTGTGAAATCAGAACGGCGTGTAGCGTGCCGCCTTGTGCGATCACCCCGTGGGAGACGAAAGCGTATCGTTGAAAAAGAAGCCGCACGAACCTCTCGTCTCGTGGCGTCCCTTGGGGAAAGTCGGCCCAAACAAACAACACGGGCAGACGATTGTCCACCCGTGTTTTACTCAAATATAATGCTCTAAAATGTATTTTATCGCATGTTCGTCATTGGTGCAGATCACTTCATCGGCCGCCGCTTTCACGTCGTCCCACGCGTTCCCCATGGCAAGGCCGAGCCCGGCGGCACGGATGTTCGACAGATCGTTTTGGGAATCACCCACGGCAATGGTCTCGGCACGGTCCACGTGGAGCAGATCGGCGAGTCGCCACAGCCCCTTGCCTTTGCCGGCATCCTTGTGATATACCTCGATGTTCGCCACGTCCGACGAGGTGCAATCGAGCAGCGGATGTGCTTCGATACGGCGGCGAAATGCCGCCTGCTCTTCGGGGGAGTGGAAGTTGATGCAGGTCATTTCCACCGCTTCCTGACGGCGGCAAAAACCTTCAAAATCGTGCAGCGGCTCAATAAAATAGCGCAAAAACCGCTTGTACGGTTCACTATAGCGGAAATGGTCGAGCACCGCCTCGCTCGAGCGTGTGTCACGATAAGACCTGCCGTATACGCGGATGGCGTAATGCACTTCGTATTCGGTGAGCATATCCATCAACTCGTTATGCAAAGCGCGGTCCATATACACGCCGTAGAACTTGTCCTCTTCGCGGTCGTAAATGGAGGCGCCGTCGGAATGGATGATGTAACGGAACAAGGGGTTATCCCGAATGGCAGGTGGCATTTCGTGCAGTGTGCGCCCCGAGGAGGGCACCACTTCTACACCCTTTTCTTTCAGCGTGCGAATGGCTGTCACGTTTTCTTCGCTCAGCTCCACACGGCTGTTAAAGAGCGTGCCGTCCAGATCCGTGGCGATAATTTTATACTTCGGCATGGGCATCTCCTTTGAAGTAGCGATGGTAAATGTAGGTGATGGGGGAGTCGGTGTTAGGTACGATAACGGCGTCTGCTGCCTCTTTAAGCGGTTCGGTCGCATTGCCCACGGCAAGCCCCAATCCTGCGGCAGTGATCGAAGGGATATCGTTGCCCGTGTCACCCACAGCCACCGTTTCGGTACGGTCGATATGCAGCTTGGCAGCGAGTCTTAAAAGCGCGTTGCCCTTGCCGGCATCCTTGTGAAACACTTCCAGCAGCGTGCCGTAGGAGTTGGCGGCGTAGATTTCACCGCCGGCTTCGAGTGCTGCTTTGCAGGCGGCAGTGGCCTCTTCATCCGGCAGGAAAACACAGAGCATTTCGGTATCTTCCAAATCACGCGTGAACGCAGCATAGTCTGTGATACGCACCGCATGGATATCCAAAAAATCTCGATCGTAATCGTTCACGCCGTAAGTCGCGTAGGTTTCCGGTGTGTGGCGCGCGGCATCCGAATGGGTGCGGCTGTTTTGACGGATGTAATATAAGGCGTTATAGGAATGCAGGATCGCCAACACTTCTTGCAACAAGCGGTTGTTGATGCCGCAGACGGTGCGTGTGTCGGTCGCTTTATCGTATGTTACCGCCCCGTTGGCCGAAATGTAATAGCGGATGCAAGGGTCCTCACGCAGGACTGCAGGGATTTCGCTGTGCACACGGCCGGTGCAGGGAACGAAGGGAATGCCTTCCGCCACCATTTGGTGCACGGTGTCCCAATCCGTTGCAGAAGCCGTCATATCGTGGCGCAAAAACGTGCCGTCCAAATCGCTGAAAAGAATTTTGTAACCCATTCTGCCTACCGCCTTTCATACGTTGGGATTATAGCACTTGTTTCAGGGAAAGTCAAGGAAGAGAAGTGGAAAATGCGAGGGCAAAGAGAATGGAGAGAGCGCCTCGCTTGGGGGACAGCTGCGATATAAAAATTGACACTTTCTGTACGAACGTGTCATAGTGGGTTACATACTTTGAAATAATACCCATCTCAAAGATAAAAATACGAAGTAATATTAAAACCTTGTGGTTTTAGTGGTATTTTATTCGCCCCTAAACTCGCGAAGCAAATAAAACGGAGGCGCACTTCCTTACGGAGTGCGCCTCTTGTGGAGTGGCGTTGTTTGTCCGTGTTATCGCTGTACGCGGCCGGAGCCATCGCCGCCTGCCAACTTTTCCACTTCGGAGACCGATACGCGGTTGTAGTCGCCTTCCACCGAGTGTTTCAGTGCCGACGCGGCCACCGCAAATTCAATGGCTTCGGCGGTGGTCTTACCGCTGAGCAGCGAGTAGATCAAGCCGCCGCCGAACGAGTCGCCGCCGCCCACACGATCCACGATATGCAGGTGATAGGATTTGGAGAAGCAGTAGTTTTCGCCGTCATACAGCATGCCGGCCCAATCGTTGTCGCTGGCCGAAAGCGAGGTGCGCAGCGTGATAGCGACCTTCTCAAACCCAAAGCGGTCGGCCAACTGCTTGGCCACCGACTTGTAACCGTCGTGTTTCAGGTTGCCACCGTAGATATCGGTGCCTTCCGCTTCGATACCGAACACGTCTTTGGCGTCCTCTTCGTTCGAAATGCACACGTCCACATATTGGCACAGATCGGTCATTGCGGCGCGTGCCTGTTCACGCGTCCACAACTTGCCGCGATAGTTCAAGTCGCAGGAGATCTTCACACCATGCGCTTTGGCGGCTTTGCAGGCTTCGCGGCAGATATCCACCAGATTGGGGCCCAGTGCCGGAGTGATACCGGTGAAGTGGAATCAATCCGCCCCCTCAAAAATGCTGTCCCAATCAAAATCCGTGGGCTGTGCTTCCTGAATGGCGGAGTGCGCGCGGTCATAAATGCAGACCGAGCCGCGCTGCGAGGCGCCTTTTTCGAGGAAGTAGATACCCACGCGGTCGCCGCCGCGCACCACCTTCGAGGTATCCACTC
Source organism: Acutalibacteraceae bacterium (assembly GCA_045597045.1). Taxonomy (GTDB): domain Bacteria; phylum Bacillota; class Clostridia; order Oscillospirales; family Acutalibacteraceae; genus SIG588. The sequence continues at coordinate 28,576 of JAZODN010000139.1, forward strand.
CAAAGTAACGCAGCGAATCCACCGCCGCTTGACCGATGGCATGCTTCGGCAACTTCGTCACGTATACGCTGTCCATGCCGTAGTTGGCAAGCGACACTGCCACGTTGGCTTCACCGCCGCCGAAGGTGGCCTGCATTTGGTCGTTTTGGAAGAAACGGTAATAGCCGTTGGGGGCGAGACGCAGCATCAACTCGCCGAAGGTTACGATCTTAGCCATTTTGATGTGCCTCCTTCACGATGTTTGCCGATTCACGGCACAGGGCGGTGATCTCATCCCATTTTTGGTTATCGATCAAATCGGCGGTAACCATGTATGAGCCGCCGCATGCGCAGATGACGGGGCAGGAGAGATACTCCTTCAGGTTCTTCAGCGAAATACCGCCGGTGGGCATCACTTTAAACATCGGGAAGGGTGCTGCCATCGCTTTGATCTTGGCAAGACCGCCCGATTGCTCAGCGGGGAAGAATTTCAGCACCTCAAGGCCGAATTTCAGTGCGGCGTGATAATCGGTGGGGGTGGTGCAACCGGGGTAGATCGGCATGCCGATCTCTACGCAGTAGGCCACGAGATCGGGATCAAAACCGGGGGTAACGATAAAATCGGCACCGGCAGCCGCCGCTTTGTCTACGTGTTCACGGGTGAGCACCGTGCCGGCCCCCACCAACATATCGGGGCAGGCTTCACGCATCAGGCGAATGGCCGTATCGGCACCGGCGGCGCGAAAGGTGACCTCTGCCACCGGTACGTCGCCTGCGCACAGGGCACGCGCCAGCGGCGCCGCATCCCGTTCGGGGTTGTTCAGTTTGATGACCGGCACCACGCCGATCGCGGAAATACGTTCATTTACAGCGTTCATCCTCATCGCACTCCTTTGGCAATAGCATAACACATATTGTTCGTGTTGGCAACAACATGCTTTTTTAAAAGCAGAAAAGAGATATTTTGCAGCAAAAAAAGCGGATTACACACCCGAATAGGCCGAAAAACCGCCGTCGATCGGCAGCACCACACCGGTGATGAAACCGGCGGCTTTTTCGTTCAGCAAGAACAGCAGGCCGCCTTCCAGCTCTTCGCTTTCGCCAAACCGACCCATGGGGGTCGCAGCCAAGATCTTGCCGGTACGTGCGGTGGGAGTGCCGTCATCATTCCACAGTAGTTTTGCATTTTGCTTGGTCGAAAAGAAGCCGGGAGCAATCGCGTTGACACGGATGCCCACACGCGAAAAGTGTACCGCCAGCCATTGGGTGAAGTTGGAAACGGCGGCTTTGGCACCGGAATACGCAGGGATTTTGGTGAGGGGCGTATACGCATTCATGGAAGAGATGTTTAAAATGGAGCAGCCTTCGCGCCCCACCATTTGTGCAGCAAACGCTTGCGTGGGGATCAAGGTGCCGAGGAAGTTGAGATTAAACACAAAACTCACACCGTCTGCCTCCAGATCAAAGAAACTTTTGGTGTCGGCGTCTATATCCCCGAGTTCAAAATATTCCTTGTCGGTGGTGGCGCGCGGATTGTTGCCGCCGGCCCCGTTGATCAGGATGTCACACGGGCCGAAATCGGCCAACACGGCGGCGGCCACGTTTTGGCAAACGGCTTTATCCAGCACATTGCAGGCGTAGGCCTTGGCCACACCGCCCTCTTCGATGATTTCTTCTGCAAATCCACGGGCGGCTTCTTCATTCAAGTCGAGTAATGCCACTTTCGCACCGGCACGGGCAAGCACTTTGGCAAAATGGCTGCACAGCACGCCGCCGGCCCCCGTTACCACGGCTACTTTTCCGCTGAGATCGGTGTTCAAAACGTTTGCTTTCATCACGGTGTCTCTCCTTACTGTTTCTTCAATTTATCCAGCATATCCCACACGCCGAGCATATACATAATGCCCAGCGCACGGTCATACAAGCCATAGCCGGGGCGCACGTTGCCCGGCCCTTCGTTCCACAAATGGCGGCCGTGGTCCGGGCGTATATACCCTTCATATCCACAGTCGTGATACGCCTTTAAGATGTCCAAAATACCGGTGTCACCGTCTGCGTCGCGGTGGCTGGCCTCTGAAAAATCGCCGTTTTCAAAATGCTTCACGTTGCGAATATGAGCAAACGCAATGCGGTCACAGTGGGCGCGAACGATATCCGCTACACAGGTGTCGGGGTTGGCATTCAAACTGCCGGAACAAAGCGTGAGGCAGTTGCACGGGTGATCCACCATCTTGAGGAATCGGGCAATACTCGGCTCATCCACCAGCAAACGGGGCAGACCGAAGATATCCCACGGCGGATCGTCCATATGGATAGCCATTTTGATATCGCATTCCTCACAGGTGGGCATCAGTGCTTCGAGGAAATATTTTAGGTTTGCCCACAACTTTTCGTGGTCGATGCCCTCATATGCACGGAACAACTCGTCCAGTTTGGCCATGCGTTCCGGCTCCCATCCGGGGAAGGACATGTTGTATTTTTCGGTGAAATCCAGAATGTATTGTGCCATAGCGTTGTAGTCATCCTGAATCATACCTTTTTCATAAAAAAGGGCGGTGGACCCATCTCCCACGGGGTGGAAGAGGTTAGAGCGTGTCCAGTCAAAAATCGGCATGAAGTTGTAGCAGATCACCTTAACGCCGAACTTCGCCAGGTTGCGAATGGTGGTTTTGTAGTTTTCGATATACGTGTCACGGGTGGGAAGACCGATCTTGATATCGTCATGCACGTTGACCGATTCCACCACGTCCATGTTAAAGCCGTATTCATCCAACTGCCGTTTTACTTCGGCAATTTCCTCCACTTCCCACACCTCGCCCGGCATCTTGTGGTGCAGCGCCCACACGATCGAGGTTACGCCGGGGATCTGTTTGATGTCCGAAAGCGAGATCTTATCGTTGCCTTCGCCATACCAGCGAAAGCCCATTTGCATCGGCATATTCTGTGCCTCCTCTTTACAGATTAAAATAGCGTTTGGCGTTATAGTAGCAGATGTCCTGCACCAGCGAACCGAGGGCGGCCATATCGGCAGGGTATTCGCCGTTTTCCACCCAACCGCCGAGCAGCTCGCATAAAATGCGACGGAAATATTCGTGCCGCGTATAGCTCAGAAAACTGCGCGAGTCGGTGAGCATACCCACGAAGTTGCCCAGAATGCTGAGGTTGGCAAGGCTGGTCAACTGATCGATCATGCCCTGCTTCGTGTCGTTAAACCACCAAGCGCTGCCGTGTTGCAGTTTGCCCGCAATTTCGCTGTCCTGGAACGAGCCGATCAGCGAGTCGAGGAAGGCGTTGTCGCTGCCGTCCAAACTGTAAAGAATCGTGCGCGGCAGTGCGTTGGCAGCACACATGGCATTCAGCAGACCGGCCAGCGCAGCGGCACCGCCCATTGGGCCGATGCAGTCAAAGCCCGTGTCGGGGCCGAGGAGGCGGAACATGGTGGAGTTGGGATTGCGCAGGCAGTTGTAGTGGAGCTGCATCGCCATACCCGTGCGGACGTATTCTTTTGCACAATGAACGAGAAGGGAAGTCTTGAAAGCCTCTGCCTCTGCCGAGGGAACGACCTCGCCCGCAAGTCCGCGTGCGAAAACTTCTTCAAGCTCCGCATCGGTTGCTTCGGCGTAAACCATAAAATCGAGCCCGTGGTCGCTGGCGCGGCAGCCGTGGTTGGCAAAGTGGGCAATGCGGCGACCGAGTGCCTCTTCCAGTGCATCAATGCCGTCGATAGCAATGTCTGCAACCGCACCCAAACGGGCGATGTAATCCTGCCAGCCGGGTTTATCAATATTCAGCGCTTTGTCAGGACGGAAGGAGGGGGCGACCGTGGCGGCCATGGTGGGGTCAGCCGCCAACTTGCGGTGCCATTCCAGAGAATCCACGGGATCGTCGGTTGTGCCGATAAAGGCAACGTTGCTTTGTGAAATCAGCCCACGCACCCCCATGTTTTCGTCCTTCAAACGGGCGGCGGCGAGCTGCCACACCTCTTCGGCGGTATCGCCGTTCAACACGCCTTCGTAGCCGAAATAGGTTTTGAGTTCCAAATGGCACCAGTGATACATCGGGTTGCCGATGGCACGGGGCAGTGCCTGCGCAAACTGTTGAAACTTTTCGCGGTCGGTGGCATCGCCGGTGATGAAGCGTTCTTCCACACCGTTCGAACGCATCAAGCGCCATTTGTAATGGTCGCCGGCCAACCACACCTGTGCAATATTTTCAAAACGCTTGTTTTCAAAAATTTCCTGTGGACTCACGTGGCAGTGATAGTCCACGATCGGCATGGCAGCGGCATAGTCATGAAATAAAGCCTCAGCCGTCGGTGTGGATAGCAAAAAATCGCGGTTCATAAACGGTTTCATAAAAACAATCTCCTTCGGACATACTTTCACATCGTATATACAGTATATCACATTCGTTTTGCAAAGATAATTGCGGAAATTGCTTGACATATTGCAAAAGTTGCGGTATTATGAGGGCGTTTTTGAAAAAAGAGGTGAGAGCATGCGTCAGCAAGCACAGCCGTTTGATCCGCGGCAAACCATGTGTCGCGCCGGTTTTGAGGTGTTTCACTACTGCGATGCGCGATCGGGTGAAGTGGATCTGCATCACCATGATTTTTACGAGATATATCTGCTTTTGAACGGTAAGATGGATTATTGGGTGGACGGCCGTTTGTATCATCTGCAACCGGGCGATCTTTTGTTGATCAATCCTATGGAACTGCACCGTCCGATCGTCACGGAGGAGAATACGCCCTATGAGCGTATCGTGTTGTGGATTGAAAAGCGGTATTTGGAACGCTTGTCCACCGAACGTGTGAGTTTAACGCGATGCTTTGATCATTCACGCCCGGAACATTCTAACCTGTTGCGCCCGTCGGCGCTGTTGCGCTCGGATCTTACCGCGCGTATGGGAACTTTGGTGCGTGAATATTACAGTGATGAGTACGGCGGCGCCCTGTGTGCCGACGGCCTGTTTTTGCAGTTGATGGTGGAACTCAACCGCGTGGCATTGCAAGGCGACGGCGCACCGCTGCGCGAGGAATCCTCGCCGCTTGTGAGTAAGGTGTTGGCGTACATTGCCGATCATTACGCCGAGGATCTTTCGCTTGAATCGTTGGCACAGCAGTTTTTCGTGAGCAAGTACCACCTGTCGCACGAGTTCAGCCGCACGGTCGGTCTCGGTGTGTATCGCTATTTGACCTTGAAGCGGCTGCTGATCGCCAAACAACTGATGACCGACGGCATTTCGCCGGGCGATGTGTACGCCGCCTGCGGTTTTCGGGATTACACCAATTTTTATCGCGCGTTCAAAGCAGAATACGGTATCAGCCCACGGGCGTGCGCCGGTATAAGTGAATAACAAAAAGCCGATGCTTTTTTGAAAAAAGCATCGGCTTTTTGTTAGCACGGGGGGTTATCCAAGGTGTTCCTTCAGAATGGTCATTGCTTCGCGATAGCCGTCGAAGCCGTGGCCGGAAACCGTGGTGAGACACGCTGCACGTATGTAGGAGATGCGACGGAAATCTTCGCGGTTTTCCACATCCGAGAGGTGCACCTCCACCGTGGGGATGCCCACTGC
>JAZODN010000140.1:0-23649 GCA_045597045.1 Acutalibacteraceae bacterium
ACTCGGTGGCACATATTTTGGAAGAGATGGGGCTGGAAAGCTGCGGCGCTGCCGGCACCACCGCCGCACTGGCACTGCTGAACGACGCGGTGAAAAAGGGTGGCGTTATGGCCTCTTCCCACGTGGGCGGTCTGTCGGGCGCATTCATTCCGGTTACCGAAGACGCCGGCATGATTGATGCGGCGCGTAGCGGTGCTTTGTGCATCGAAAAACTTGAAGCCATGACCGCCGTGTGCTCGGTGGGGCTGGATATGATCAACATTCCCGGTGATACGGCACCCGAAGTGATCTCTGCCATCATCGCAGATGAAGCGGCGATCGGCATGATCAACTCCAAAACCACCGCCGTGCGCGTGATTCCCTGCATCGGCAAGCAGGTTGGCGACGAACTCTCCTTCGGCGGTTTGCTGGGAGAAGGTCCCGTAATGCCGGTGTCCACCTACTCTCCCGCGCGCTTTATTCAGCGCGGCGGCCGCATTCCCGCACCGATCCAAAGCCTGAAAAACTGATCACAAGTAAGCGCAAGGCAGAGAAATGCATTCTCTGCCTTGCTTTTTTGGCATAAGTATGGTATCATACATGACGAATTTAACAAAAGAAAGCCGGTTATTCCCATGATTCACAACAACGTATTAGACGCCATCGGTTCCACCCCGATCATCCGATTGAGCCGCATGGTACCGCCCGGTGCCGCCGAAGTGCTGGTAAAATTCGAAGGGTTGAACGTTGGCGGCTCCATCAAAACACGTACCGCTTTCAACATGATCACCCAGGCAGAAAAGCGCGGTCTGCTCTCCCCCGATTCGATCATCGTAGAGCCGACCAGCGGTAACCAGGGCATCGGTTTGGCGCTGGTCGGTGCAGTGCGCGGTTACCGCACCGTTATCATCATGCCCGACTCGGTCAGTGAGGAACGCCGCAAGCTGGTGCGGCATTACGGTGCTGAGGTGATCTTGGTGCACGATGCCGGCAACATCGGCGATTGTATCGACGAGTGTGTACGCACCGCACTGGAAATGGCCGAAGCCGATCCGAAGGTGTTCGTGCCGCAGCAATTTGAAAACGAAGATAATCCCAACGTGCATCGCCACCGCACGGCATTTGAGATTTTGGAACAGGTGGCCGGCCCCATTCACGGGTTCTGCTCCGGTATCGGTACGGGCGGCACCATCACCGGCATCGGCGAGGTGCTGCGTGCCAACAATCCCGACATTTCCATTTGGGCGGTAGAACCCGAAAACGCCGCCATTTTGGCGGGCGGCACCATCGGCACCCACGTACAGATGGGTATCGGTGACGGACTGATTCCCGGGGTGCTGAATCAGCATATTTACGAAGATATCTGCATCATTTCTGACGAAGAAGCGTTAGAGACTGCGCGCAACTTGGCGCGGTTGGAAGGGTTGATGTGCGGCATTTCCAGCGGCACCAACGTGGCCGCCGCCATTCGCATGGCGCAACGGCTCGGCGAGGGGAAAACGGTGGTCACCGTGTTGCCCGACACCGCGGAACGCTACTTCTCCACCCCTTTGTTTGAAGGTGAATGAGCAACAAAAAAGGCTGAAAACCGATTGGTTTTCAGCCTTTTTATTGTGGGTTACAGTTTGTTACGGATGATCTTACCGCTGATGGTCTTGGGCAGTGATTCCTTAAATTCCACGATACGCGGATATTTGTACGGTGCCGTGTGTTCTTTCACGTAGGTTTGAATCTCCTTTTTCAGGGCTTCGGTGCCCTCGGTACCTTTGGTCAGCACGATGCTGGCCTTAACCACCTGACCGCGCACCTCGTCGGGTGCCGCCGACACGCCGCACTCCAGCACATACGGCAGTTCCATAATAACACTTTCGATCTCGAAGGGGCCGATGCGGTAACCCGACGATTTGATAACGTCATCTGCACGGCCGACATACCAGTAAAAGCCGTCTTCATCGCGCCACGCAAGGTCACGGGTGTGATACAAGCCATCGTGCCACACCTCGGCGGTCATATCCTGGTCGCCGTAATAGCCGTCAAACAGACCGCAAGGCACGCGGCGGTCGGTGTGGATCACGATCTCACCCGTCTCGCCCACGCCAACGGGTACACCGTCGGGGTCCACCAAATCCACTTCATAGCCCGGGATGGGTTTGCCCATCGCACCGAGTTTGTGAGGACGGCCGATGAGATTGCCGATGGTGAGAGTCGTTTCGGTCTGGCCGAAACCTTCCATCAAGCGCAGGCCGGTTGCCTGCTCAAACCGGCGGAAAACCTCCGGGTTCAGCGCCTCGCCGGCGGTGGTGCCGCGTTGCACCGAGCTCAGATCGTATTTCGACAGATCCTGCTTGATCATCATACGATACATGGTCGGCGGTGCACAGAAGGTCGTGATCTGATATTTTTGGAACAGCGGCAGAATATCGTTGGCATCAAAGCGCTCGAAATCATACACAAAAACGGCTGCCTCGCACATCCACTGCCCGTAGAGTTTGCCCCACAGCGCCTTGCCCCACCCCGTTTCGGAGATGGTAAAATGCAAACCGCCGGGATGCACGCCGTGCCAATACCGCGCCGTAACGAAGTGACCGAGCGCATATTTGTAGTTGTGAATAGCACTCTTCGGGTTGCCCGTGGTACCCGAGGTGAAGAACATGATCATCGGGTCACAGCCGCACGGGGCATCTGCCTCGCGCTCGTAATGGCTGCTGAACAACGGATATTCCGCATCGAAATCATGCCATCCCTCACGCGCGGCGCCGGCCATGATCTTGGTGGTCAGCGTGGGACAATTCGCCGCTGCGGCATCCACCTGATCGGCGGTGTTGCCGTGGCAGGTACACACGATGGCAGACACACCGGCCGCCTGGAAACGATATTCAAAATCGTGCACCTGCAGCATATCGGTCGCCGGAATAGCAACGGCCCCCAGCTTGTGCAACGCCAAAATGGCAAACCAGAACTGATATTGGCGGCGAAGCACCAACATCACGCGGTCACCCTTCTTGATGCCGAGCGATTTGAAATAGTTGGCGCACTGCGCCGACGCACGCTTAACGTCTTTGTAGGTAAAGCGGTGCTCGTTCTTTTCTTTATCCAAATGAACCATCGCCAGACGATCGGGCGTGCGATCCGCCACAGCATCCACCACGTCAAAAGCAAAGTTGAACTTTTCCTCGTTTTCAAAAGCGATGGTTTCAAGGCGTCCTTCTTCATCTTCGGTCACCTTCACAAACTTTTCGCACACCAAATCTTCCGAACGGTTCGCGGTGGCAATGCTTTCGCGCACCGTCTGTTCCTGCACCTCTTCGCCCGGCAGCACCACCGCACAGAACAGGCAGTCCTGCCCGTCCACCGCGATCATGCCGTGAGGGGTGGCGCTGTTATAATAGATGCTGTCCCCTTCGCCGAGCACCTCCACGTGATCGCCGATCTGCACCTTCAGGCGTCCTTTCAGCACCAAATCAAACTCTTGGCCGCTGTGGGTGGTGAGATGAATGGGGCGGTTTTGCAACTTCGGTGAGTATTCGTATTTCACCCAATACGGCTCAGCAATTTTGTTGCGGAAAAGGGGCGCCAGATTTTGGATCTCGATGCCTTCTTCTTTCGCCGTCTGCTGTCCCTCACCGCGACGGGTGACGGTATAGGAGGACAGATGTGCGCTGTAGCCCTCCAAAAGGTCGGTAATGGAAAGGTTGAACACCTGCGCACACTTGTGAATGAACGAAAACGGCAGATCGCAGCCGCCGGCTTCGTAGGTGCGGTACACATCCAACGTCAAGTCGGTCTCTTGGGCCATCTCCTGTTCGGTCATACCCGAAATCTCGCGCATTTCCCGAATGCGGTGTGCCACCTCTTGCAAACGGTCTGTTGTCGTGTTGAACTCCATCACTGTTCCCCCTTTTCAGAACGATAAAAAATAAAAAAACCCGTCTCAAAGTTTCCTTTGAGACGAGTAATCAACTTACCCGCGGTACCACTCAAATTGCGTCTTACGACACCGCTTTCAAGGCTCTAACAAGCCCTCTGCACTAACGCAGCAGTCAACGGAACGCCCTACTCACAAAAACGGTTTCGGAACGATCAGCTCGGAAGGGATGGGCACTGAAACCTCTCGCTGTCGGTTCACACCACCCACCGACTCTCTGAAAACGCTTGATTTCTGCCGTCTTCGTCACAGCTTTTTCAATATGCTTGGCATTATAACACGCTTTTCTTTACTTGTCAACACTTTTTTCCGACACCGGCCGGTAGGCGGTGTCGTGCCCCCTTGTGCGATGGCGTTGCAAACCTTCGTTACACACCGACACCCGAAAGCGCGTTTTGGGCGGTAATCGATGTTGTCTTATGACGCCGCCCTGCTGCCGCCTGTGCAAACACGGGGAATCTGGAAAAAGTGAAATTTTCGAGAATTTGTCCATAAAACTATTGAATAAAGATATAACCTTGTGTATAATAATTTCGATATGTGCTCAAATATATACTCATAACAAAACCGATTTTTCAAAAAGGAGAGTGCCTTATGGAAATACAATTGCAGGAACTGATTGAGCAGATCAAAAAAGAAGGCGTCGAAACGGCGAAAGCGCAAGCCGATGCCATACTTACCTCTGCCAAGGCGGAAGCCGAAAAAATTCTTGCAGATGCACAAGCAGAAGCCGACAAGCGGCTGCAAGATGCCAAAAACGAAACCGAACGCATGGTGAAAGCCGGCGAAGAAGCTATTCGCCAAGCCGGGCGCAACCTGCTCATCTCTTTCCGCGAAAGCGTAACAAGAGAACTGAACGCCATCGTGGGCGAACAGGTAGCGGCGGTGTGCAGTTCGGACGAGCTGACCGAGCTGATCGTCTGCGCGGTGGAACATTGGGTAACCAAGCCCGATGCCGAAGGGCTGGACGTGATCTTGACGCCGAGCACTCTGCAACGATTGGAAGCGACCTTGCAAGCGCAGTTTAAAGCACGTGCCTTGACGGGGGTTACGCTGAAGGCAAACAACAATTTCGACGGCGGATTCCGCATCGCGCCGAAAGACAGCGGCGTGTATTATGACTACTCGTCGGATGCGGTTTGCGAAATGCTGTCGAACTACCTGTCTCCCAAGGTGACAGCGCTCCTGAAAGAGGCGGAATAATCATGGCCGAATATTATTTGATTGCACAGTTGCCGTCACTCGACGGCATCGGCGAACAAACACCGCTGCCCATCACGGAAGAGCGCGTGTTGGAACTGTGTCGCCGTTTCTTGGGCAAAAAGGCGCAAACCGCGCTCACACAGCTCACCCTTTCGCCCCCAAAAGAACCTCAAAAGGCGGCGTCGGCGGTGGTGGATGCGTGGAATGCAGGGGAACGGCAGCTGCGGTTGGTATTGGCCAAAACGCGCGCCGAAAAAATGCAAAAACCGTTTGAAGCGGCGGTGTCCTCCCCCGCACCCCTGCTTTTGCAGGCGGTGCAGGCAGCGGTGGAATCCGAAAACCCGTTGGAGGCCGAAAAACGGCTCACCCAATATCGCCTGCAGTTTTTGGAAACGCTGCGACCGGCCGACCCGTTTGCCGAAGACTTTGTGTTCTACTATCTTTTGAAATTGAAATTGCTTTCGCGCATGCGTCAGTTTGATACCGCAAACGGTGCTGCCGCATACAAAAATATTTACGACTCCATTTTACGTGGAGAGCGTTTGGAGGTTGTATCATGACCGAAAACAGAGGAAAGGTTGTCAGCGTGAACGGAAACTTGGTTTCGGTTGCCTTTGAAGGTACCGTTTCCATGAACGAGATCTGCTTTGTCAAAGTGGACGATACCAAGTTGAAGAGCGAGGTCATCCGTATTCGCGGCAACATTGCACAAATTCAGGTGTATGAAATGACCGGCGGCATTCAGTGCGGCGACGAGGTGGAATTCACGGGCGAAATGCTTTCGGCCACCTTGGGCCCCGGTTTGCTGGGTCAGATCTATGACGGCCTGCAAAATCCGCTGCCGATTCTGGCAGAACAGGCCGGTTGGTTTTTGGAACGCGGCATTTATGCCGACGGTTTGGACCGCGAAAAAACGTGGGAGTTCACCCCCACTGCCCCGATCGGTGCCACACTGCGGGCCGGCGACGTGATCGGCACGGTACCCGAAGGGCCGTTTATCCACAAAATTTTAGTCCCCTTCCATTTTTTGGGGAACTATACCTTAAAATCCACTGTTGACAAAGGCGCCTACACGGTGGATGCACCCATCGCCACCCTGACGGATGAACGCGGCCGCGACGTGACCGTTTCCATGTCTTTCAAATGGCCGGTCAAGCGCGCCATTAAATGCTATGCCGAACGGCTGGCGCCGGTGGAAACGATGGAGACCAAAGTGCGTTTGATGGACTCCTTCTTCCCCGTTGCCAAGGGCGGCACCTATTGCACCCCCGGCCCGTTCGGCGCCGGTAAAACGGTGCTGCAGCACACCACCTCCAAATATGCCGACGTAGATATCGTGATCATTGCCGCGTGCGGTGAGCGCGCCGGCGAAGTGGTGGAAACCATCACCGAATTCCCCGAACTGACCGATCCGCGCACCGGACGTTCACTGATGGAACGCACCATCATCATTTGTAACACCTCTTCCATGCCGGTGGCCGCGCGTGAAGCCTCCGTTTACACCTCGGTGACGCTGGCGGAATATTACCGTCAAATGGGCTTGAACGTGCTGCTGCTTGCGGATTCCACCTCACGCTGGGCACAGGCGCTGCGCGAAATGTCGGGGCGTTTGGAAGAGATTCCCGGCGAAGAAGCCTTCCCCGCTTATTTGGAATCCTACATTGCCGCCTTTTACGAGCGCGCGGGCCGCGTGCGGTTGGCCGACGGTTCCATCGGCTCGGTCACCATCGGCGGCACAGTGTCGCCGGCCGGCGGTAACTTTGAGGAGCCCGTGACGCAGGCGACCTTGAAGGTGGTCGGCGCTTTCCACGGCCTTTCGCGCGAGCGTTCGGATGCGCGCAAATATCCCGCGATCGACCCGTTGATTTCGTGGTCGAAGTACCAAACGGTCATTGATCCCGAAAAATCCCGTTATTGCAAAGATCTGCTGCATCGCGGCGATGAGATCGAATCCATGATGAAGGTGATCGGCGAAGACGGTATCAGCCTGGCCGACCACATGATTTACCTGAAAGAAGAAATGCTGGATGCGGTGTATCTGCAGCAAAACTCCTTCGACCCGATCGAAGCCAACTGCACCACCGCACGGCAGCGCTACGTTACCGACAAGTTGATCTACGTGTTGGGCAGCGATTACGCCATCCACAGCAAAGACGAGGCACGCGTCTTCTTCAACCGCATGCGTCAGCGGTTTATCAACTGGAACTACACCGCGTTCCAAAGCGAGGAATTTGCCGCGGCAGAACGGGAGATCGACGCGTTGTATGAAAGCGCAGAAGGTGTCTTAGGTGACAAGGCCGCACGTTTGTTAAAGGGTGGTGAGTGAGAATGAGCAAAGTATTTAACCGCATTGAATCCATCAACGGCAACGTGATCACGGTGCGCGCAACGGGGATTCGGTATAACGAATTGGCACAGATTCAAACCCGTTTCGGCAAATCACTTGCCGAAGTGAACAAGATTGAAGGCGACGTCGTTTCGCTGCAGGTGTTTGCCGGCGGTCAGGGCGTTTCCACGGGTGATGAAGTGCGCTTTTTGGGGCACGAGATGCGCGTGTCCTTCAGCGAAGATCTGCTCGGTCGCATTTTTAACGGATCGGGCGAGCCGCGCGACAAAGGCCCGGCACTGACCGAAAACATGAAGCCGATCGGCGGTCCTTCGGTCAACCCGACAAAGCGCATTCTCGCCAGCCGCATGATGCGCACCAACATCCCTATGATCGACATGTTCAACACGTTGGTGATCTCGCAGAAACTGCCCATCTTCTCCATTTCAGGTGAGCCGTATAATCAGCTTCTGGCGCGCATTGCCTTGCAGGCGGAAGCCGACGTGATCGTGCTGGGCGGCATGGGCTTGAAATACGACGATTTCCTCTTTTTCAAAGACGAACTTTCAAAGGGCGGTGCACTCAGCAAAACGGTTATGTTTGTGCACACCGCCTCCGACCCCACGGTGGAATGCATGATGATTCCCGACATGACGTTGGCGGTGGCCGAGCAGTTTGCACTGCAAAACAAAGATGTGCTGGTGCTGCTCACCGATATGACCAACTTTGCCGATGCCATGAAAGAAATTGCCATTACACAAGAACAGGTGCCCTCTAACCGCGGTTACCCCGGCGATCTCTACTCCCAGTTGGCCTCCCGCTACGAAAAGGCGGTGGACTTTGCGGATTCCGGCTCGGTCACGGTGTTAGCGGTAACCACCATGCCGGGCGATGATGTCACCCACCCGGTGCCGGATAACACGGGCTATATCACCGAAGGACAGTATTATCTGAAGGGCGGACGTATCGAGCCGTTCGGTTCGCTTTCCCGTTTGAAGCAGAACGTCAACAGCAAAACACGCAAAGATCACCGCGCACTGATGGACGCCATGATTCGTCTGTACGCCACGTTTAAAGAGACGGTGGAAAAGAAGAACATGGGCTTCTCCATGAATCGCTGGGATGAAAAACTGCTGAAATACGGCGACCTCTTTGAACGGCGGCTGATGGATCTGTCGGTCAACCTTTCGTTGGAAGACGCATTGGACATGGGGTGGGAAATCCTCTCCCTTTGTTTCCAACCGGAAGAGACCGGCATCAAGTCCGATCTTACGGACGAGTTCTGGCCGCATAAGTAAGGAGGGCTGATATTTTGGCAAAGATCAAATTAACGAAGAACGAGTTAAAGGTACAAAAAGATGCCCTCAAGATGTACCGGAGATATTTGCCGACTCTGACACTGAAAAAGCAACAGCTGCAAGCCGAAATTCGCGCCATTGAAGCCAAGGCCGAAGCGGTGCGGGCCGAACGCGCAGCGCTCGAAAACGGATTTCACGAATGGATCGCCGTGTTCAGCGAAGATCACGCCTTCCCGAACGACGTAATCACCGTGCGCAATATCCGCAAAGGCACGGGCAACATTGCCGGTGTGGATATCCCCACGTTTGAAGGAGCAGATTTTTCAAGAGGCGATTACGATTTGTATGAAACACCGCTTTGGGTGGATATCGCCGCCGATCACATGGAAGAAGCCATGGCACTGGATCTTGCGGCAGAGGTGTTGGATGAACAGGTGCGTTTGCTGGAGGCCGAGCTGCTTTCCACCTCTCAGCGCGTCAATCTGTTTGAAAAGGTGAAAATTCCCGAAACCGAAGAGAATATCAAAAAAATCTCCATCTATATGGCAGACCAGCAGGTCAGCGCGGTTGTGCGTTCCAAAATCTCCAAACGGAAGATTGCACTCCGCAACGCCGCAGCCTACGAAAGGCAGGGTGATGCGGTATGATCGTGCCCATGAAAAAAGTGTCGCTGATCATTATGGGCGACCAAAGAGCCGAAGCGCTCAAGACGCTGCGCCGCCTTGGCATTCTTCACATTGAGATCAGCGAGGGATACGGCGAAAAACTGCTGAAATTAAAGGAAGACGCCGCACTACTTGAAACCGCCCTGTTTATCGTTGGAAAGAAAAAGGACGGAGAAGCGGCCGCGCCGCTTTCCTCTGCCGATGCAATCGATCTTGCACGCGAAATCCTTTCGCTCACCGAAGAGAAAAAATCCGTCCTGGCCGAAGAGGCCGCACTCGCGGCCGAACTGGCACGGTTGTACGGCTGGGGCGATGTAGATCCGCAAAGTCTGCAGGCACTGGCGGCCGATGGCATTGAAGCGGCTTTGTATGAAACGTCTGCCGCGCAGTATGACACACTGGATGCCACCGTGCGTACCGTGTGTGTGAGCCGCACCAACGTTTCGGTTAAATTCCTGCTGATTCACACAGGGGCGGAAGGCGAAGCGGAAACCGTATCCGCGCTGGCACCTTGCCGCGTGGCATTGCCGACCGTCTCCACCGCTGCTATGCGGCAACGCACCGCCGCCCTGCAGGCGCGAGCACAGGAGATCGACCGCACCTTAGAGGCACACGCCGCACACGGCGAAAGCCTGGCAGCCGCCATTGTGGCTTGTGAAAGGGAGATCGAATTTGAGGTGTACGCCACCGGCATGGATATCGAAACCTTATCGGAAGGCGCACACACTCCCGTTTCGGTCGCCTGCTTCACGGGGTATTTGGAAGCGGAAAACGTGGACCGTTTAAAACAGACGGCGGCCCGTCATGCGTGGGGGCTGTTGGTGGAAGACCCCACCGAAGAAGACCACGTGCCGACCAAGCTCAAAAACAACAAATTTGTCAGCCTGATCTATCCGCTGACCGACTTTTTGGGCACCGTGCCCGGTTATTTTGAGCATGATATCTCGGCTTGGTTTTTGATGTTCATTCTCATCTTTTTCGGCATCATTTTCGGTGACGGCGCTTACGGCCTGCTTATCAGCGCGGTGGCCGCCGTGCCGATCGTCAAAGCGCTGGTGCAAAAGAAACCGCCCTCTCCCCTCTTTTTGTTGGTAGGGCTGTTCGGTCTTTCCACCGTGCTGTGGGGCACCTTGACCTGCACGTGGTTCGGTCTGGCGGCCGATCAGTTGCCGGTGTGGCTGCAGCGGTTGTCGATCCCCTTCATTTCCAATGTGTATGCCGATAAGATATGGTATCCCTTCTGGGTGCCTTTCGGCGGCGTTGGTCTCACCACTGCGCAAAACCTGCAGATCGTCTGCTTCTCGTTGGCGCTGGTTCAGCTTTCGGTGGCACACGTTAAAGGGGCAGCGCGATGTGGGCGCTCGGTAAAAATGCTGGGCGATATCGGCGCCATCCTGCAGCTCCTCGGCATCTACTACGTCGTGCTGAGTCTGGTGGTAAATCCGCAGGTGTTCGGGTTGGGGCTGGTCATCGGCGGTGTGCCTGTCGGCACAGTGGCGATCACACTGGTCGGTATCGGTTTCGTTTTGAGTTTCGTGTTTTCGAACTACGAAGGAAACCTTGGTCAATCCGTGGTCGCCAGCATGAAAGACATCGTTTCGGTGTTGCTTGGCGTGGTGAACGTGTTTTCCGATATCATTTCGTATATCCGTCTGTGGGCGGTCGGCTTGGCCGGCGCCGCCATTTCCACCACGGTGAATGAATTGGCCGGCCCCTTCCTCGGTAATTTTCTGTTTATGATAATTGCTATTGTTATTTTGGTGTTTGGTCACGGACTGAATATGATATTAAATGTGCTTTCGGTCATCGTTCACGGCATTCGACTGAACACACTGGAATTCTCGTCTCACTTGAACATGTCCTGGAGTGGACACAAATTCAAACCGTTTGAAGAAAAAACAGATTGTAAAGGAGAATCGTTATGAACTTAGGATTATTGGCAACAGCAATGGCGATGGGTATCGCCGCCATCGGCTCGGCTATCGGTATCGGCACCGCAGGACAAGCGGCGATCGGTGCGTGGAAAAAGTGCTATTTGAGCAACAAAGCCGCACCGTTCATTCTCACCGTGTTTGCCGGTGCACCGCTGACTCAGACCATCTATGGCTTCCTGCTGATGCAGCAGATGAAAGCCTCCACCGCCGACCCGTCCTTCCTGCTCGGTTTGGGCATCATGTCGGGTATCGCTATGGCATTGTCGGCCGTGGCGCAGGGCAAGGCAGGTGCCGCCGGCGCGGATGCACTGGCTGAAACCGGCAAAGGCTTTTCTCAGTACATCACGGTGGTTGGCCTTTGCGAAACGGTCGCTCTGTTTGCCCTCGTCTTCAGCATGGTCGCTTTGGGGTAAAGATACCCACACAAAAAGCGGTTGCAAAAAGTCGACTTAAAGACAGCAAAACGGATGTGTAGCATTTCTACACATCCGTTTCGTTTTAGTGCCTTTGCTCGCAACGGTCAAGGCACTGTATATACCCATTCCCTTTTTAGGATTTCACTTCCACCAAGAACAGTTCGGACAACGCTTTTTCCTCGTCTTTGCCGCCATAATTGTATTCCAATATGTAGACATATTCCTCGCTCACGGTGTAAAGAAAATAGCCGCTGAGCATGTTGTCGATATGCTTTTCCACCGCAAAGGAAGTGTCGCTGATTGCTGTCACGCCGTCATAGATACCCTGCGCCTCGGCGTACTCCGCCGCAGGAAGTGCACCAAAAGTATGTTTCTCTCTGGTCAGTGAAAATGCCACCGTGTATCCTTCAGCGGTGAAATACCACGTTTCCCCCGTTTCTCGTGCAAGTGTAAACACCGCCGGATAGGTCAGGGTAAATCCGTCGCCCTCATACGTGGCAACGGCATCGTTTAAACACGGGAGAGCGTTTGGCGCCGCAGGGGAACACCCCACAAGGCAAATCAGCGCGAAAACCAAGGCGAAAATGCGACGGTACATAGAAATTCCTCCTTTTTACGGGTTGCAAATCGGTAACAAATGCGGTAAAATAAAATCCGAAATGAGGTGGCAGACATGCAAACGGTCGTAGTCGGCATCAGCGGCGGCGTGGACAGCGCCGTGGCCGCATTATTGTTGAAACAACAAGGATATCACGTCATCGGCGTCACCATGCAGTTGTTCGGTGACCGCTTGCCACGCACAGCCGGTGCGCGGGAAATTGATGATGCGCACCGCGTGTGCGATGCGTTAGGTATCACGCACGTGGTAGCGGATATGAGCGATGCGTTTTGCCGCCTGGTGGTAGATCCCTTCGCGGCGGAATATCGCCGTGGGCGCACCCCCAATCCCTGCATTCTCTGCAACCGCGATTTGAAATTCGGGGCCATGTGGGATTTTGCTCGCTCGTTGGGCGCCGATGCCGTGGCTACAGGACATTATGTGAACCGCAGTTTTGACCAAGACGGCGGCCGCTGGCAGTTGCGGCAGGATACCACGCGCAAGGATCAAAGTTACATGCTGTGGACACTCACACAAGAGCAGTTAGCGGCGGCACGCTTTCCGCTGGCAGGCATGCCGAAGGACGATATTCGCGCCATGGCGCGCGCAGCAGCACTTCCCGTAGCCGACAAGGGCGACAGCATGGAGATCTGCTTTGTGGAAGACAACGACCATGCTGCCTTCATTGAACGCTACACCGGCACGACCGATTGCAAGGGCTATTTTATAGACGTTGACGGCAACCGCTTGGGCGAACATCAAGGTATTACTCACTACACCGTCGGTCAGCGCAAAGGACTCGGCATCGCACTTGGGCGGCCGATGTATGTCACGGCGCTGAATGCTGCCGAAAACACCGTCACCTTGGGGGCGGAAGGATCGCAATTGACCGACACCCTCACGGCCGACGGCATAAATTTCGTCTCGATCTCCACACCGAAAGACCCTGTTCGTATACAGGCAAAAATACGGTATCAGGCGCCGCCGGCACCTGCCACTCTCTCCGTGGCCGACGGCGTGGCCACCGTGCTGTTTGACGCACCGCAACGTGCTGTCACCCCCGGGCAATCGGTGGTGTTTTATCAAGACGGCCTGTTGCTCGGCGGCGGTTTTATCCGCTGAACGCGGCTATATTTTCACCCCTTTTCGGGCATACTCCCGAAAAGGGGTGTTTTTTATGAAGAAGCGCAGATTTCTTTCGCTGTTTTTGCTGGGCGGCAGCCTTTACGTGCTGCTTGAAAAACTGTGGCGCGGTTACAGCCACTGGTCGATGTTTTTCCTCGGCGGCGTGGGCTTTCACCTGATGGGTGCTGTGGACAAGCGTTGCCGCCAAAAGCGTTTGTGGCAGCGTTGCCTGCTGTGCGCACTGTTGATCACCGCCGCCGAATTCGTGTGCGGCTGCATTGTGAACCTGGCACTGCACATGAAGGTGTGGAACTACCGCCGTTTTCGCACCAACGTTTTGGGTCAGATCTGCTTGCCCTATGCCCTTTTGTGGGGCGTACTCAGCGCCGTGGGTATGCCGCTGTTTCGCCTGTGTGCTGCCGGTTACAAACGGCGGCGACAGATGTCGTGAAGAGGACAGCTCTCACACTTGGGCGAACGGGCCGTGCACACATCCCGACCGAACAGCACCAAGCGATGACAAAAATCGTTGCTTTCGGTCGCAGGCAGCAGCGCGCGCAGCGCCAACTCTACCTTATACGGATCTTTCGTTTGGCACAATCCCAAACGATTGGCAATGCGGATGCAATGGGTATCTGCCACCACCACGCCTTCCACGCCGTACACGTCGCCGCAGATGAGGTTGGCAGTCTTACGCCCCACACCGGGAAGACGGGTCATCTCCTCCACCGTTTGTGGAATCACGCCGCCGTATTCTTTCAACAGCATGCGTGCAGTCATGACAATGTCGTGTGCTTTCATCTTATAAAAACCGCAGGAACGGATATACGGCTCCACCTCGTGCGGTTCGGCGGCAGCAAACGCTACCATATCGGGAAACCTTTGAAACAACGCCGGTGTGACCGTGTTCACACGTGCGTCGGTACACTGTGCCGACAGCCGCACCGCCACCAACAAACGAAACGGGTCATCTGCCACAAGCGAGCATATGCCCTCGGGATACCGTGCTTTTAATCGCGCCACCGCTTCGGTGGCAATCTGTTTTTTGGTCATACCGCATCCCCCCACAACCGATTATATCATCTTTTGTTCAATAATTCAACTTATAAAAGAAACACTTGCACTTTTTGGCAACATGTGGTATGCTAACAAGAGTAAACGTACGAAATGTAGGAGGCATCCCATATGAAATGTCCTTTTTGCGGTTACACCGAAAGCAAAGTGATCGATTCTCGCCCTACCGATGAATTTGCGCGTATTCGCCGCCGTCGGGAGTGTTTGGGCTGCGCCAAACGTTTCACAACCTACGAAGTGGTGGAAAGCCTGCCCATTATTGTGGTGAAGAAAGATAAATCCCGCGAAGCGTTCGACCGTGAAAAGTTGCTCGGCGGCATGATTCGCGCATGTGAAAAACGCCCCGTTTCCATTCAGACGTTGGAGCGTGCGGTGGATGATATTGAAATCCAACTGCAAAACTCGCTCGACCGCGAGGTCGACTCCATCACTATCGGCGAATACGCCATGCGCGCTCTCAAAGAGATCGACGAAGTTGCCTACGTGCGCTTTGCTTCGGTTTACCGCCAGTTTAAGGATATTCAAAGTTTCCGCGAAGAGATCACTAAACTGCTGAACGAATAAGAAATATATACAAACACGGCGACCGCTTCAAACAGCGGTCGCCGTGTTTTTTTAACCTTTAATACTTTTCCAATACGCTTCGTACGCTTGCTCGTTTTTGTTATCTCCGGGGTGGTAATACACCGTATCCGCCAACACATCCGGAAGATATTGCTGTCGGACCCAGTGGTGCGGATAACTGTGGGGATAGAGATAATGCTGTCCCTTCACGGCGGCATCGGCACCGTCATAATGCTTGTTCTGCAGCTGACGCGGAATCGGTCCGGTGCGTCCTGCCTCCACGTCTGCCATAGCCGCAGCAATCGCATCGTGCACCGAATTGGATTTCGGGCTGCGGCACACCAACACCACTGCATCAGCCAGCGGCAAGCGCGCTTCGGGCAGGCCGACCTGCAACGCCATATCCACCGCTGCCTTCACAATCGGCAGAATTTGCGGATTCGCAAGCCCCACGTCTTCGGCCGCACACACCAGCAGGCGACGACAGGCCGAGGGCAGATCCCCTGCCACCAGCAATCGCGCCAAATAGTGCAGCGCCGCATTTTCATCCGAACCGCGCATGGATTTTTGATAAGCGGAAATAATGTCGTAATGCTCATCTCCGTCGCGGTCATACCGCATAGCGCTGCGCTGTGCCAGCTGTCGGGCGGTCTCTTCCGTCACGGTGCGTGTGCCGTCGGCCTTAGGCGGCGTGGACAACACACACAGTTCCACCGCATTCAACGCTTTGCGCACGTCGCCGCCGCTGTTTTGCGCAATGTGAGTGACCACCGCATCCGAGGCATCAATAGCCACACCTTGTTCCTCGGCCAAGAAGGCAAAGCCGCGGCGCACCGCCGCTTTTAAATCGTCCGTTTCCACCGGCTTGAACTCAAATACGGTGGAACGGCTTAGGATTGCGTTGTATACGTAAAAATACGGGTTTTCGGTGGTGGAGGCAATAAGGGTGATCTGCCCGTTTTCGATAAACTCCAACAAGGTTTGCTGCTGGCGCTTATTGAAATATTGGATCTCATCCAAATACAGCAGAATACCGCCGACACCGGCCAGCGTATCCACCTCGCTCACCACCGCTTTGATATCCGCGGTAGTGGCGGTGGTGCCGTTCAGCTTATGCAGCCGCATATCGGCCCGTTCGGCAATCATGCGCGCCAGCGTGGTCTTTCCCACACCCGAAGGTCCGTAGAAGATCAAATTCGGCACCTTGCCCGATTCCATAATACGGCGCAAGACACACCCGTCGTCCAACAAATGATGCTGACCGACCACATCCTCCAACGTCTGCGGACGCATACGGTCCGCCAACGGCGCACTCATACGTCCGCCTCCTTCCCGGTTTTAGTACAAGGGATATTTCGCGCACAGCGCGGTCACGCCTTCGCGCACCGCCTCGGCATTTTCTTCGAAATTTTCGATCACGGCTTTAATAAAGCCGGCAATCGCATCCATATCCGCCGTGTTCAGACCGCGCGTGGTCACCGCAGGCGTGCCAAGGCGCAAGCCACTGGTCACGAACGGCGAAAGAGGCTCGTTGGGAATGGAATTCTTGTTCGCAGTGATAAACACCTCGTCCAGACGATGCTCCAGTTCTTTACCGGTCACACCCGTGTCGCGCAGATCCATCAGCATCAGGTGGTTATCCGTGCCGCCCGAAACGAGTTTCAGATCGCGGTTCACCAAGCCGTCTGCCAACGCTTTGGCGTTAGCACAAATGCGGCTTTGGTAATCTTTAAACGCATCGGTCATCGCTTCGCCGAAGCAGACCGCCTTCGCAGCGATAATGTGCATCAACGGGCCACCTTGCGAGCCGGGGAACACCGCTTTATCAATCGCCTTGGCATGCTCTTCACGGCAGAGGATCAAACCGCCGCGCGGACCGCGCAGCGTTTTGTGGGTAGTGGTGGTTACCACGTCGCAATACGGCACGGGGTTCATATGCTTGCCTGCGGCAACCAGACCGGCAATGTGCGCCATATCCACCATCAACAGCGCACCGCACGCATCGGCGATTTCGCGGAAAATATCAAAGCGGATCTCGCGGCAATACGCACTCGCACCGGCCACGATCAACTTCGGGCGATGTTCCATCGCCAGCGCACGCACCTTGTCATAATCGATACGGCCGGTCTCTTCGTCCACACCGTAGGGCACAAAGTTGTAAAGTTGGCCGGAGAAGTTCACAGGCGAGCCATGCGTCAGGTGACCGCCGTGTGCCAGGTTCATGCCGAGCACCGTATCACCGGGTTTGATCAAAGCCATGTAGGCCGCCTGGTTTGCCTGCGCACCAGAGTGGGGCTGTACGTTCGCGTGGTCGGCACTAAACAGCTTGCAAGCGCGGTCACGGGCGATATCTTCCACCACGTCCACGTCCTGACAACCACCGTAATAGCGCTTGCCCGGATAGCCTTCGGCATACTTGTTGGTGAGCACACTGCCCATCGCCGCCATCACGGCAGGAGACACGATATTTTCCGAAGCGATCAACTCCAAATTGCGGCGCTGACGAAACAGTTCCTGCTCCATAGCGGCACCGACAGCAGGATCGACATCCTTCACAAACCCAATGGTATCCATCAAATTTTCATACATTGTTCTTCGACTCCCTTTGGCAAAAAATATACATTCAGTGTACTACAAATTTGTCTTAAAAGCAATAGAAAATAAAAAAAAGTGCTCTTTGCACAGCAAAAAGCACTCATATTGTAAAAAATTGTAGGTTTTATTCCTCTTCCTTTGCCGGCGGCTCTTCTCCCGTATCCACCACTGCACGCACCGTGACGATGCGAATGCCACCGCTGTTTTGCGACTCGAAAGTGATCTGGCCGTCACACAGCGAACACGCGGTACGCTCTTCCCATTCGGGCGGTGTTTGCACCGCCAGCGAAATACCGGTACGCGCCGCAATGCAGGCACGCTGATGCCCCGAAAGCACTTCGGCATGGCCGCAGCCGCACGGGTGGATCACAATCGGCTTTTCCTGCGATTTGTTCAGCATGGTTTTGTAAAGACGCGGACAGTACAGCAAATCGTTCGCGGCGAGTTTGCCGGACGGCGACACAAAATGATCTCCAATGACCGAAAGCGAGCATTTGCCCGTCTTCATAAAATAGCAGGTGGATTTGCTGAGCGAAATAGTTGCTTCCATTCTGCCACGTATCACTCCCATACCGTCCACTCCTTTCCCAAAACCGTCTCTTTTTGCTATTATACCCGTTTTTCATCGAAAAAGCAAGCACTTTATTCCCGTGCTGCACAAAACATCACGCCGCCGCACAGCAGCAGCAAAGCGGCCGAAGCGGCCGCCGAAACCGAAAACGGCTGCACAGCAACCGGCGAAAACAGCGGTGCCGCCGTCGGCACGCTCGCTTGTGGCATGGGGAGCACCCCAAACAACAACGCGGAAAGCGAGCCGCCAAGCAACGCTTGCCACAACCGCGCCATGCGGTAAGAACCCCATTGCAGCGCATGTTCCGAAAACATACCCCGTATTTGAGCCGAAACGGAAAGACCGCCCCAGCCGAGCGCCGCCCCCAACAAAAACGCCGTGCTGACCCCCGACAAATTGCAAGCCGCGATCGACACACAACCGCAGCTCACCTCCCACACCGCCGCATATACCGCTTTCGCTGTAAAGTTATTTGACATTACGCCGGTAATACCAACGGCATCGGAAAGGGTCAACACTGTCGAAAACAACAGCACGAAACCGCCCATGCTAAGCAACGCCGCTACTGCGCGCTCCACCGACGTTGAAAACGCAGCAGAAAAGGAACTGTCGCAAAGAGGGGGGATATTTTCGTTCCGTTTACCCCCTCGTTGCCGCGTGAACAGTGCCATCAAAACAGCAGCTGTCACCTGAGCTATGTAAAGTAAAACGCCCTTATAAACGCTGCCGAGCAAACGCGCGCCCACCGTGCCGATTATGAAGGCCGGACCCCCGTTCACACAGCAAAGCAATAGCCGCGCGGCCTCTTTTCGGTCGATTTCGCCCCGTTCCAACAAGTCGCGCACCGCAGCCGCACCGGACGGATATCCCCCGATCATTCCGATCAGCCACGCGGTGGCACCGCCGCCCGAAAAGCCGAATATACGTTGCGCGATCGGATGAAGGCGCCCCCCCACACGTTGCGCCGTGCCGCTGTGAATAAACACACCGCTGAGCACCAAAAACGGAAACAACGACGGCACGATCACCTCGCCGCACACCGCAAGGCCGCGGCTGACACCACTGGCCACTGCCGCCGGATAGCGTAGCAGCAGTGCGGCCGCAGCCCCGAACAGCAACAGTACACCCACCCTCTGCAACTGTTTTTTTTGCACGATATGTACCTGCATTTGCAACCAACCTTTCTTCCACACATTCAGTATACGGTTTGTCCTGCCGCATTATTCCGCTTTTTGTCACATAGAAATAAGTAAAACCGCAAAACGGAAATTTACATAAACGAAGGAGTGGAGAACGATGAAAAGCAACCGCAGAATGGCCCCTTCGCCGTTGTCTCGACGCGTGGAATCGCTGTTGGACCTGCCAAGCGGCTTGCTGGGGCATTGCACCTGCATGGAATGGGTGGATAACCGAGAGGTGCGCATTGACGGCTGCTGTGAGATTCTGGAATACGAAGTGGATACGGTAGCGGTGGCGATTGCCGGCGGTAGCGTGCGGTTTTGGGGACAACGTTTGCGGCTGCATTGTTTGACCCCCGGCAGCCTGCTGCTGACTGGCGACGTGCAACGCGTGGAATTCACAAAATGAGGTGACAAAATGAACGAATATGCTTTTTGGCGTTGGTTGTGCGGTTGGGTGCGGTTTGAAACCGACGGAGACGCGGCGGGGCGGTTGCTTACGTTGGCCGCACAAAACGGCATTGCCCTGTGGAACACCGCACGCACCGACACCCGTTTTTCCGCCTGCTGCCGTGCCAACGCCTACTCCCGTTTGCGTCCCGTTGCACGGCGCTGCGGACGGCGGCTTCGGGTGTGTGAACGGCACGGTGCGGCTTTTGTTTTACGTCGCTACCACGCCCGTGTGGGGCTGATTTTCGGCGTTTTGGCATACGCTGTCTTGCTTTCGTGGTTTTCCTCGCGCATTTGGGTGGTGGATATTCACGGCTTGCAGCATGCCGACGAAACCGCCCTTTGCACCTTGCTTGCCGAACACGGCGTTTGTGTCGGCGCCAAAAAGCAAGGGGTGGACTCGATAGCCGTTCGGTTGGATGCACTCACCCGGTTAGAGGATATCTCGTGGTTAGCGGTCAATTTAAACGGCTGTGTGGCACAAATAGAGGTGAAAGAAACCAATCCGCAGGAAGTTCCCCTTGCACCGAACGCCCCCTCAAATCTGATCGCCGCACACGACGGGCAGATCGTGGCGGTAGAGATCACCGAAGGCGTTGCCGCGGTGCAGGTGGGCGACGCCGTGGCGAAAGGCAACCTGTTAGCCTCCGGTGTCATTGAAAGTGAACAGGGTACCACACTGCACCGATCCTCCGGCCGCGTGTTGGCTAAAACCACCCGTGAAATCACGGTAGAGATTCCTTTAAACGAGCAGCAGTTGCGCCCTTGCGGCCGGCCGCGCGAAACGTTCACACTGCAGTTTTTCGGTCGGCACATCCCACTGTATGACAGCGACATCGTCACGGAGAACTGCCGTGTCGAGGTCCACCGCACCACCCTTTCGCTCGGCGGTGTGGCGCTGCCGCTTGGTTGGCACATCCGCCGCTACACGCCGCAATCGTTCCAAACCGTCACGCGCACTGCCGAAGAAGCCCACGCCCTGGCAAACGCCGCATTGGCCGATAAGGAGGCCGCCTTACAGGCGTTGGGCGAGATCACACAACGCAGCGTAACCGCCCGACAAACCGAAAACGCCGTGCGACTGCACGGCGTGTATTCTCTCATAGAGAACATCGCCACCGAGGTGCCGTTGCAGTTTGGCTGAAGGATTTGTGCAATTTCATGGTGACAATTTTGTTAATTTGTTACAATGACAAGTGTAAAATTATGTGATATAATAATAGAAACTGAAACCAATAGGAGTAACTATGTTTGAACAAGTGTTGAATGTCGACCGCATGGAACAGATCGTTTCGCTGTTCGGCAGTTTTGATGAAAACGTCCGTTTGATCGAAGAGCATTATCATGTGGACGTGGTCAGTCGTGGCACCGATTTGAAGGTGACGGGCGAACCGGAAAACGTGTCGAAAGCCGTGAAAGCCATGCAGGGATTGCTGCAGCTGATCAACCGCGGCGAACAACTGGGCGAGCAGAACGTGCGGTACGTGCTGATGCTGGTGGATGAAGGGCACGACGAAGCGCTGCCTCAGTTGACCGACAGCATCTGTATCACCGCCAAAGGGCGTCCCATCAAAGCCAAAACACTCGGGCAAAAACAATATGTGGAAGCCATTCGCCAAAACACCATTACCTTAGGTGTCGGTCCGGCCGGTACGGGTAAGACCTATTTGGCGGTGGCTATGGCGGTCAATGCGTTCCGCGCTAAGGAGATCAACCGCATCATCCTCACACGGCCCGCGGTGGAAGCCGGCGAAAAACTCGGCTTCCTGCCCGGCGACCTGCAATCCAAGGTCGACCCCTATCTGCGCCCCCTCTACGATGCGCTCTTTGATATGCTCGGCACCGAAACGTATCAAAAATATTTGGAACGTGGCAATATCGAGATCGCACCGCTTGCCTATATGCGCGGCCGCACGCTGGACGATTGCTTTGTGATTTTGGATGAAGCGCAAAACACCACCCCCGAACAGATGAAGATGTTTCTCACCCGTCTTGGCTTCAACTCCAAAATGGTCATCACGGGCGACGTAACACAGATCGACCTGCCCGACGGTAAAAAAAGCGGTCTGCGCGAAGTGCTGCGCGTGCTTAAAGGAGTGGACGATATTGCCATCTGCCAATTCAGCGAAAAGGATGTTGTGCGCCATCAGTTGGTACAAGCTATTGTGAAGGCGTATGAAAAGTATGAACGGGATGAACAAAAGAGAAAGGAAAAGACATATGGAAAAAATCAAAGTCGTAATTGAAAACAAACAGAAAGTCATAAAGATCCCCACGGGCATCCGTATGCTGATCCGCCGCTGCTGTAACGCCGTGCTGGTGTTGGAAAAATTTCAGGGCAACGCACAAGTGGATGTATCCATTGTCAGTGATGAGCAGATTCAGGCCATCAATTCCGAGCACCGCAAGTTGGATATACCCACCGACGTGCTCTCCTTTCCGCTTGGCGAAAACGGCGAGTTCGATGTGGATCCCGCCAGCGGCGCCAAACTGCTCGGCGATATCGTGATCTCCATTGAGCACGCCGAAAAGCAAGCGAAGGAATACGGCCATTCCCTGCAGCGTGAGATCGGTTATCTCACGGTACATTCCATGCTGCATCTGTTAGGGTATGACCACATTCACGGCGGCTTGGAAGCAGTAAAAATGCGCGAAAAAGAAGAAGCGGTCATGCAGTCTATCGGCCTGCCGCGCAACGCCAGTTATGTGATGGAATAAGGAGATACACGCTGTTATGAGTTCTACGACTACCCGTTCCGCCTTTGTGGCCTTGGTCGGCCGTCCAAATGTGGGTAAATCCTCGTTGCTGAATCGCTTAGTCGGCCGCAAGGTGGCCATTGTTTCGGACAAACCGCAAACCACACGTAACCGTATTATGGGCGTGTTGACGCGTGACACCCTGCAGCTCGTGTTCTTGGATACCCCCGGTGCCCACCGTCCGCGCACCCGTCTTGGCGATTTTATGGTGAAATCCATCGGCGAGGCGGTCAGCGGCGTGGATGCCGGTGTGTTGGTGGTTACCGCCGATGCCAAGGTGTCGGACACCGATCGTGATCTGCTCTCGCAGTTCCGCCGCCAACAGCTGCCGGTGATCTTGGTGATCAATAAGATCGATCTGTTGGAAGATAAATCACCGCTGCTCACCTGCATAGATACGTGGCAAAGCGAATACGATTTCGCCGCCATTATCCCGGTTTCTGCCCTCACGGGCGAAGCGGTGGATACGTTGGTGACCGAGCTTTCTGCCTTTGCATTTGAAAGCCCCCACTTCTTCCCTGCCGATACGGTGAGCGATCAGCCCGAGCGCGTGCTTGCCTCTGAATTGGTGCGTGAACAGATGCTACACCTGCTGCAAAAAGAGATTCCTCACGGCATTGCGGTGGTGGTGGAAAAGATGGGCGAAGACGTCACTGAAAAAGGACAGGATATCATGGATATCGAAGTCACCATCTATTGCGAAAAAGACAGCCACAAAGGCATTGTTATCGGCAAACGCGGTGCGATGCTCAAAGAGATCGCCTCCCGTGCACGCGGTGAAATGGAAAAACTGTTCGGTATTCACGTGAACCTGCAATGCTGGGTGAAGGTGAAGGAGGACTGGCGTAACCGCCAGGGGTTGCTCGGCAGTTTCGGTTATACCTTACAATAGAAACAGGAAACGAGGTCATTCGACCTCGTTTTTTTGCTGTAATACAGCCCGACAGCTGTTCTACGCGCTTGCCCTGCAGCAATGCTCGGCACAGGTGCG
>JAZODN010000141.1:0-12435 GCA_045597045.1 Acutalibacteraceae bacterium
TGATGGATGCCATTCCTGCCAAGATCGCCGGCTGTCGCGAAGTGGTGATGGTCACACCGCCCGGCCGCGACGGCAAGGTGAACCCCGTCATTTTGGCGGCCGCCGGCATCGCCGGTATCGACCGCATTTTCAAGATCGGCGGCGCACAGGCGGTGGCTGCCCTTGCCTTCGGTACCGATACGGTGCCGAAGGTGGATAAGATCGTCGGCCCCGGCAACGCTTATGTGGCCGAAGCCAAGCGGCAGGTATACGGCTTGGTCTCCATTGATATGATCGCCGGCCCGAGCGAGATTTTGATCGTGGCAGACGGCAAGACCGATCCGCGCTGTGCCGCGGCCGACCTGCTCTCGCAAGCAGAACACGACAAAATGGCCTCGGCCGTATTGGTTACCGATTCCGCTGCACTTGCCAAGGCCGTGCAGGCAGAACTGGAACAGCAAATTCCGCTGCTCGCCCGTGCGGAGATTGCACGCACGTCCATTGACGAAAACGGCAAGATCATCGTCACCCCCGATTTGGAAACGGCGATCGACATTGCCAACGCCATTGCCCCCGAACATTTGGAGCTGTGTGTGGACAACCCGTTCGACTACCTCGACCACGTGCGTCACGCCGGTTCGATCTTCATGGGCCGTCACTGCCCCGAAGCACTGGGCGACTACTTCGCCGGCCCGAACCACACCCTGCCCACCAGCGGTACGGCACGTTTTTCGAGCCCCTTGTCGGTAGACGATTTCATCAAGAAAACGCAATATACCTATTACACACGCGATGCACTCGCCGCCGTAGCAGAAGACGTGGCCTTCTTTGCCGAGCAGGAGGGACTCACCGCCCACGCCAAGAGCGCGCGCATCCGTTTCGAGAAAGAGTGAACCAACCCATGAGCCGTTTTTTCAGCGACAAATTCCAAGCGCTCACCCCCTACACTCCCGGTGAACAGCCGCGTGAGCGCCGATACATAAAACTGAACACCAACGAATCTCCCTTCCCCCCCTGTGCTCAGGCCAAGGCGGCTGCGCGGGTGGCGGCAGCAAACGTACAGCTGTATTCCGACCCGACCGCCCGTGCGCTGAACGAAGCAATGGCCAAGTTGCTCGAAGTGGAACCGGAGGAGCTCCTGTTTACCAACGGTTCGGACGAGGTGCTGAATTTCGCTTTCGCCGCCTTTTGCGACGAAGCCACACCGGCCGTCTTCCCCGACATCACCTACGGCTTTTATCCCGTGTTTGCGGAATATAACCGCGTGCCGTATAAAACCATACCGCTGCGCGAGGATCTCACCATTGAGCCGGCCGACTATTACGGCGGCGGTCACACGGTGTTCATTGCCAATCCCAACGCCCCCACCGGCATTCCGCTTACCACAGACGAGATCGAAGGCATTTTGAAAGCCAATCCCGACAACGTGGTGGTGATCGACGAAGCATACGTGGATTTCGGTGCCCAAAGCTGCGTGCCGCTGATTCACCAATACGACAACCTGCTCGTCACGGGCACCTTTTCGAAATCCCGTTCCATGGCCGGCGCTCGTTTGGGCTTCGGTGTGGGTTGCAAAGCGTTGATCCGCGACCTGAACACCTTAAAATACGCCACCAACCCCTATAACGTCAACGCCATAACCATGGCTGTCGGCGTAGCCACTCTGGCCAATGAAAACTACACCCGGCACAACTGCCGCACGGTAGCGGAAAACCGCGATTACACCGCGGCGCGGCTGCGTGAAATGGGCTTTCTTCTCACCGACTCGGCAGCCAACTTCGTATTTGCCCGTCACCCGAACATCGACGGCGGCCTGATCTATCACCGCTTGAAGGAACGCGGCATTCTGGTGCGCCATTTCGACGCACCGCGCATTGACCAATACAACCGCATCACCGTCGGCACACGCAAGGATATGAACACCCTGCTAGCCGCGCTGAAGGAGATTATTTCGGAGGAATTGTTATGAGAAACGCCACAATAGACCGCCGCACGGCGGAGACCGATATCACCCTGCAGCTGATCGTGGACGGCAGCGGTGTCAGCCGTATCGACAGCGGCTGCGGCTTTTTAGACCATATGCTGACACTGTTTGCCAAACACGCACGCTTTGACCTCACCCTCACCTGCCATGGCGACACCGCCGTGGACGATCACCACACGGTGGAGGATATCGGTATTTGTCTGGGTCAAGCGCTCACCGAAGCGTTGGGCGAGAAAAAAGGCATTCTGCGTTACGGCTCGCAGCTATTACCGATGGACGAAGCGCTGATTCTTGCCGCCGTGGACCTTTCGGGGCGCGCCGGCTTGTATTACGACATGGAAATCCCCACCGAAAAAGTGGGCACGTTTGACACCGAGCTGGCCGAAGAGTTTTGGTGGGCGTTTGTGCGCAATGCGAACTGCACCCTGCATCTGCGCCAAATGGCCGGCACCAATTCGCACCACATCATCGAAGGGCAATTCAAAGCGGTGGCGCGCGCCCTGCGTGCCGCCGTGTCGATCGACGGCACCTTTGCCGACGACGTCCCCTCTACGAAGGGAGTTCTGGCATGATCGCCATCATTGACTACGGTGTCGGTAACCTCTTTTCGCTTCGCAGTTCGCTGGAAGCGTTGGGCGCCGCCGTCACCGTAACGGACGATGCTGCCGCCTTGCGTGCGGCAGATAAACTGTTGCTGCCCGGTGTGGGGGCTTTCGGCGATGCCGCCGCCAAACTGCGCAACAGCGGTTTGGCCGACGCGGTGAAGGACGAAGCTGCCCACGGCAAGCCGCTGCTGGGCATCTGCCTTGGCATGCAAATGCTGTTTGAACGCAGTTACGAATACGGCGAGCACGAAGGCTTGGGGCTCATTCAAGGCAGCATCCGCCCGATTGCCGACGTCATACCGAAAGGGCTCAAAATCCCCCACATCGGATGGAATGCACTGCAATTCACCCAAAAACAGAGCCCCCTCTTCCGTTACATTCAAAACGGCGACCATGTGTATTTCGTGCACTCGTTCTATGCCGCCAACTGTGACGAGGTGGTGATCGCCAACGCCGAATACGGCGCACCGCTGACCGCGGCCGTGCAAAACGGCAATGTATTCGGCTGTCAGTTTCACCCCGAAAAAAGCGGTACGGTGGGGCTGAACATTCTGCGCGCATTTTGTGAATATGAGGACTAATATATGAAGATCTTCCCTGCTGTTGATATTTATGAGGGCAAAGCCGTTCGTCTGTTCAAAGGCGACTATGCCCAAATGACGGTATATAACGACGATCCGCTGGCTGTCGCACACGATTTTGAGGCAGCCGGCGCCACCTGCTTGCACCTGGTGGATCTGGAGGGCGCCAAAAGTGGTGACACCCCCAACCTCTCCACTGTTAGGCACATCGTACAAAACACCAACCTCTTCACCGAAATCGGCGGCGGTATCCGTTCGATGAACACCATCGAAACCTATCTTTCGGCCGGTGTGGACCGCGTGATTTTGGGCACCGCGGCGGTGTGCGATCCTGCCTTTTTAAAAGAGGCGCTGACCGCTTTCGGCACCCATGTGGCCGTGGGGGTGGATATCCGCGACGGCCGAGTGGCCATCAAGGGTTGGACCGAGACCGCCGAAAAAGACGCCATGACTTTCTGCCGTGAATTGGAGGCACTCGGTGTCGGCACCGTCATCTGCACCGACATCTCGCGTGACGGCGCCATGCAAGGCACCAACCACGCACTCTACCGCACCATGAGCGAGCAGCTTTCTCTCGACATTGTAGCTTCCGGCGGCGTATCGTCGCTTTCCGACGTAGAAAAGCTGGCCGCCACCGGATTGTACGGTGCCATTATCGGCAAAGCATACTACACCGGCGCCATTGATCTGCGCCGCGCAATCGAGGTGGCAACATGATAACCAAACGCATCATCCCCTGCCTGGATGTCCGTGACGGACGCGTGGTCAAGGGGGTCAATTTTGAAGGACTGCACGACGTGTCCTCTCCCGTCGAGCTCGCGAAATACTACAGCGACAACGGGGCCGACGAACTGGTGTTTTATGACATCACCGCCTCGGCCGAAGGGCGGCGCCTGTTCACCGATATTTTGTGCGAGGTGGCACGCACCATCTTCATCCCCCTCACGGTGGGCGGCGGTATTAATACCACCGCGGATTTTGACCGTGTGCTGAAGTGCGGCGCCGATAAAGTAAGTGTCAACTCGGGTGCCATTCGCAACCCCTCGCTGATCCATGAAGCCGCAAAACTGTACGGCGATCAGTGCGTGGTGCTTTCGGTGGATATTAAACGTGTCGACGGCGTGTTCCGCGTATTTGCCAAAGGCGGCCGCGAAAACACCGGCATGGAAGCCATCGATTGGATCCGCCGTTCGGTGGATGCCGGTGCCGGCGAAGTGGTAGTCAACTCCATTGATACCGACGGCGTGAAGAATGGCTTTGATCTGGAAATGTTGGATGCGGTCTGCCGCGCGGTATCGGTGCCGGTCATCGCTTCGGGCGGTGCCGGCAACAAACAGCACTTCACCGAGTTGTTCCGTGCACTGCCGGGGGTGGATGCCGGGCTTGCCGCCTCTATCTTCCACTTCCGCGAAGTGGCCATCCCCGACTTAAAACAAGAGTTAAAACAAAACGGGATCCCCGTAAGACTGTAAGGAGATTACTATGTTGAAGATTGACGAATTGAAGTTTGACGAAAACGGGTTGATCCCGGCCGTGGTCCTGGATGCCAAGACCCGAAAACTGCTGACCTTGGCGTATATGAATCGTGAAAGTTTGCAGATCTCGATGGAAAAAGGCCTCACCTGCTTTTTCAGCCGTTCGCGGCAAACACTGTGGCTGAAGGGCGAAACAAGCGGCAACTACCAGCACATTGTTTCCATCACGGCAGATTGCGACAAAGACGCATTGGAGATTTTGGTGGAAAAAGACGGCCCTGCCTGCCACACGGGCGAAGACTCCTGCTTCCACAATCCCCTGTGGGAAAGCGAAGAGCGCCACGCCTTCTCGCTCGAGCAGTTGATGGCCCTCATTGAAGGACGCAAAACCGAGAAGAAGGAAGGCTCCTACACCACCTATCTCTTTGAAAAGGGTATCGACAAGATTCTCAAAAAAGTAGGCGAAGAATGCACCGAGGTCATTATTGCCGGCAAAGCCAACGACAAAAAAGAAACGGTGTACGAAATTGCTGACCTCACCTATCACGTGATGGTGCTGATGATCGAAATGGGGCTGTCACTTGAGGATATTCACAACGAACTCGCCTCACGCCACGTGATCGACCACAAAGTAAAGCAGGAGAAGATGACAAAATGATCCGCGGCGATTTTCACACTCACACCACCTTCTGCGACGGTGCACACACACCTCGCGAAATGGTGGAAGCAGCACTGGCGCGCGGCATGACCCATCTCGGCTTTTCCGGACACGCTCCCATGCCGTTTTCCGAAAACTACACCCTCAGCAACATCTCCCGTTATTACGAGGAGATTCGGGCACTGCAAACCGAATACCGCGACCGCCTCACCATCTATTGCGGCATCGAACAAGATCTGTATTCGCCATTGGATACCGCCGATTACGATTACGTCATCGGCTCGGTACACTACGTGCAAAAGGAGGGCGAATATTTGGTGCTCGATTATTCAAAAGAGCACCTGCGTGAAGGGGTTGAGCGCCTTTTCGGCGGCGATTGGTACGCCTTGGCCGAAGCGTATTATGCCGCTGTGGCCGATCTCGGCCGTCTGCAACCGGCCATTATCGGACATTTTGATCTCATCACCAAATACAACCAAGACGCCGCGCTGTTCGACGATACCCATCCGCGTTATGTCGCCGCCGCCAAAGCGGCCATCGACGCGCTGATTCCTTACGGCATCCCGTTCGAGATCAACACGGGTGCCATCTTCCGCGGTTATCGCACCACCCCCTATCCGGCACCGCACCTGCTCCGCTACATTGCCGAGCGTGGCGGCAGCGCCATTTTGTCGGGCGACGTGCACCACAAGGACGGGTTGGAATGGCACTTTGACGAATGCCGTGTGCTGGCAGCCGCATGCGGCTGCTCACTCGTGGAATTGCCGAAAGGGTTGGCGTGACACACTTTCCGATAGCCAAACCGATTGTCCTCCGTGGGCAAAGGCTGCCATTGCAACCAAAACTTCGGATAAAGTATGTACCGCCATTCAGAGAATAAAAAAGAGAAACCGAGCCGATCAACAGATCGGCTCGGTTTCTCTTTTTATAACGCCTCGGTACCGAACGGTTCCGCCGTATTTCCTATTCTCCTCGGTGTTGCAGCCGCCAAATGAACCTGCGCACGCTTATTCCGCTTTGGGCAAACTCCAGTGGTAATGCGCCGCAAGCAGGCGCAGCAACACCACTGCTGCCGCACCGCACACCATAGCCCACGTCTCGCCAAGCAGCGGCCAACAGCCGACACACACACACGCACCGATCAGCGATGCCGTGGCGTAAAAATGCTTCACGAAAATGTAAGGGGTGTTCCCTGCCAATATGTCGCGCATCACACCGCCGCCGATACCCGTTATCACCCCGACGAAGATGAGCAAGAATAAGCCAAATTCGTTCGAAACGGCATAGGCGGTACGAATGCCGACTACCGTAAACACACCAAGTCCCAGTGAATCCATCACCAACATCACCAGTTCATAGGAACGGTGATAGCGATCGAACAAACGGCGCACAATCGGGAAAAACATCACCACCGCCGTGGCAATTGCCACCAGGGCATACAGCGGATTCCGAAAGGTGTTTGGCGGCGTTTGCCCCAACACCAGATCACGCACCACGCCGCCGCCGACCGCCGTGGTGAGCCCAAGAATGGCTACGCCGAAGATATCCATCTTCTTCTGCAGTGCGGTCACCGCACCCGAAACGGCAAACGAGATGGTACCGATGAATTCAAAAATCAACAGCACTGTACCCGACATATTCTCACCTCTCTGCCATCATAGCAGAAAATTGAACATTTTACAAGAGGGGAATTACGGCAAGCGCCTGTTTGCCAAGCGCCTCGTATCGTGCCTGCGACAGTGTGCGTGCATAACTCACCTCACACCCTTTGTACGGATCATTAAAATAATAATGTCCTTCATCGTAACCGACAAGCAGCATACAGTGCTCGTTTGCCGGCCACACGTAGGTTTCGCCGCTTGGCGTGATCCACGAACCCGAAGGATACACCTCCAACATATTGATTGAAACCCAAACAACCACAGGAATCCCTTGGGCCACGTACTGCTCACACAACGCCGACATCGACAAACCCGACGCATCCTCCACCCGTTCGTCACTGCCGAGCACGCTCGCCATCGCCCGTTTGATCACGGGCGACATGCAGCCGTAAGACGAAACGGTGCGCGGATCGCCGGCAAACACCTGCCGCGGATCCGGCCCGTAATGCGTGCCGTCTTTGTAGTAAAAACCCGTGTCTTTCACCAGATGTTTCTCCACAAAGGTATCCATAGCGATCGGCTCTCCGGCGTATTGCAACGCCATCACCGCCGCAGCCGATTCACACCCCGTTGGATACAACGGATACTGTGGAATCAACGGCACCCCTTGCAGCCGAAATGCGGCCGGCGCAGGTCTGGTGGAGCGTGCGGTTGTGGCGGTCGTCGTTGTGGCAGTGGCGGTCGCGGTGGTCGTTTGGGTAACAGACACCGAGGGCGGCGTATCGAAGATATCCGTCTTCTCCCCGGGCGCCGTACATCCTGAAAGCAGTAAAGCGACACACAACGGATACACAAATTTACCCCACATTGTTCTCATTTTCTTCCTTCTTCCTCACACACACGTTATCCAACCACACCAACGGATCCACCGCTTCGTTGTCAACTAACACCTCAAAATGCAGGCACGGGCCGGTTACGTTGCCCGTCATACCGGCCAAGGCAATCACCTGACCGGCTGCCACCTGCTCGCCCACACTCACGGTAATCTCCTCCAAATGGCTATACACGGTACGCAAACCTTTGCCGTGATCGATCACCACCGCCATGCCATACCCTCCGTTGTAACTGCGTCCTTCACACGCAATCACCGCACCACGGCTCGCCGCCACCACAGGATCACCGACCTCGGCCGCAATATCCACACCGCGGTGGAACCGGCCCCAACGGTAACCGAAAGCAGACGACACGGCACCTTCTTCCTTCAACAACGGCCAACGAAAACCGCTTTCACCGTTTTCCTCAACGGTCGGCGGCGCAGGGTCGGCCACTGACGTTGTGGGTACCTTCACATCGGGACGCACGTGCGGTGCGCTGTCTCGGCCGGCGTATACTGCACCGCTACACAGTGCCCCCACCAACAGCAACACAGCCGCCGCTGCGGTCACCACCGTGACCCCACGGGCAGACCGATGGGTGCTCACTGTGAGAAACCTTGCCTTAATTTGACGGGGATGGCAGGCCATAGCCGTGCCCGGCGGATCGCCTTGTACGTTGGCGCACAGTAAAAGCAGGACCGTGCTGAGATACGCCGATCGGTCCCCGTCGCAGCGTTTGATAGCTGCCATATCGCACGAAGTTTCACACACCGCCGCCACACGGCGACAGACGGCGTGTGCCACGGGGTTATACCAATGCAACCAGCGCACCAACAGACAGATGCGTTTTATCCACAAATCACCGCGGTGCAGGTGCACCGTTTCGTGCGCCAATACATGTCGCAGTTGCTGTTCGGAAAGCACGTGTTCCGGCAGATACAGTGTAGGGCGAAACGCCCCTGCCAGCAAGGGCGATACCACACACGCCCCTTGCCGCACCTGCACACGCCGTGCGGTGTATTCCGCAAGCAGCGCACAAGATACCGCCTGCGTGTTGCGCCGCAAGCGGCGCATTTGCAGTGCATAGCCCACTGCACACCGCAAAAACAGTATCAGCGCCACCGAAAGCCAAATTGCCGCCGCTACGTCGCCCCATGTCACCTGCGGTACAGCCGCCGTGGACGGCGGTGGCAGAGGACGTGCCGCCGTCTCTGTGAGATACACCGTCACTTTCCCAAGCGGTGCAGGAACCGTTGCTTGCCGCAACGAGATGCACACGGGCAACAAAAACAGCGTTGCCGACGCCGTCCACAAGCGATATTGCCACCGAAGCGACACCCGGCGTGCACAGGCTAACAGCAAACACATAAGTCCTGCCGCCGCACTGCCGGCCAACCCTGCAATCCACATACGGTGCAAGGCGGTATACAACACCGTCATTGCGCGCTCCTTTCCAAAATCGCACGCAATTCCTGAATTTCATCGGCCGTCAACGCCGTGTCTTCAAACAAACTCGCCGCCAATGCCGTTACCGACCCACCAAACAGCGAATGCACCAGCGCCCCCGTCTGCGCGCGTTGATACGCCGCCTTTGTCAATATCGGCGTATAATAATATTGTGCCCCCTGTTTTTGGGCAGTGATCGCCTTTTTTTCCAACAAACGCGTCAAAAAGGTCGAAACGGTGGTCCGTTTCCATCCGTAGGCCTCCACAGCGCGATTGATATCCGCGGTAGAAAGCGGCCTGTCGGCCTGCCACAGCACCTGCATCACCGCCAACTCCGCCTCACCAACATGCGGTATTTTCACACTCATCTCTCCTTGTCTACAAATGTAGTCTAACAACATTCTACACGCGTAGTCGCGTTTTGTCAAGTGTTTTTTCACAAACTGTTTACGGTAGGGCGTTGCAATCTTTTCTTTCTTCGTGTATAATGAAAACAGAAGTAAAAAAGGAGTTGTCTTTTATGGATATGTTTGTGGAGCAGTTGCTGCGCGAAAAGCGCGGTATACGTTATTTTGGTGCCATGTTCGGTTTGACCTTGGCCGCCTTGTTGCTGTTGACCTTGGCCGTGCTAATGGGCGGCATGTTCTTGGCGTTTGCCGTGGTCGGCATTGGTTACGGCTGGTATTGGTGCACCTCCATGTTGGTCACGGAATACGAATATTGCGTGACCAACGGCGACATTGATATCGACCGCATTCGCGGCAAACGCCGTCGGCTGCGCTTGGTATCGGTGCGCGGCGATAAGATCGAATCGCTCGCTCCGTTTGCCGCCGGTTGCGACCTTTCGCGGTTTAACCGCGTGGTACGCTGCACAAGCGGCAGCACGACCAATTTGTGGATGTTCACCTACCGCAGCAAAAAGAACGGGCACACGGCGGTGATCTTCCAGCCGAATGCCCGTGTGCTGCACGCTTTGGCTGAGGGTCTTTCGCCTCTGCTGCGCCGTGAGGTTACCCCAAACTTACCGTCGGAGGAGTGATTGCGGATGAAGGTTCTGTCTATTGACAGCATGCGTAAATTGGAGTGCGCGGCAGTGGCCGAAGGTCTCACCTTTTTGCGCTTGATGGAAAACGCCGGTAGTGCGGCCGCGCGCGTCATTCGCTCGAACTGGGCGATGGAAGGCCGCCGCGTGGCAGTGCTGTGCGGCAACGGCAACAACGGTGGCGACGGTTTTGTGATCGCGCGCAAACTGTTGGATGAAGGGGCTGCCGTGTCGGTGGTACTGATGAGTGGCGCACCCACGACCGATCAGGCGCGCGATATGCTTTCCCGGTTGAAAGGCACGGCGGTCACGCTGTGCAATTTGGAAACCGAGCCGTTTTTGGCAGCCGAGGCGGTGCGTTCGGCCGGCATGATTATAGACGCCGTATTCGGCATCGGTTTCCACGGTGCACTCCCCGATTACATGCGCCACCTGCTGCGTCTGGCGCGTGGGGTGACCGCCCCTGTTGTAGCTGTGGATATTCCCAGCGGCATGGATGCCGACAGCGGTGCAGCGGATAGCGACACGCTGCCGGCCACGATCACCGTGACCTTTTCGGCGTTGAAGCCGGCGTTGATCGCAGCGGCAGCCGCACCGCTATACGGCCGCGTAGAAGTGGTGTCTATCGGCATTGACGAAGAACTGATCGACCGCTACAGTCACGGACAGATCACCGTTTCGCACAGCATGGTGCAGTCGCATTTTGCACCGCGCGCAGCGCAGGCGCACAAAGGTACGTTTGGTCATTTGCTCACCGTCACGGGGAGTGACGGCATGGCAGGTGCCGCACGCCTATGCGCGGAAGGCGCACTGCGCTGCGGTGTCGGACTGCTCACGGCAGCGTTGCCTCGCACCATTTATCCGATTTTTGCCGCCGCCCTGCCGGAAGCCGTCTGCCTGCCGCTGGAGGGTACCGATGCCGCGGCACAGATGGCGGTACGCGTGCGCGCCAAAAATGCTACGGCGGTGGTTCTTGGCTGCGGTTTGGGACGTTCCGCCGCTGCAGAGGAAATGGTGTGGGATGTACTTACACACGGTGTTACTCCGTTGGTACTGGATGCCGATGGCATAAATGCTGTCGCACGGCATATAGATAGATTGAAAACAATTCGACGGCCGTTGGTGCTCACACCGCACCCGGCGGAAATGGCCCGTCTTACACAGCGCACGGTAGATGATATTCAGGCACACCGCGCTTCGATTGCACGGGAGTTTGCCGAAGAGTACGGTGTCACCTTAGTGCTGAAGGGACACGAAACGCTGATCGCCTCGCCTCACCGCGCACTGCTGCTCAACCCAACGGGTAATCCCGGCATGGC
The DNA here is from genome assembly GCA_045597045.1 of Acutalibacteraceae bacterium. Lineage (GTDB taxonomy): Bacteria > Bacillota > Clostridia > Oscillospirales > Acutalibacteraceae > SIG588. The sequence goes on from JAZODN010000141.1 coordinate 11,566, forward strand.
CACCGGCGGCAGCGGCGATGTGTTGGCCGGCATGATCGGTGCGTTCTTGGCGCAAGGCATGGAGCCGTGGGCAGCAGCGATGTGCGGCGTGTTCCTGCACGGCGCTGCCGGCGACCGTGCGGCGGCACGTCTGTCGCAGCACGCCATGCTTCCGCGCGACATTTTGGATGAACTTGGCGGATTGTTTTTAGATCTTGAGAAACGGGTGTTACCGTATGATTCGTCTGTTCCGCCTGCTCCCTCTGCTACTGTGCCTGCTACTCACGGGGTGTAACCCTAACACGTCGGACACACCGCCCACAGCCGTGGGTTTTACCTGCACGGCCGTGGGGAGTTATCGCGGCGAATCGGTAAGCGGCACCGTCGAGCGCAGCAGCACGGGTCTGCTTTCACTGACACTGACCGCACCCGAAGAGTTGAACGGACTTACCATGACATGGGACGGGCAGAAAGTCATTCTTTCCATGCTTGGCATCAAATGGTCGCTCTCGCCCGAAAAGGTGCCGGCTTCTGCACTGGGTAAACGGTTGCTGCAAGCGTTGGATGCAGCTGTGTATCGCACCGTCGACGGAGTGATCACCGCCGATGGGCGCTGCAAAACCGAAGGTGTACTGGAGGACGGCGTGGCTTACACCCTGTACTCCGCCCCCGAAAGCGGCGCGTTACTGGCTTTGGAGGTGCCGCGAGAAGAACTGTATTTAACGTTTGCAGATTTTAAAAGAATTGAATAAACACAAAAAAACTCCGCAGACGAAATGTCTGCGGAGTTTTGTGTTGGCGCCTACCTATCTTCCCGGGCCGCTTCCAGCCAAGTATTGTCAGCGTAGATGAGCTTAACTTCCGTGTTCGGGATGGGAACGGGTGTACCCT
>JAZODN010000142.1:0-3095 GCA_045597045.1 Acutalibacteraceae bacterium
GGATCAAACACACCGTCCTTGCCGGTGCAATCGTCCTTAAATTTCAGCAAATAGTTGCCGTTATCCAGTGCGTAAACGTCCTTCGTCTTGCCTTTGTAAACCAGTTTCTTTTCCATTGTTGATAACTCCTTTATGATTAAAATTTTTAAAAACGAAATTACAGACGGGAGGCGATATCCGCATCCTTCGCCAGCACTGCTGCGGCATCCGCCGCACGCTTGGCGTTCAAACGCGCAGCCAGCGCTGCGTCTTCCACCGCCAGGATCTGCGCCGCAAGCAGCGCCGCGTTGCCGCCGCCGTTCACCGCCACGGTGGCCACGGGAAGGCCCGTGGGCATCTGCACGGTGGGAAGCAGGGCGTCTAACCCATCCAGCTGCGGCCCTTGGCAAGGAATGCCGATCACCGGCAAGGTGGTGTTCGCCGCCACCGCACCTGCCAGGTGTGCCGCCATGCCGGCCGCCGCAATCATCACACCGAAGCCGTTGTCACGGGCGCCGCGCGCAAAATCGCGCGCCTCATCGGGCGTGCGGTGTGCCGAATACACGTGCACCTCAAACGGGATCTCCAGCGCCTTTAACATGTCGGTCGCTTTTTTGATGATGGGCAGGTCACTGTCGCTCCCCATCACGATGCCTACTTTTTTCACAGAAACAACCTCCTTCGGGTGATTAAGAACCAAAAAAGGGCGCACTCAACTTACGACAAGTTAAATGCGCCCAGACGGTCGGCTTTTCCTTTCTTTGTTCCATGTGGTGCTCCACAAATCCGTCAGTCGCAAAGAAGGGTTTAAAATTATATAAACTACATCAGAGAGTATAGCATATTTTGTCGCGTCATGTCAAGAAAAAAGCACGCCTTTTTCGACGCGAAAATTTGTGTAAAACGCAACAAGAAACAGGCTTCTTCGCCGCCGCACACCTACCTTCTCTTCCCCCGGCGCCGCGCGTGGGAAACGTGGGACCGAACAAGCGCAAAAACACCCCTTATACAGCAAGAAAAGGACACGGCAACACCGTGTCCTTTTGTGAAATTACGCCTTGTTGACCGAACCGAACAGTTCCATCTTTTCCTTGACAGTCGCTTTGATCGCCTTGGTACCGTCAGCGAGCAGCTTACGGGGATCGAAGCCCTTGCCTTCGAGATCCTTGCCGGCTTCCACGTAGGCACGGGTAGCCGCCGCAAACGCGAGCTGACACTCGGTGTTCACGTTCACCTTGCACACGCCGAGATCAATCGCCTTCTTGACCTGCTCTTCGGGGATACCGGTGCCGCCGTGCAGCACAAGCGGCATATCGCCCACTGCGTTCTTGATCTGCTCAAGCACGTCGAAACGCAGGCCGGGCCAATTTTCGGGATACTTACCGTGGATGTTGCCGATGCCGGCCGCGAGAATATCCACGCCGAGATCCGCGATCTGCTTGCACTCGGCAGGATCCGCACATTCACCCAAACCCACAACACCGTCTTCCTCACCACCGATGGAACCGACTTCCGCTTCGATGGAGAGACCCAGCTGATGCGCCACGTGCACGAGCTCGGTGGTCTTCGCGAGGTTTTCTTCGATCGGATAGTGCGAGCCGTCGAACATAATGGAGGAGAACCCTGCCTGCACGCACTGGTAGCACTGATCGTAGGTGCCGTGATCGAGGTGCAACGCCACCGGCACGGTGATGCCGAGGGACTCGATCATCGCTTTCACCATGGCAGACACCACGTTGAAGCCGCCCATATATTTACCTGCGCCGGCCGACACGCCGAGAATCACAGGGGAGTTGCACTCCTGTGCCGTTTCGAGCACCGCACGGGTCCACTCCAGGTTGTTAATGTTGAACTGACCGACGGCATAGTGACCGTCACGCGCTTTTTGCATCATTTCTGCAGCCGAAACCAACATGATAATAACCTCCGTTAATTTAAAATCACGCTTTTTATTATACTCACATTTCCGAAAAAAGCAAGGGTTACACCATAATTTTCACTTTATAACAAAAACAGCCACGGCGGGTTGCCGTGGCTGTGCAAAATTACATTATTCTGCGGTGTATTCGATGGAAATCTTGCGGTCACTGCGGAACTGACGCAAGGTCACACCCGCCGCCGTCAACATTCGGCGGGAGGCACGGGTCGCATCCGTCTCGGCATATTTGTCCGACAGATACACCACCTCGCGGATACCCGCCTGAATGATGGCTTTCGCGCATTCGTTGCAGGGGAACAGCGCGACGTACAGCCGTGCCCCGCGGAGCGATTTGCCGCGCGCGTTCAAAATGGCGTTCAATTCCGCGTGTACCACGAAGGGATACTTCGTCTCGGAAAAGCCGCCTTCCCGCTCCCACGGAAACTCATCGTCCGAACAGCCCGCAGGGAAACCGTTGTACCCCGTCGACAGAATGACGTTGCCGCCTGCGGGGTCGTCGTCCCCACTCACGATGCAGGCACCCACCTGCGTGCTCGGGTCTTTGCTGCGCTGTGCCGCAAGCATGGCGACACCCATGAAAAATTCATCCCAACTGATATATCCTTCGCGTTTCACAAAAACACCCCTTCCTACGTTACCCACCCATTATATACGATAAGTCGAATCTTGACAAGTCCGATTTTTTATTTTATAATGAGAAAAACATTTGTTCGGAGGGCGCTATGGAGATGTACATTACTTGGGGACTGCTTGCGGTCGTCCTCGTGTTACTTTTAGCGGTGCTGTTGCGCCGCCCGCAGGATAACGGGAGTGAGGGACGACTGCGCGAAGAAATTCGGGCACTGCGGCGGGAAAATGCGGAATCCCGCGCGGCAGAGCAGGACCGTTTGTATCAAACGCTGAACGCACAGTCCGACCGCTTGAATCGCACACTGTCCGAAGCGGTGGCGCGCTTGCAGGAGAGTAACGAACAGAAATTAGAACAGATGCGGGCAACGGTGGACGAAAAACTCACCGCCACCCTGCAAAAGCGGCTGGACACCAGTTTTCAGGCGGTGGGCGAGCAACTGCAAAACGTCTATCGCTCACTCGGTGAGATGAAGGAACTGGCGGGCGGCGTGAACGACCTGCAACGCGTGCTTTCCAACGTGAAGGTCCGCGGCACGTGGGCGGAAGT
>JAZODN010000143.1:0-14427 GCA_045597045.1 Acutalibacteraceae bacterium
GACTTTCCTGTGCCTTCATTCTACCCTCTCTGCCCCCCCGTTTGTCAAGTTTGCTGCCATATCCGGACTTGCGAACGCGACCAAACACTCCCACGTGTTCCCTGCCGTATGGCGCCTAAAAGAAAACAAGGGCAAGTGCACAATGCACTTGCCCTTGTTCTGTTATGCTGTAATTACAGGCTCTTTTCGATCATGGTTTCGCCATCCATATCGGCCGGCTGTTCCACACCCAGCATGGTGAGCATAGTCGGGGCGATATCGGCCAAGCGGCCGTGCGACTGACGCAGCGTGCAGGGATAGCCCACCACACAGAACGGCACCGGGAAGGTGGTGTGTGCCGTGAACGGGCTGCCATCCGGCTCGTACATCTTGTCTGCATTGCCGTGGTCGGCAGTGATAATGGCGCTGCCGCCCATCTTCAACGTGGCATCCACCACGCGGCCGACACATTCATCCACCGCTTGCACCGCCGCCACTGCGGCATCAAACACGCCCGTATGACCGACCATGTCGCAGTTCGCGTAGTTCAGAATGATAACGTCGTACTTACCCGACTCAATGCGCTTCACCGCTTCTTCACACACGGGATACGCGCTCATTTCCGGCTGCAGATCGAAGGTGGGCACGTCGGGCGACTGGATCAACACACGATCCTCGCCGTCAAAGACGCGCTCTTCACCACCATTGAAGAAGAAGGTGACGTGCGCGTACTTCTGGGTTTCCGCAATACGCAGCTGGGTGAGTCCGTTACGGCTCAGCACTTCGCCCATCGTCATGGTGAGTTCCTGCGGCGGGAACGCCACCGACACGTTCGGCATGGTGGCGTCATACTGGGTCATGCACACGAAGTGCAACGGGAACATGCCGTTTCGGCGTTCAAAGCCGTCGAACGCTTCGTCCACAAACGCACGAGTAATCTGACGCGCACGGTCGGGGCGGAAGTTGAAAAACACCACGCTGTCGTTCGCACCGATGGTGCCGTTCTTATCCAACACGGTGGGCAGCACGAATTCGTCGGTCACGCCGGCGGCGTAAGACGCTTTCATCGCTTCCACAGGGCACACCGCGGTTTCGCCTTCGCCGTATACCATAGCAGAGTAGGCCTTCACCACGCGATCCCACGCAAAGTCACGGTCCATAGCGTAGTAGCGGCCGCAAACAGTGGCCACTTTGCCGACGCCGATCTCGGCCATCTTCTCGCACAGGGCCTGCATGAAATCCACACCCGAGGTGGGCGGCACGTCACGGCCGTCCATCAATGCATGCACGTACACCTTCTCAAGGCCGTGGCGCTTGGCCATTTCCAACAAACCGTAAAGATGCTCGTTGTGGCTGTGCACGCCGCCATCCGACAAAAGACCCATCAAATGCAGCGCCGTACCGTTCTTTTTGCAGTTTTCCACCGCTGCAAGCAGGGCGGGGTTTTCGAAGAAATCGCCGTCGGTGATGGATTTCGAGATCTTCACCAGCATTTGGTACACCACGCGGCCGGCACCGATGTTGGTGTGGCCGACTTCACTGTTGCCCATCTGCCCGTCCGGCAGACCGACATCCAAACCCGAAGCACCGATGGTGGTGGTGGGATTTTCCGCAAACAGTGCATTGAGACGCGGCGTGTTGGCCGCGGTGATGGCATTACCGTAATCCGAGGAGTTGATGCCGAAGCCATCCATGATGATAAGGGTAAGCGGTTTTTTCATTCTGTTCCGTCCTTTCTTCAAACCAAAACCCACCATGGAAGTGGTGGGTTTTGAGAAAACGTTCTACTTATTTCGCAGCGCCGACAATCACGGCAAAGTCAGCCGCCTTCAGCGAAGCACCGCCGATCAAGCCGCCGTCGACATCCGACTGTGCAAGCAGTTCCGCCGCGTTAGCAGCATTCATGGAACCACCGTACTGCACCGTGACGGCATCTGCCACAGCCTGGTCATACAAACCGGCAATGGTGGTGCGGATCATCGCGCACACTTCGTTCGCCTGTTCCGCCGTGGCGGTACGACCGGTACCGATCGCCCACACGGGCTCGTAGGCGATAATGACACGCGCCATTTCTTCGGCAGACACACCGCCGAGCGCGATCTTGGTCTGCATGGCAACCACTTCGTTGGTCACGCCCTGCTCACGCTGCGTGAGATATTCACCCACGCAGAGGATAACGGTGAGACCGGCATCCAAAGCGGCACGCATACGCTTCTGCACCGTTTCATCGGTATCACCGAAATAGGTGCGGCGCTCGCTGTGACCGAGAATCACGTAGCCCACGCCCATCGCCGCCAACATCTCGGCAGAAATTTCGCCGGTATATGCACCGGACTTTTCCCAGTGACAGTTCTGTGCCGCCACACCGATCTTGGTGCCTTCCACCGCCGCAAGAGCCGCCGGCAGATCCACGAAAGGCACACCCACGACCACGTCGCACGCCGCATCCGCCACCAACGGTTTGATCTCGTTGATCAGCGCGGTTGCTTCGGCCGGGGTCTTGTTCATTTTCCAGTTACCAGCAATAACATACTTACCCATGATTAACTCTCCTTATTAGTCACGATCCTGCAGGCAAGCAATGCCGGGCAGTTCCAAACCTTCGAGGAATTCGAGCGAAGCGCCGCCACCGGTGGAGATGTGGGTCATCTTATCCGCATAGCCAAGACGTTCCACAGCCGCAGCCGAGTCGCCGCCGCCGATGATGGAGATCGCGCCGCTTTCCGCAACACCCTTCGCCACCGCTTCGGTGCCAGGCGCAAAGTTCGGGAACTCGGACACGCCCATCGGGCCGTTCCAAATGACCGTGCCGGCATCCGACAACGTCTTCACATACAGTTCCTGCGTGATGGAGCCGATATCCATGCCCATCCAGCCGTCCGGAATGCTGTCGGAATACACACGCATATGCACCGCATCGGGAGCATACTCACGTGCAATCACGTTATCCACGGGGAGCAGGAAGTCAACACCCTTCTCCTTCGCTTTTGCCATCAACTCACGCGCAAGCTCGAGTTTATCGTATTCGCAAATGGAGGTACCCACCTGATGACCCTGCGCAGCAAAGAAGGTGTATGCCATGCCGCCGCCGATGATGAGGGTATCCACTTTCTCGATCAGGTTGTTGATCACACCGATCTTATCCGACACTTTCGCACCGCCGAGGATCGCCACAAACGGACGCTTCGGCTCTTCGAGAGCGCCACCCATCACGCGGATCTCCTTCTGGATAAGGTAGCCGCACACAGCCGGCAGATAGTCGGCCGCACCGGCAGTGGAAGCGTGCGCACGGTGAGCCGTGCCGAACGCATCATTCACAAAGATATCCGCCATGGAAGCGAGTTCCTTCGCGAAAGCGGGATCGTTCTTTGTCTCTTCTGCATGGAAGCGCACGTTCTCAAGCAACAGCACTTCACCCGGTTTCAGCGCCGCAGCCTTCGCCTTGGCATCCTCACCGACAACGTCCTTGGCCATGATAACGGGACGGCCCAACAGCTCGGCCAACTTATCGGCCACAACCTGCAGCGACAGTTTGGTGATATCGCTCTTCGCCTTTTCAAGGAGTTCCGCTTCTGCTGCCGCCTGCTCGGCTTCGGGCAGTTCGGCCACCTTCTTCGCTTCCTTCTTGTTCAGCTTCAACTTTTCATTCAGCACGTTGTGCGGACGGCCCATGTGAGAGCACAGGATGACGGCAGCGCCGTTGTCCAACAGATACTGAATGGTGGGCAGAGCACCGAGAATGCGCTTGGCATCGTCAATCTTGCCATCCTTCAGCGGCACGTTGAAGTCACAGCGGACCAAGCAACGCTTGCCGGACACATTGATGTCTTCGATGGTTTTCTTGTTGAGGTAGTTCATTTGCGGTTCCTCCTTGAAAGTATTGATAGCGGAGAAGTGCGCGGTTCACAGCCCCCGTACTTCCCCATTTTATTACCTTGTTGTTATTATACCGCGTGAAGCGGTGTTTTTCAAGCCAATTTTGCAAATTCTCCCTAAAAAACAAAAGTGTGTGTATTCCAAGGGGAACACTCCACACTTTTGCACAGAATTATTGCTTAGAATCTACCAAAGCCACAGGACAAACCCCCGTTGCCACCGCTGCGGCATACAAGCCGAGTGCCGCCTCGATCACAGACGGGATGGGGCAATACATCACTGCCGCGTGCGCGCCCAACGCAAACAAGAGCAAGCGCGAAACGCAAGCAGATACGCACACCACCGCCGTAGCCGCCGCCAAGCCGCAAAGGTATCCCGGATTGTTTTTCATATCCGAGAAGAACCGCGCACTTTCCAGTAAAAACAGCGCCGCCAGCGCATAGAGGAAAAACTCATACACCGCCGAGGAAATATCCACCGACGAAGCATATACCACGTTGTAGCGTGCCAGGCGTGCAAGCGCCCACAACGGCAGCAGCAGCCACAGCCATTTTTCCGAAAAGGTGTGGTGTTTTGCCGCACGTTTGCAAACAACTGCCAAGGCAACGCTCACCGCCACCGCGATCAGCAACGGAAGCACCACCGTCACGCGCTGCATCCCTACCGCCGAAACGCCGTTTGCATCCAACGTGCGCACGCTTTCCTGAAACGCTTTGAACGAGAGCATCACAAGCAGCGCCGACGTGACCCAACCGCCATACAACAGTGCTTTGCGACTGGCGCGGTTGAACGGATGATTCGGCGACATGTATTTGCGAATAAACCACACCGCCAAGAACAAGCCGCCATAGAAACCGGCTAACATAGACACCAACAGCAACACGCGATCGGCCGCACTGACCGTCACATCCAATGGTGCCGGCACCTCATTGTGCCAAATAAACCGCACGATATCCCACGCGGAGACCGCCGCCAGCACCACGCCGAACGCCGCGCCGACCAATTGAGAGAATCCACTCACATGTGCCGTAGGTGCGCGGTGACGGCGTGCAAGCAACAGCGACAGCACCGTCACTGCCGCCATCAACATCAGCAGCGGATAATGAACCTGTGTCAGCACAACGCCGTTGCCCGCAACCGACGGCAACGCTATCGTGCGCCACGCAGTCACAACCGCAGTGGCCGCAAACATAAACCACAGATACAGTTTGTTGTGCATAGGCAACCTTCTTTCGTTACTCCCGTTCGCTAAGCGGCCGATATTCTGCCGGCTTGGCAAGCGATTTATAAGCCGGACGCATGATTCGGCTGCCGGTATACAGCTCTTCGGTACGGTGTGCACACCAACCTGCGCAGCGCGCCACCGCAAACAGCGGCGTAAACAGTTCCGACGGAATGCCCAATGCACGATACACCAAGCCGGAATACATATCCACGTTGGCACACATGGCCTTGTTGCTTCCCTTCACGTCAGCAAACACCTGCGGCGTCAGTTTTTCCACCGTTTCGAGCAGACGGAACTCATCGCCGAATCCGCGTTCCTCCGCCAGGTCACGTGCATATTTCTTCAAAATCACGGCACGCGGATCGGAGATGGTATACACCGCATGACCCATGCCGTAGATCAAGCCGCTGTGGTCGCCCTCTTCCCCACGGATGATGCGTGCCAGGAAATCCGCCACCTCGTCTTCATCGCGCCAGTTGGAAATCCCCTTTTTAAGGTAGTTGAGCATCTGCATCACTTTGATGTTGGCGCCGCCGTGCTTGTGACCTTTCAGCGAGCCGATCGCCGCCGAAATGGTGGCATACGTATCGGTGCCCGAAGAGGACAGCACACGGGTGGTAAAGGTGGAGTTATTACCGCCGCCGTGCTCAGCGTGCAGCATTAAGCAGAGATCCAACAAATGTGCCTCTTGCGCCGTGTAACTCTTATCGGGGCGCATGGCATACAAAATAGACTCCGCTACCGAAAGATTCTTCGGCAGGGGGTGGAAAAACATACTCTTATGATCGTAATGGCGCCGCTTCACCTGATAGGCGTAGGTCATAATGGTGGGCATGCGCGCAATCAACTTCAATTCCTGTTCCAACACATTTTGAAGCGACAGATCATCCGCCTGATCATCATAAGAATACAGTGCCAGCACCGAACGGCCGAGCTGATTCATAATGTCGGGAGACGGCGCTTTGATGATCATATCCTCTGCAAAATATTGCGGCAACTCACGAAACTCCGCCAAAATATCGCGCAGATCACGCAACTGCTTAGCCGTTGGCAGCGAGCCGAACAACAACAGCCACACAACCTCTTCGTAACCGAAACGATTTTCGGCCATGCAGCCTTCCACCAGGTCTTCAATGTTTTGACCGCGATACGTCAGGCGACCTTCCACGGGGAATTTTTCGCCTTCGTCCATCACGTAACCGTGCACGTTACACACGCGAGTAAGGCCGGCCATTACACCCGTGCCGTCGGCGTTGCGCAAGCCGCGTTTTACGTTGTATTTTTCGTACGTTTCGTTCGAGAAACGGTCATGTTTACGCACCTCATCGCATAACGATGGAAAGAGAGCAGATGCAAATGCCATAGTTCGGGACAATCCTTTCTTACGCCCGTTGCAAGGGCGATACCAATAATTAAATTTCATTGTATCTTCTTTTGTCCCATTTGTCAAGGCACATTTGTAAAAAATGAAAGACAAAAAACGCAAGCATTCAATTTCAGAAAGAATTCCCTCGTTTTTTGCCGCACGCGTCTCGAAAAATGAAAGATTGTCCACTTTTTTATTCAGAAAGGATGTTGTTTCATGAAAGGGTATCTCTGGTTACTGCTCGGCACCGTCGCCGCCCTGCTGCTGTTGCCGGTGCCGGCGTTCGGGCGGCTTGCAGCCGAGGACAAGCCGGCGGCACCGCCAACGGGTGCCGCCACGACCACCGTAACCGCCACCGTTCCCACCACAGCACCGACCGACACCTTCCGCGTGATGGACACCGCCTCGGGCGAGGTGATCACCATGAGTGAACGGGATTTTCTGATCGGCACCCTGGCGGCCGAGATGTACCCCACCTATCACCCCGAGGCATTGAAGGCCCAAGCCGTTGCGGCCTACACCTATTACTGTTATCGGCGCGAGGCAGCACGGAGTGGCGGTGAGGCCGCCGATTTTTCGGACGTGCCCTCCACCTTTCCCGATCTTTACACCGTGGAGGGTATGCAGGCACGGTGGGGGGACCGTTTCGAAGAGTATCACCAAAAGTTGGCAGATGCGGTTGACGCCGTGTTCGGCGAGGTGATACGTTACGACGGCGAAATCATCATGGCGGTGTACCACGCTATGTCTGTCGGCGCCACCGAAACCGCCGGTGTGATCTGGGGTAAAGACCTCCCCTATCTGCAATCGGTGAAAAGCCCGGGCGATACCGAGGCAGAAAGCTACCGTTCCACTGTGACAGTCAGCCTCTCTGACTTTGCCGCGGCGGTTACCACGCTGGACGTGACACTGGCCGGCGAAGCCGCCGCATGGGTGGACATCGGGGGTATCACACGCTCGAAAAGCGGCACCGTCACCGCCGTCACGGTGGGCGACAGTGTTTTGACGGGGCGGCAACTGCGCACCCTGTTTCATCTGCGTTCGGCCGTATTCGACCTCGCGTTCGATGCGGAAAACGGGTTTACTTTTGCCGTGGAAGGCTACGGACACGGGGTGGGCATGAGCCAATACGGCGCCAACTGTTTGGCGCAGCAAGGCAAAAGTTACCGCGACATACTATCCTATTACTACACCGACGTTTCCATCGGTTGAGGTACTTGCAAAATTACGTAATCTATGCTATACTGACGGGGAATATATTAAACGAAGATAGGAATGTCTATGCAATTTAAGGATTTGAATTTGATGCTGCCGTTGTTGGAAGCAGTCAAAAAGGTGGGGTATGAAACCCCCTCCCCCATACAGGAGAAAACCATTCCCTTGGTGTTGAACGGCAGTGACGTGCTCGGCTGCGCCCAAACGGGCACCGGCAAAACGGCGGCGTTTGCGCTGCCCATCCTGCAGCGATTGTATAAATCCACCCCACGGGAAGCACGGGGACGCGACGCACGTCCGATCCGTGCACTGATCCTCACCCCCACGCGTGAGTTGGCTATTCAAATTTATGAAAACTTTTCGCAATACGGCGCGCGGCTTCCCCTGCGCACCGCCGTGATTTTCGGCGGTGTGAACCAAAATCCGCAGGTGGAAGCACTTCGGCGCGGCGTGGATATTTTGGTGGCCACCCCCGGTCGGTTGAACGATTTGATCGGACAAGGGCACATCTCCCTTGCGGATCTGGAGATTTTCGTGTTGGACGAGGCTGACCGTATGCTGGATATGGGCTTCATTCACGACGTGAAGAAGGTCATTGCCAAGTTGCCGCCCAAGCGGCAGACGCTGTTCTTTTCGGCCACCATGCCGCCCGAGGTGGAAAAACTGGCCGTACAGCTCCTGCACGATCCTGCCACGGTAAAGATCAGCCCCGTTACCAAAACGGTGGATAAGATTGGCCAATCCGTCTTTTTCACAGAAAAAGGAAACAAGGTGGAGCTGTTGCTGTGGCTGATGAAACAGCACCAAATGAAGGCGGTGCTGGTGTTCACACGTACCAAGCATGGGGCCAATCAAGTGGCCGCCAAATTGATGAAAGCCGGTGTTAGTGCACTGGCTATTCACGGCAATAAAAGTCAAAACGCACGGCAAGAAGCGCTGGGACGCTTTAAGGTGGGCACCCTGCCCGTGTTGGTCGCCACCGACATTGCCGCCCGCGGTATCGACGTGGCCGAACTGCCGTTTGTGGTGAACTTCAACGTACCCGACACCCCCGAGGCGTATATCCACCGTATTGGGCGCACAGGGCGTGCCGGTCTTTCCGGTCGCGCTTTCACCTTCTGCTGTGCAGAAGAGTTGAAAGACTGGTGGGATATTGAAAAGCATACACACCAATCGGTGCCGGTGGAACAGTGCCCGTGGTCGGTGGCCGATATGCAACCGGTCGATGCACCCCCTCCCGGCAGTCATCATCGAACCAACCCTCAAAAGCAAAAAAGCCAACTCAAACAGGAGAGCCAACCCAAGCAGGAGAGCCGACCCAAGCAGGAAAAGAAGATCGAACCGACCTCTTCTTTCACGGAACCGTCCGGCGGCGCACACCCCTCTTCGTTCGGCTCGGCTTATTCCTCCCGTTACGGTACCCGTCCCGTGCGACACTTCCAATCCCGTGTCGGCACGCAACCGAAAGCGGAAGATTTTCCGCCACCGCCCCCGACAGGCGGCCATTTTCGCGCGTGGGAGGCGGATGAAGTGCTGCCAGAACGGCGGCAGATCGTTGCACTAAGCGAAGATAAACCTTTGCAAAACAAAGAAAAGTCGGCAACGAAAGCCGCCGAAAAGTCGGCCCCCACCACCGAAAACACCGAGAGAACGCCGCAAAAGAAGCGGCGGCATCGCGGTGGGCGGCGACACCGCAAACCGAATGCCGCACCGAAAGCGGATCCGTCCTGAAACGGTGATTTTTTTGGTTTATCACTTTAATACGGCAAAAAACTTCTTGACAAACCAAAAAAACATGCTATACTGGAGATATGTTGAGGAATGCAACAGGTTTTAAAACAGGAGTGTATATCCCATGAAAACCGCATTGTTTGCAACCGAATATTATTTTAGCTTTTGCTTTACCAACGGTTTTGGTAAGGCCTTTTCGGGTTTGTCTGCAAGCAGTGTGAACACTTCGGTGTAAATCGTATCGCACAAGAAGAGCTTTGCAGCACCCGCTGCAAAGCTCTTTTTCATTTTATCACTCACAGGAAAGAGGAATTTGTTATGGTTGTTTTGTTAAAAGCCAACCCCAATGAAAAACAGTTGGAAAATCTGGTGCACTGGCTGGAATCCCGCAACATTGAGGTGCACCCCACCGTCGGCACCACGCAGACCATTTTGGGTCTGATCGGCGATACCTCCACACTGGATATCGACCTTATCCGCGCACTGGATATCGTGGAAGACGTCAAGCGTATCCAGGAACCGTATAAAAACGCCAACCGCAAATTCCACCCCGACGACACCACCGTTACCGTCGGCGGTAAGAACAGCACCCCCACCCAAATCGGCGGCGGTCATTTCGTGATGATCGCCGGTCCGTGTTCAGTAGAATCCGAAGCACAGATCTGCGAAGTGGCGGCAGCAGTCAAAGCCGGCGGTGCCACCATGTTGCGCGGTGGCGCGTTCAAACCGCGCACCTCGCCGTACGCTTTCCAGGGCATGCGCGCCGAGGGCATTCGTCTGCTGTTGGAAGCGCAGGAAAAAACCGGATTGCCCATTGTAACCGAGATTATGGACGCGGAGCAACTGCCGTTATTTGAAGATGTGGATATGATCCAGGTGGGTGCACGCAACATGCAAAACTTTGAATTACTCAAGAAACTGGGCCACGTAAACAAACCGATTCTTTTAAAGCGCGGCCTTTCTTCCACGATTGAAGAATTGCTGATGAGTGCCGAATACATTATGGCCGGCGGCAATCCCAACGTGGTGCTGTGCGAGCGTGGCATCCGCACCTTCGAAACGGTCACGCGCAATACACTGGATATTGCAGCTGTGCCGGTACTGCACAGCCGTACCCACCTCCCTGTCGTGATCGATCCGAGCCACGCCACCGGCATGGCCCGTCTGGTGGCTCCGCTGTCGCTTGCTTCGACCGCTGCCGGTGCCGATGGTCTTATTATTGAAGTACACAATGACCCTGCACACGCCCTGTGTGACGGGCCGCAGTCTCTCACCCCCGATGCATTCACCTCACTCGCCAAACAAGTGGAAGCCCTGCGCACCGCTATGACGACCGTATAAGGAGCGTTTACTATGAAAATTGGTATTATAGGCCTTGGTCTGATCGGCGGTTCAATGGCACGCGCCATTGCCAAAAACACCGATCACACCGTTCTGGGCCTGGATATCCATGAAGACACCATGTCGAAAGCGCTGCTTTGCGGTGCGGTGGATGCACGCCTGACCGACAGCACCTTAAACGAGTGTGACGTGCTGTTGCTGGCGCTTACGCCGCAAGTGTTGGTGCAAGAAGCCGCACGTATTGCCCCGCTATTGAAAAAAGGTGCGGTTGTGGTGGATCTGTGCGGCGTGAAACGTGCTGTCTACACCGTGCTCTCGCCGTTGGCACGGGAACACGGCTTTTTATACGTCGGCGGTCACCCCATGGCCGGGCGAGAATACAGCGGCTTCGACAACGGCTCAGCCGCCCTGTTCGAGGGTGCTTCCATGATTCTCACCCCCGATGACACCACCGATATCATGACCTTATCCATGCTCAAAGAATTGTTCCTTGCCGCCGGTTTTGCAGAGCTGCGTTTTTCGGATCCCGACAGACATGACCGCACCATTGCTTACACCTCGCAGCTGGCACACGTGATCTCCAGCGCCTACGTACAATCCCCTACGGCGCTTATGCATAGTGGCTTTTCGGCGGGCAGTTTTAAAGATCTAACCCGTGTCGCTCTGCTGGATGAAGATATGTGGACAGCGCTGTTTTTGGCAAACAAAGACCATTTGTCCACCGAACTGGATCGGATAATCGCCACTCTCGGCGCCTATTCCGAGGCACTTAAAGCCGAAGATGCCGACCGTCTGCATGACTTGTTGCGTAACGGTCGCCTGCAAAAGCTTGCCACCATGGAAGCCGAAAGGAGACACGACGCATGACCGTCACCGAACGTATCACCGTACACACCGCCTCGCCCTACACTGTCACCGTAGGCAAAGACCTGCTGGCTGAAAGCGGCCGGTGGCTGCATATGCTGCACACTCCCTGCACCGTCATGCTGGTGACGGACGATACCGTAAATGCATGGTATGCCGATACGGTAGAAAACAGCCTCACGTCGGTGGGATTCACAGTGGTACGCTTCGTGTTTGCACACGGCGAAAGCGCAAAGACTGCCACCACCCTGGTAACTCTGCTGGAATCCATGGCCGAGCACACACTCACGCGCAGCGATATGGTTGTTGCACTGGGCGGCGGCGTCGTCAGTGACCTCGCCGGGTTTGCTGCTGCTGTGTATCTGCGCGGTATCCCTCACGTGACCGTCCCCACCACCTTGCTGGCTGCAGTGGATGCGGCCGTTGGCGGCAAAACGGGAGTAGACCTGCAAGCAGGAAAAAATCTTGTCGGCGCATTCAAGCAACCGCTGGGCGTACTGTGCGATACCGAAACGTTTTCCACCTTGCCGCCGGCCGAGTGGCAAAACGGCATGGCCGAAACGATTAAAACGGCCATGTTGAGCGATGCGGAGCTGTTCGCTGCATTAGAAAAGAGCAAGACGTTTGATCTCGCCGCCGTGGTTGCACGCTGCATCCGCTATAAGGCGAACCTGGTGGAACAGGATGAACAAGACCGTGGACAACGGCAGCTGCTT
The DNA here is from genome assembly GCA_045597045.1 of Acutalibacteraceae bacterium. Lineage (GTDB taxonomy): Bacteria > Bacillota > Clostridia > Oscillospirales > Acutalibacteraceae > SIG588. The sequence continues at coordinate 12,314 of JAZODN010000143.1, forward strand.
AACCTTGGGCACACCGTGGGGCATGCGCTGGAGCACTGCAGCGGTTTTACGATGGCCCACGGACAAGCCGTAGCCGTCGGTATGGCGGTCATCACGCGTGCCGCCGTGCGGCGCGGCCTGTGCGATGCCACCACCGCCGAACGGTTGATCCACACGTTGAAAGTCCACGGCCTGCCCACCGAAACATCCTTCACTGCAGCGCAATTGGTTGCAGCCGCCATGCACGACAAAAAACGACACGGCGACCGTTTGACCTTGGCGGTACCGCGCGCGGTGGGCCACTGCATGCTGCAAGACATTGCGGCGGACGAACTGTTGCTGTGGATAACCGAAGGAAGCGGTGAATGAGATGAACACAAAACTCCCCCCTTCCCCTATCGGCGGCACTATCCGTGCGATCCCATCCAAATCCGACGTCCATCGGGTGCTTATCTGCGCTGCATTGTCTGACAAGGGGTGCACCTTTCCCCTCGCAGAACACTCCCACGACATAGAGGCCACTATTCGCTGCTTATGTGCACTTGGTGCCGATATCACGGTGAACGGCAGCATGTGTCGCGTCGCCCCAATAACTACCCCCACATCCTCCCCCGTTTTGGATTGCGGCGAAAGCGGTTCCACACTCCGCTTCCTGCTACCCGTGGCGGCCGCACTCGGAACCAATGCCACCTTCGTAGGGCACGGCCGTCTTCCCGAACGCCCGATCGGCGACTTGCTGCACGCCCTGGCGACGCACGGTGTAACCGCCTCGGCCACACAACTCCCCTTCTCCTTGCGCGGCCAACTCCGCGGTGGGGAGTTTCACATTGCAGGCGACATCTCCTCGCAATACATTACCGGTTTGCTGCTGGCATTGCCGCTGACCGCCGAAGGCGGTTGCCTTACACTGACCACTCCCTTGCAATCGCGCGGCTACGTTGATATGACCTGCCGCACCATGGCCCGTTTCGGTATAGCAATTGATGTAAACGGGGATAACTTTACAGTTGAGCCCGACATTGGTTACCACACCCCTTCTGCCGTCACAGTGGAGGGCGATTGGTCCAACGCCGCTTTTTGGCTTGCTGCCGGCGCAATAAGCCGCACGGTCACCGTAAACGGTTTGGATTTGACCTCCTTGCAGGGCGACCGCGCCATTCTGCCGCTGTTACAGGCCTTCGGCGCTGCTGTTTGGCAAGAAGGCGATGGGATCACCGTTTCTCCTGCCCCACTCACGGCGCAAGAAATCGACATGGAACATATTCCCGATTTGTTACCGCCGCTGGCGGTGGTGGCCGCCGTGGCAAACGGCACCACACGATTATACCATGCGGCACGCTGCCGCTTGAAGGAATGCGACCGCATCCACGGTATGGCCGTGTTACTTCGCGCACTGGGTATCCGCACGGAAGAAGAGGCAGACACCCTCATCGTTCACGGAGGCACACTGCGCGGCGGCACGGTGGACAGCCAAAACGATCATCGGCTGGTAATGGCGGCGGCGCTCGCCGCCACCCGTTCAACCGATGCGGTAACGATCCTGCAAAGCGCAGCCGTCGCCAAATCTTACCCTGCATTCTTTACCCATTATCAACAACTGGGAGGGCATGTATTATGAGCTCACAATTCGGGAAACGTGTCAAAGTTTCGATCTTCGGACAATCTCACGGCGAAGCGATCGGTGCGGTGATTGAAGGGCTTCCTGCCGGTTTTGCGGTGGACGAAGCGGCGCTCGCGGCCTTTATGGCGCGGCGCGCCCCCGGCAACACACTGGCCACTTCGCGAAAGGAAGCAGATACACCCGCCTTCCTTTCGGGCCTTGTGAACGGCGTGACCTGCGGTGCACCGTTGTGTGCCGTTATCCAAAATACCGACACCCGTTCGGGCGATTATGCCGAACTGTGCGATCTCCCTCGCCCCTCTCATGCCGATTACCCTGCCGCGGTAAAGCACCACGGGTTTGCCGACCTGCGCGGCGGAGGACATTTTTCCGGCCGACTTACCGCACCGCTGTGTGTGGCAGGTGGTATAGCCCTGCAAATTTTGCAAAAAAACGGTATTGCGATCGGTGCGCATATAGCCTCGGTGGGCCACGTGAAGGATCGTCCGTTTGATCCCGTGGCAGTCTCTGCCGA
>JAZODN010000144.1:0-3660 GCA_045597045.1 Acutalibacteraceae bacterium
CAATTTCTCTAATGTATATGCCGTGTGTATCGTCGATATCCGTCATGGCGGTGATTTTTTCAGCCGTAATGCCGTATGGTGCCAGTGCCGCCGCACCGGCCTCCTGCACCGCTTGTTGCAGCGGCTGCTGCAGTTGCTCTTGCAAATGCCGTTGCAAACGCGTGCTGTGTTCACTGCCGCCGCCTACACTTTCAAACAAAAGCACCTCACGCCAATCCACACGGACCAGCGGCGACAGAACGCAAAACAGCAATACGGCGCCGCACAGCGTGCTTACCAACCGCCCCATACCGTTTGGCGGAAGCAGAAACTGAACAACGGCACAGGCGGCACTCACAAGGCAAAGTGAAATCCCCCACAGTTTCACTTGTTCCATACTACCTCCCTACAAACGTGACCAGCGCAGTAGTGATGATCAGCAACACCGCACACACACTCAAAAGCCCCATCAGCACACGTACCACCGTTTGCACACGGCGCAAAATGTCGGCTACCGCCGTCACGCCAAGCATCTCGGCTGCATTACCGCACAGACCCAACGCCAGTGACCAAGAAAGACAGGAAAAGAAGGGCGGCAACACCATAGCGGCCGCTGCCAGCACGCCAAACATCCCCAAGGTGGATCGCAGCAACCGCACACAACCTGCCACCGTACCAAACGCTTCACTGAGCGCACCTCCCACAACCGGTACAAAACTGCTGATGGTCATTTTGGCAGCACGTTGACCGAGCGAATCGGCAGCTGCCGCAACCATGCTCTGCATAGAGAGCATGCCAACGAACAACGCCGTTACCGTGCCGAGCAACCACATGGTACCCTTGGCAATACTGCCGCCGATATGACCCAAACGGTCACGCTCACACAGCGTGCCGACCGCCCCCATCCCGAGAGATACCGACAGAAGCGGCAGCGCGACATTCGTCACCAGGGCGGTCACGCATTCCGCACCGGTCAGCAGTACCGTGCTGTATGACGCCGCAAGAGTGGCATGACCGCCGGCTACGATTACGGCAGCATAAGTCGGCACAAAACTCAGCATCAACACACGCACGCTTTCGGCCGCCTGCGCCACCTGCCGCAAGCAACCGCCGATCGACAAAAACACCGTTCCGCATGCTGTCACGGCACACAAACGGCCGGCAATTCCACTCATGCCGCCCTCAGCCACCGCACTGCGCATACTCTCGTAAAACGCAGCCAACACCACCGTGCCGAGCAACACGCCGCAGCCACCGAGCACACTGCCGCCCTGCTCACTGAACAGCGCCAGCAACGTTTCCATGACCCGACTCGGTTGTAAAGCGGTATACCTTTCCAGATTCAAATCGGTAATCCCCAGCGAACGTAAAAGCTCGCGTGTTTCTGCCGGCAAAATATCGAATAAACGCTCCGCTTCCAACGCCTCGATCTGTTCTTGGTAGAGCGTATCCGCCTGTGTTGCCGAAGCGGCAAGCGGCGGCAACAGCAACAGAGCAAACAGCAAACCGCACAGCAGTGCGATCAACCGTTGCCTTCCACCAGCAGCACGGCTAAATCCACGATCTGCACAAACAGCGGCAGTATCAACACCAAAAGGGCGGCTTTCCCTGCCAACTCCGCACGGGCCGCCAACGCGCTTTCGCCTGCATCGCGGCAGACATCGGCGGTCAGTTGCGTGAGCAGACACACCCCCAGCGCTTTGAGCAACAACGTAATCGTTTCGCTCTCCACGCCGCCGCGCCGCAGCCACGCCGTCGCCGTGGCAAGCGGTTCCGACATAGCGGCGATCAACACCGCCGTCACCGCACATCCCGAAAGCACACTGATACCAAGCGCCAATTCGGGTCGGTATTGGCGGAGCAGCACGGCCAAAAACGCACCGATGACCAACACACCGCAGCAAACCCCGATCTCCATGCCACTTCACAACCCAAACACGGATTTTACCGTGTTGAACAACTCGCTGATCTCCACCACGATGATGGAAAGCACCACGATCAGTCCGGCAAGCGTGGTAAGCATAGCCTGCTCTTCCCGTCCGGAACGAATGAGCACCTGATTGAGCACCGCCACGATTATACCGATCGCTGCGATCTTAAAAATGAGATCGACCTCCATTGGTATCCTCCTCTGCTTTACAACAACAAGAGCGCCAACACCGCCGCGCCACCCGTCCACAACATCAGTTCAACTCTTCCGCGCTTTTCGGCGTTACGCAGTGCCTCACACCGACGCTCTTCAAACAGTGCGGCATAAAATTTCCCATGATCCAATTGCCCCGTCACGTCCGATTTTCCCAACGCTTCGGTAAACCGCATGAAATGTTCCGCGTCCTCTTCTGTAAAGCCGTTTATCTTTACGTTTGTTTTCGGAAACACGTCCCCTTCACAAGGCAGCCCAAGTTCCGCAAACGCTTTTTCTTCTGCAGCACGATGCAACAGTACCGACAACGGTGCGGCCGTGTAACGCATCTCGCGCATCATCCAATCTATAAAGCGGCAGGTTGCCGCCAGCGCGTTCACCCTTTCGCGTAACGCCGCCGCCCGAAAGCAACCAAAACCTGCCCCCGCTGCTATCAACAAGCACAACCCGATCCATTTCACGGCAAAATCTCCTCAGCAGACAGCACCGCCGCAACCGTACCCGGTGCCGTGCGCCCGGCCATAACGGCAATAAGATCCCACGCGCCGGCCGTCAGCAACTGGCGAAGCAACGGACGACTATGTAAGGCGGAAATACTTTCCGCATGCACACTGCCAATGGTCGCCACGCCGCTGTGAACGCAGCGCAGCACCGCTTCAATATCTTCGCTGCCGCCCAACTCGTCAAACACGATCCCTTCCGGCGAAAGGGTACGCAGCGCCTGTTCGATTCCTATCGCCTTGGGGAAACCGCCCAACACGTCAAACGGGCGCGCACTTTCAAAGGTGGCGGTCAATTCGCCACGCTCGTCCACCACCGCCAACTGTGTCGGGCGTCGTCGGTCACACGCCAGAGCACGTATTACGTCACGCAGCAAGGTCGTTTTTCCGCTGGCCGGCGAGCCGCAGATCAACAAGCTTTGCAATCGCCCGTCACAATACAGCCGTTCAACAAGCGGCCGTGCGCAGCCGCGGTGCTCTCGCGGCAGACGAAGGCAAACGGAGGTCACATCACGCACCGAAACAACTTGTCCGTTTTCCACCACCGCCTGCCCGGCAATACCGGCCCGACACCCGTTGGCCGCCGCAACAAAACCGCACCGAAGTTCCGTCTGATGGGCATACACCGAATGCGCACAAAGATGACAAAACAGACGGTGCAGATCCTGTGCGGTATATGTGCGCCTTCCAACGAAGACACACGCCTCCGCCCCCGTAAGCAACATCGGCATTCCCACGCGAAAACGCACCTCTGCAACACATTGGCGCAACGGCACCGACACCGCTTTCAGTTCCTCTTGCATATCCTGCGGCAACACCGCGATTGCCTTTTCCCATTCGTCCATGCCTGTCCTCACCCCGTGCTTCACTATATGAGAGTCGCACGACCGATAGAACAAAAAAACGGCACCTTCACGCAATCGAAGGTGCTGTTCTCTTTACCGTTCATTATTCCAGCATACGCAGGAATTCCGCTTCATCAATAATGCGGATCCCCAATTGCTGTGCTTTTACCAGTTTGCTGCCTGCGTCTTCGCC
>JAZODN010000145.1:0-7431 GCA_045597045.1 Acutalibacteraceae bacterium
TGCTATCATTGATAGGCTATGGTCGGTCGTTGTGACCGTTCCGTGCTTGATGCAAAGCATCAGGACGATGGTCCTCTGCTCACCTCGTTGGGCATGAACGTCGGAAAAGTAGGGAGGATTTTGAAAATGGATGCATTGAAACTCATTGCAGCAGACAGCCTGAAGGAAGCGGCACCGGCGTTTGAGATCGGTGACACCATCCGCGTGGATGTGAAGATTCGTGAAGGCGAACGTGAGCGTATCCAGGCTTTTGAAGGCACTGTGATCGCGAAGAAGGGCAGCGGCGTGGCTGAAACCTTCACTGTGCGTCGTGTTTCGTACGGTGTCGGTGTGGAACGCGTGTTCCCCCTGAATTCCCCCAACGTGGCGGCTGTGAAGATTGTTCGCCGCGGTAAGGTGCGCAGAAGCAAGCTGTACTACCTGCGTGATCGCGTGGGTAAGGCTGCGAAGGTTAAGGAACTGCTGTAATCTGCACTCACAAAATCAGAACAACAGGGAAGGGACGGTAACGATACCGTCCCTTCTTTGTTTTTTTGTAAAATCCGATTTTGCCCTTTCTTTTTTAGAAGATTTATGTTATAATTAAAACAGTATGTATGCGGAAAAGGGGAAAGCACCATGGATGAACAAGAGTATACGCCGCTGGCGACTGAAAATACCGAGCAGGCACCTGCGAAAAACGAAGAAGACGTGCCGTTGCCCATGGCACCTGTGTCGGAAAAAAGTTGGATCGCCACGGCCTATGAATTGATGGGTAATTTGGTGGTGGCGTTGGTGCTGATCACCGTGCTGTTCGGCTTTTGCTTTCGCCAAGTGGTGGTAGACGGTGATTCTATGAACGATACGTTGACACATGGAGATCGCTTGTTGCTGCAAACTGTGTTTTATACAGTCGAGCGCGAGGATATTGTGGTTATCTATCAAGAAGAAGAGCCCGAAAAGCCGCTGATCAAGCGCGTGATCGCGCTGGGCGGCGACGCTGTGCGCTTACAACCCACGACCAACGAGATTTATATAAAAAAAGCCGGCGAAAACGATTGGGAACTGTTGGTGGAAGATTACGTGAACTATCCGATGGGATGGGGCATTGCGTGGGATGAGGATAACGAGATCGTGGTTCCGCAGGGTGAAGTGTTTGTGTTGGGAGATCACCGCAACAACTCCCGTGACAGCCGTGCTATCGGCTGTATTAAAGAAGAAAATGTCGTGGGAGGCGTGCTTTGGCGTCTGTTCCCGTTTGGAGGTTTCTAATGGCAGAGCAAGAACAAGGGCGCACCATACAGTGGTTTCCCGGGCATATGACGCGCACACGCCGTAAGATCAAAGAGTGCTTGCCGCTGATCGATCTGGTGGTGGAGATTTTGGATGCGCGCATCCCGTTGGCCAGCCGCAATCCGGATATGGATACGCTGGTGGCCGGCAAACCGCGTTTGATCGTGCTGAACAAGGCGGATATGGCAGATGAAGCGGCCACTGCTGCGTGGGTGGCCTATTACCGTCGGCGCGGCATTACCGCCCTGGCGTTGGATTGCAAAAGTGGGCGCGGTGTGAACGGCTTTGTGCCGGCCATGCGTGCCGTTTTGGCAGAGAAAATTGCGGCGTGGGAAGCCAAAGGTATGGCCAACCGTCCCGTGCGTGCCATGGTGGTGGGGATCCCCAATGCGGGAAAATCCTCTTTTATCAACCGTTTGGCGCGCGGCGGCAAAGCGAAGGTGGAAGATCGCCCGGGTGTCACGCGTGATAACCGGTGGTTCACGGTGGAAGCCGGTGTTTTGCTGTTGGATACCCCGGGCGTGTTGTGGCCGAAGTTTGAAGATCAGGAAGTGGCGCGCCGTTTGGCATACACCGGTGCGATTCGCGATGAAATTTTGGATATCGAAGAGTTGGCGTGCGGCTTGCTTTCGCTGTTGGCGGCAGAGTACCGCGACCTGCTTTGCGCACGGTACCGTCTTTCGGAAGAGGATATGAAAACCTGTGCCGACAGTTGGGATATGTTGTGTCTGGTAGGCAAAAAGCGCGGCATGCTGGTTTCGGGCGGCGAGGTGAATACCGAGCGTGCTGCCACCATGCTGCTGGATGAATTTCGCGGTGCCAAGATCGGCCGCATCACGTTAGAAAGGCCGGAGGTGTAGTTTTCGTGGAAGAAAAGCAATATACCCACTACGAATTCGATGCACTTTACCGTCAAAACGGCATTGTGCAACTGTGCGGTGTGGATGAAGCCGGGCGCGGCCCTTTGGCAGGCCCCGTGTGTGCTGCGGCGGTTATTTTGGATCCCAACGTGGTAATTGAAGGGGTAAACGATTCCAAAAAACTATCGGAAAAGCGGCGCGAAAGGCTGTTTGATGAGATCTGTGAAAAAGCCGTAGCGTATGCCGTGGCGTTTGCCGGCGTGGAGGAAATCGAAGAACACAACATTCTGCAAGCTACCTTTTTGGCAATGTCCCGTGCCGTGTCGGCTTTGTCGGTTACGCCGGATTTGGTGTTGGTGGATGGCAATCAAGTGCCCTGCGGCATAGATCGCCCCATCGAAACGGTGGTGAAGGGGGATGCACGTTCCGCGTCTGTTGCAGCGGCCTCCATTCTGGCGAAGGTCAGCCGTGATCGCTATATGCTGACGCTGGATGAACAGTATCCGCAGTATGCGTTTGCCAAGCATAAAGGCTACGGCACCAAGGTGCATTGCGAAGCGTTGCAAACCTACGGACCGACACCGGAGCATCGTTTGAGTTTTTTGAAAAATATCTTGGGATAAGGGAGCAGAAATGGCAAAAGTTTCAGCCGGCGCAGCCGGCGAGGTGCTTGCAGCTCGTTTTCTTCGCGACAAGGGTTATACCATTACAGCGGCAAACGTGCACTCGCGCTTCGGTGAGATTGACATAATTGCCGAGAATGCACAGTATATTGCTTTTGTAGAGGTGAAAACGCGCAGCGAGGATGCTTTGTACGCCCCACGCGAAGCGGTTACCAAAGCAAAACAGCAAAAGGTGATCGGCACGGCGGCTTTGTATTTGCAACGGCATAAAACGGCACTGCAGCCACGATTCGATGTGATCGAAATCGTGACTGTGAAGGGTCACCCCATGAAAGTGGCAGAGATTAATCACATTATGGCGGCCTATGAAACCGAAGGGTTGCACGCCGCTTTTTAACGAAAAAATACCCCTGACACGACGACCTGCACGGCACGGCTGCGCAGGTCGTCTCCTGTTGCTTCGCTTTGAAAGAAGCGTTGGTGTAAAGTTACCCCCCTTTCGATTGGCTGCGAAAGATGGAATCGGGAAGTTTTGCGTGACGCCATGTCACAAAAATCACGATTGCAACCGCCTTTGCCGGTCTTTTTTCGGTAATTACTACAATTTTTCGTATCGGCTTTGACAAAAGGAAAATACTGCGGTATAATAAACTGATTTCTTTTATATATTAGAAGTTTGTAACGGAGGAGTTATAAATGGACTATTGCAGCACACGTGCGGCGGCGGTTCGTGCCACCGCAGCCGAGGCCATTGCGCGCGGTATTTCGCCGGATGGCGGCTTGTATGTGCCCACCGCTTTGCCGCGTTTGACACACCGTCGGATCGAAGAGCTGGCGGCGCTGCCGTATGCCGAACGGGCGGCGGCTGTGTTGGGCGAGTTTTTGGGCGACTTTACGGCTGACGAGGTGCGCGAATGCACCAACGCGGCCTACGCCACCGGCCGTTTTCGCCATGCCGATGTGGCACCGCTGACCGAACTGTCTTGCGGTGAACACATTTTGGAACTGTGGCACGATCCCACCTGCGCTTTCAAAGATATGGCGTTGCAGATCCTGCCGCATTTGATGCGCGTGTCGGCCGCCAAAACCGGCGACGGCAAAGAGATCGTGATTTTGGTTGCCACCTCGGGCGATACGGGTAAGGCTGCCTTGGAAGGTTTCCGTGATGCCAAGGGAACGCGCATTTTGGTGTTTTATCCCGAAGAGGGTGTCAGCCCGATGCAGAAACTGCAAATGGCCACGCAGGAAGGCAACAACGTGGCGGTATGCGCCATTCGCGGTAATTTTGATGATGCGCAGACGGGTGTGAAGCAGATCTTCACCGATACGGCTATCGCCAATACTCTGGCGGCGAACGGCATGCAGTTCTCCAGCGCCAACTCGATCAACTGGGGCCGTTTGGCTCCGCAGATTGTGTATTACGTTTCGGCGTATTGCGACCTGCTCAAGGCCGGTAAGATCTGCATGGGCGATACCGTGAACGTAGCGGTGCCCACCGGCAACTTCGGCAACATTCTTGCGGCATACTATGCGCGTGAAATGGGTCTGCCGATCAACAAGCTTATTTGTGCTTCCAATCGCAACCGCGTGTTGACCGATTTCTTGACCACGGGTGTGTACGATCGCAACCGTGCATTTTACACCACCACCTCGCCGTCGATGGATATTCTCATCTCGTCTAACCTGGAGCGTTTGCTCTATCATCTCTCGGGCAACGACGATGCGGTTATTCGTGATTTGATGGCGCAGTTGAGTGAAACGGGCCGTTACACCGTGCCGGCGTCGTTGTTGGCACGTGTGCGCGAGCTGTTCTGGGCCGGTTGCTGCGACGATGAAGAGGCGGCGGCCACTATCCGTGAGAAGTTTGAAAAGCATCACTATTTGCTGGATACTCACACCGCCGTGGCGGTGAAGGTATACGGCGATTACCGCACACAAACGGGCGATGCGACCCCCACGGTTATCGCTTCGACCGCCAACCCCTACAAATTCTCTGCCAGCGTGTTGGAAGCGTTGAACGGCAACACCGACGGCTTGGATGAATTCCGGAAGGTGGAAGCGCTGCACGCGCTGACCGCCCACGAGGTGCCGGCGCCGTTGGCCGGCCTGCGCGGCAAGGCGGTGCGCTTTAAAGATGTCTGCGATCGCGACAAGACCGCCATGCGTGCCGTGGTGTTCGGTATGCTGGATATTGCGGAGTAAGTCGGTATGTCACTGTTTGTAATCGGGGATTTGCACTTGTCACTCGGTACTGATAAACCGATGGATATCTTCCGCGGCTGGCAGGATTATCAGCAACGGCTTGAACAGCACTGGCGAGAAGCGGTGACAGCGGCCGACACAGTGGTGATCCCGGGAGATGTGTCGTGGGCGATGTCGCTGGAGAATACGCTGGCGGATTTCACTTTTTTGAACGGGCTTCCCGGCAACAAGCTGCTGCTCAAGGGCAATCACGACTTTTGGTGGTGCACCCGTCGTAAGATGGATGCCTTCTTTGAGCAAAACGGGTTGAACACCTTGCGTGTGGTACATAACGACGCTGTCGCGGTTGACGGTGTGGCTGTGTGTGGCACGCGCGGCTGGTTTTATGATGCCGAAGAGGATGCCGACCGCAAGGTGTTGCTGCGTGAAGTGGGGCGTTTGCGTACCTCGATTGCCGCTGCCAAAGCAACGGGGTGTGAGGCGGTGGCGTTTTTGCACTATCCGCCCGTCACACGTGAAGCGGTGTGTGAAGAATTGTTTGCCGTGTTGCGAGACGAGGGAATCACACGATGTTATTACGGTCATCTTCACGGCCCGTCGATTCCTCACGCTTTTTGCGGTGAGCGCGACGGCGTTCGGTTTCAGCTGGTGTCGGGCGATGCGCTTGGCTTTCGTCCGTTGAAAATTTTGTAAAATTTTTTGGTAATCTATGGCATCGTTGCGAAAAATATGCTACAATAGCCATTGATATAATAAAAATGAAGTTGAAATACATAGGAGGAAACAATCATGAGTCTTAAATCTGTCAATCAAAGGGAAACCAACCGTGTGGAATTGGAAATCGAAGTGGATGCTGCAACGTTCGAAGCAGCAGTGGAAAAGGCGTATCGCAAGAACATCGATAAGCTGAATATCCCCGGTTTCCGTCGCGGCAAGGCGCCGCGCGCGTTCGTCGAAAAGATGTACGGCAAAGAGGTGTTCTACGAGGAGGCCATGAACGATCTGTATCCCGAAGCACTGGATGCGGCTATTCGCGAGTCGGGTTACGAGTATGTGGAAGACAAGATCGATCTGGACGTAGTTTCGGTCGGTGAAGAAGGTCTTGTGTTCAAGGCGGTCATCACCGTCAAGCCGGAGGTCACTCTCAGCGCCTATAAGGGCTTGGACATCACCCGCGATGAGAAGGCGGTTACCGATGAAGACGTCGAAGCGGAAATCGCCAAGTTGCAGGATCGTAACTCCCGCATGGTGACGGTGGAAGGCCGTGCCGCAGAAAACGGTGACACCGTGGACTTCGATTTCGACGGCTACGTGGATGATGTCGCGTTTGACGGCGGCAAGGCGGAGCACTACAGCCTGGTGTTGGGTTCCGGTCAGTTTATTCCCGGCTTTGAAGAGCAGATCGTCGGCAAGACGGTCGGCGAAGAGTTCGATGTGAATGTGACCTTCCCCGAGGATTATCACGCCGAAGAGTTGAAGGGTAAGGCCGCCGTGTTCAAGTGCAAGCTGCACGAGATCAAGACGAAGGAACTGCCGGCGGTGGACGATGAGTTTGCCAAGGATTGCAGCGAGTTTGATACGCTGGATGAGCTGAAGGCGGATATCCGTGCGAAGCTGACCGAAAACCGCAAGAACGAGGCAGATGCCGCGTTCGAAAACGCGTTGGTGGATAAACTGGTGGAGAACATGACCGCCGAGATCCCCGAAGCGATGTTTGAAAACGAAGTGACCGAGCAGGTGAACAACTTTGCTTACCGTCTGCAGTCGCAGGGGATGGATATGAAGCTGTATCTGCAGTACACCGGCATGGACGAAGCGGCGCTGCGCCAGAATTTCCGTCCTCAGGCCGAGCAGCAGGTGAAGGGTCGCCTGGCATTGGAAAAGGTGGCGGCACTGGAAGGCTTGGCTGCGACTGAAGAAGAGATCGAAGCGGAATATGCGCGTATGGCTGAGCAGTATAAGCTGGAGGTTGAGCGCGTGAAGGCGCTGGTGGCCGCGGATGCCGTGGCGAAAGATCTCGCACTGAAGAAGGCGCTCGACTTTGTGAAGGAAAACGCCGGCAAGTAATCTCTCCGATTAAAAAAACAACGGTAGGGCATACTTGTTTTTGCAACCTTTGATTTTGGATAGGAGTGACAGTTATGAGTTTGGTACCTTACGTAGTTGAACAGACCGGTCATGGCGAACGCAGCTATGACATTTATTCCCGTTTGCTGAGCGATCGTATCATTATGCTGTGCGATGAGGTAAACGACGTGACGGCTTCGTTGGTTGTGGCGCAGCTGCTCTATTTGGAAGGACAGGATCCGGATAAGGATATCCAGTTGTATATCAACAGTCCCGGCGGTTCGATTACGGCCGGTATGGCGATTTACGACACCATGAAATTTATTAAGTGCGACGTGTCCACCATCTGCATCGGTTTGGCGGCCAGCATGGGTTCCTTCCTGTTGGCGGCCGGCACCAAGGGCAAG
>JAZODN010000146.1:0-6623 GCA_045597045.1 Acutalibacteraceae bacterium
GGCGGTGATGTCAACGAAGCACACTCGCCCCTAAGGTGACGCGAATAATCCGCACTTCTTAAAATCTTCGACCTCTAAGCGAGTCGATTTTGAGGGATTTGTGTTTCTTCTTTTCTGCCGATATGCTCGCGCCTATCAAAGAAAAAAGAACAGAAAGCACCGAAATATGCTGCTTTGAGGCCGGGTCGGATTACTACTCGTGTCACCCTATGCGGCGTCAACACACAAAACAAAGGGATGCAACCGAATGGCTGCATCCCTTTTGTTCATATCTTCGGCAAACTCTTGGCGTAATCCACAACCGCTTTCACCACCGAGGCCATCAAAGCATCTTGGAAATCCGCCGTCACCAGCAGTTCCAAGTCCTCGGCATTGGTCATAAAGCCACACTCCAGCAAGAGCGCCGGCATCTCGCTGATACGCGTGACGAAGAAGGGATTCCATCGATAACGGCGGCGGTGATCGCTGCCATAGTCGGCATACACATCCATCATTGCCTCTTGCATGCTTTCGGCAAGTCCACGGGAATAATCGGTGAAATAATGCACCGAACAGCCACCGACCGACGCGCTGGTGGAACCGTCCATGTGAATACTCAAGAACAAATCCGCCCCTGTCGGACGCGTAATCTGTGTGCGTTCAAGCAAGGAGAGATCACTGTCGTCGGTGCGCGTCATTACCACCGTGGCCCCCAATGCCTCCAACTGATCCCGCAGCAAACCTCCATAGGTCAGCGCCAACCGCTTTTCGGGAATATTGCCACCCGACGTGCCGTAGGAATGGCCGCCGTGTCCGGGGTCCACCACCACCTTAAAGCCGGCAAGCGGCTGCTCGGGATCGTTGCCGCCCACGTATGTTGGGTGTTTAAAAGTAAAGGTCAGCACGCCGTTATTATCCCACGCCACGTGATAACCGTAAAACTGCGCGGTTTTGGTGAGGAACAGGCGCAACGTGCGCGTTCCTTCCCCTTCGCGCCACACGGCCGCTTTGAACAACGGACTGCCCGACACGTCTACCGTTCCCAGCGCTTCGGTAGTGTAAGCAAACGTGATATCAATGTACTCCGTGGTCTGTCCTTTGCTGCTGTAATCCTGCACGGCCGGATTACCGTAGGCTTGCGGCAGCAGCTGCAGGTTGAACGGCACGCGCCAATCGGCGGCCAGAGTCAACACGGTGCCGCTGCCGTTCACGGACACACCGCCGACGGTCAAGGTGTTGGCAGAAAGCGTGCCGCCTTGGATATACACCGCCGCATCTTCTTGATACACCCGCCGTCCACAGCCAAGCAAATAGTAATGCTGTCCGGAGGCCGCATCATAGGCCGTACCGGCCAACACGTCGGTCGTACCGCGCGGCAGATATGCATTCGTGGGGCGAGAATAGTCATCGGTAGTATCGCCGCTGAAAGTTTCGGCGTAATCCGTTGTCACAATCAGCACCGTGCCGCTTGCCAACGTTTTGCCGCCGACCGAGGGATTGATCGGCAAAAGCTCCGGCACGGTAATGTCTTCTACCGTGGGCGCTTGCACGATCGGCAGCGCTTTCACCGTGATGCTGCCGCCTGTTTCCGTTGCACTTTGGCCGCTGTAACTGCCGTGCAACACCACCGCGCCAAGCGCTTGCGTTTCGCCCTCGCGCCCTTTGGGCAGCGTGTATTTGCCGGCATAGGTAACATATTCTGCGCTTTCCGGCAAACCGCCCTCGTCCTGCTGCACCGCCACCGGTACCATATTGACCCTGGTGCCGTTTACGGTGGCGTACACCTCAGCTCCTTCGTGTGCGACTGCCGAAACCGTAATCTCCGCGCCGCCATCAAGCAACATACTTTGCGACGGCGACACGCTCTTGAAGATCACCACCTCATAATACACCTTATACACCGTGGTGATCCCCTTGTTCTCAAAAGTAAACACGTTATCCCCCGGCTGCAGCGTTTGGTCCACCGAAAAATACCCGTGATCGGTCAGGGTCAGCTCTTCGCCGTTCATCAGCACGGGGAAATTCGGGTCGGCACTGCCGCGCAGGTTAATGGTAGATTCGTTGGTGGTGAGTGACTGCGAGACAGGTTCCGTCACTGTCAACATGCGGCTGATGTATTCCTCCATCAGCGTACCGTCAAGCGCCTGCCGCGCCGCCACCGCGGCGTCGCCTGCTTTGTTCAGCGCCGCGAGCGAATTGAAGGTGCTGCCTTGCCATGCCGAAGCCTTTTGACACGCAAGCACCTGCCGCGCCAATTGGTCACGCACGCTCCAGCGACGCTCACCCGCAGCCGCATTGGTGGCGGCATGTGCCATATACAGCGGCACTTCCGCTTCGCTGCACACAGCGTTCCACCAGTTCAGCACCGTGCCGAACGCGGCGGAATATTCGCCCGTGACACGGAAGTTTTTGACCATCACAAAATCGACAGCGTTTTCCAAAATCAACCGACGCACATCTGCGCCGCCATCGGTCAACTCTTCATATATGTTTGCGGTATCCGAACCGGCAGCCACTACCGAAGAATGTGCCCACACCGCGTCGGTCAGCAAACCGACATAGGCGTTTCGGTTCACGGCGTGGATCGCATCGACCGCACCGCGCAACATGGTTTGAATACTCTCGCCCACGTGGTTCGGCTTGGTGCCGTAACGGAAGGCGTATTCGGCAAGCAAAAACCCATCGGCAGCATATTGATTGGCAACCGCCGTCACGTAACTGCACAGCCTTTCCCGTTCGGGCAAATGCGGCGGAAACAGCGAACCGTCGTACACACCGCAGTTAACGGTCATATACACAAACAGCCCCTGTTCACGCGCCTTTTCCAAGACGTATGCCGGCGCATCGAATTGTCCCGGCGGCACAAAGTCGTCGGGCAACGTCACGATCACCGTGTTCCAGGACCATTCCTTCAGCGCAGCCAGCGCGGCATCCAACTCGGCACGCACCGTCGCCTCATCTGCAGTGCCGTTTATGTTATAGTCCACCCCTTCGGTCAGCCAGGCGCCGCGCATCTCCTCCGGGCGAGCGAACTCGCGCACAGGCGGCTCTGCCTCGGGCGGCGTGGAAGGCGCCGACGGAACGGTGGCGGTTGTGGTCACCGTGGTTGTGGTCACCGTGGTTGCGGCCGTCGTGGTTTGTGCGGTCGTGACCGTGGTGGCCACCGCCGGGGTTGTGACAACGGGGGAGATGGGCAGATGCCGCAAGCCCCAAAAGGCCGCAGCAAGCAACGCCGGCGTTAGGGCCGCCACCAACAGCCATACCCACCAAACGCGGTGCGGCTTCTTTTCCGGTTCACGCACGTGCCGTCCTTCCATTGTCTCCCCCCCTTTTTGTTCATATTCGTATTGTATCGCATTTTATCGAAAAAATCAACCGCCAGCCATCGCATTAAGCAAAAAAATCCGCCGTGCAATGCACGACGGATTTTCAAATTGCTTATTAGTTGCAGATGGTGCGCTCGGTCTCTTTGTCGAAGAGGTGGATCTTGTTGTTTTCGAGCGCAATCTCAATGGTATCGCCCGGGCGAGCCGTGGAGGTGGGCTCCACGCGCGCGGTGAACTTGAAGCCTTCCACATCCAGGTACAGGAAGGTTTCCGCACCCATCAGCTCGGTAACTTCCACGTTGGCGTTCACCTTACAATCGGCATACTCTTCGAGCAAACGGGGCTCGTTGTGAACATCCTCAGGACGGATACCCATCACGATTTCCTTGCCGACATACTCATCCAGCTTGCCGCCTTCATTCTTGGAATCGGGCAGCGGAATGTAGTACTTGGTGCCACGGGTAGTCTTGGTATCTTCGGTGCCGAACTCGACCATGAACTTGCCATCCTGCTTCACCAGCTTGGAATCGATGAAGTTCATCTGGGGCGAGCCCAAGAAGCCTGCCACGAACATGTTGCAGGGCTTGGTATACAACACCTGCGGTGCATCGACCTGCTGAATGAAACCGTCCTTCATAACCACGATGCGATCGCCCATGGTCATAGCTTCGGTCTGGTCGTGGGTAACGTAAATAAAGGTAGTACCCAGTTTCGCATGCAGCTTGGACAGCTCGGTACGCATCTGTGCACGGAGTTTCGCATCCAAGTTGGACAGCGGCTCGTCAAGCAAGAAGACCTGGGGCTCACGGACGATTGCACGACCGAGTGCCACACGCTGACGCTGACCACCCGACAGAGCCTTCGGCTTACGGTCGAGCAGATGCGCGTTATCCACCACGCGAGCAGCCTCTTCCACGCGGCGCTTGATCTCATCCTTCGGAGTCTTGCGCAGCTTCAAACCGAACGCCATGTTATCAAACACCGTCATGTGGGGATACAATGCGTAGTTCTGGAACACCATCGCAATATCGCGATCCTTCGGCGCGATATCGTTCACCAAACGATCGCCGATGTACAGTTCACCTTCGGTAATCTCTTCCAAACCGGCGATCATACGCAGGGTGGTGGACTTACCGCAGCCCGAAGGGCCAACCAAGATGATAAACTCTTTGTCTTTGATTTCGAGATTAAAATCCGAAACCGCGACAACACCAGCGGCATACTTTTTGTAAATGCCTTTCAGCGACAAACCTGCCATTTTAAAATAACCTCCCATTTTTCCTTACACAAACCGCACCGCGGTTTACATAACTGCATAGGTATATTATAACACATTTTTCAAAAATAGCCATACACTAAATAAACAAACTTACAGCCTTCGCTTTATGAATTTTTGATAATGTCAACTTGCACAAAACTCTTCCACGGATTGCAGCGCCGCCGCCGTTTCTTCCACATTCAGCTCGCGGCACTCCCCTTCGGCCAACGTCGAGTCGAGCATAAGACCGCCCACCGAAATGCGCTTCAACCACAACACCTTGTGTCCGACCGACTCGCACATACGCTTTATCTGGTGGTATCGCCCCTCTTGAATCGCGATTTCCACGCAGCTGAAATCGGCGTTGTCAGCTATTGTATATTTTTTTAAAAATTTAAGGAAAGCGGTCGAAACATCGCCCTCTTCCTCCCCCGTGGGTTGTGCCAACCGTAAAAAGCGTTCTTTCGGCAAAACCTTCAATTTGGCAGGCAAACAATGGGTTCCGTCCTCCAACTGAACACCCTGTGCAAACACCTCGGCGGCTGCAGGAGGCATCTCCCCTTGCACCACGGCCAGATAGCGTTTGAACACCGCCTTTTTCGGCGAAAGCAAGCGGTGGGCATAGTCTCCGTCGTCGGTGAGGATCACCAGCCCGACCGTGTCTTTATCCAACCGACCTGCCGGGAACAGGCCGCGCCGCCGAAACGCGGGCGGCACCAGATCCACCACGGTGGGTACCTTAGGGTCGCGCGAAACGCACAGCACTCCTTGCGGCTTGTTCAACATATAATAACGATGTGTACGTGTATCAATCACGTGGCCTGCCACAGTGAGAACATGATCGGACGGCACCAATTTTGCTTCGGGAGCACGCCACACCTCACCATCCACCGTTACACGGCCGGCGCGAATGAAATGCACCGCTTGCTTACGCGGCATATCCGCCAACTGTGCCACGGCTTTATCCAACCGTTCCATATCCTCACCACCTTAAGGTGACGCGAATAATCCGAACCCGTTTTAAGACGGCGGATTCCTCGTGTCACCTTTCGTTAAAATACTCGCCAATACAGGTGTATTGGCCCCGTTTTTGCCTTGGTCGACCGAGAAATCCGCACTTCTTAAAATCTTCGACCTCAAAGCGAGTAGATTTTGAGGCTGGTGCGGATTCCTCGTGTCACCTTATTTGGCACAGTATAGCATACATCCGCTAAAATTGCAACTACTCGCGCGGAACCAGCGCCGTCATGTTTCCGTCCACCACCGTTTCGGTGATGTCCCCACCCACAATCTCATCACGATACACGTACAAATGAGCGATCGTCTCCTCGGCGTTACCCGTGTTTAGCAAACGGTAACTCCAACACTTCACCCGTTTGCCTTGATACGGCGTGAGATCCATATCGGCCGCCGCCTGCATGGCGTTATATTCCGCAAACACATCGTCGAATTCATCGGGAATGTGCACCTCACACACTTCACAATAGGCCGGGTCTACCTCGTAACCGAGTGCATTCAAAAACGCAACCCGCGCCGCCGTATCCACCGCAGCAGCAGATACGGCCGCCTCTCCCGACGGCCACAACAGCGCCGCCGCCAAAATCAACACCAATACACCTGCGCAAAGCAGCAGCGCCGCCAAACGACGTCTCGACATTTTCACCGATAGCACAAACACGCACAGTTCCCCCTACCTTTGGTTTTTAATACAGAATATGACACCTCGCCCAAAATTATGTGCGCAAAACTCTTTAAAGTTTTTTTCAAAAAAAGATTGACAAAGCGAACAAAATGCGGTATTATACTATGGCTGTAACAAATCAGACAGCATTTCGGGATGTAGCGCAGTTTGGTAGCGCGCTTCGTTCGGGACGAAGAGGCCGCAGGTTCAAGTCCTGTCATCCCGACCAAGAAAAGACACTGACCTTTAGAGTCGGTGTCTTTTCTTTTTCCGAATCGCTGCGACACGCAGAAGCTCGAAAAGGCGAAGCCTTTTCAGTAGGCTTTGCGCCTGCACACATGGCGATAGCCGCCGTGCCAAACGCAAAGCCGAGGTTCAA
>JAZODN010000147.1:0-29128 GCA_045597045.1 Acutalibacteraceae bacterium
TTGCTGCATCAGGGTTTCCCCCATTGTGCAATATCCCCCACTGCTGCCTCCCGTAGGAGTCTGGGCCGTGTCTCAGTCCCAATGCGGCCGATCAACCTCTCAGTTCGGCTACCGATCGTCGGCTTGGTGAGCCGTTACCTCACCAACTACCTAATCGGACGCGAGCCCATCCTTCAGCGAATAAATCCTTTGGTCACAAGGTCATGCGGCCTCGTGACATTATGCGGTATTAGCAGTCGTTTCCAACTGTTGTCCCCCACTGAAGGGCAGGTTGCTCACGCGTTACTCGCCCGTCCGCCACTAAGATAGACAAGAATCAACCGAAGCGTCATCAGCGTCTATCTCCGTTCGACTTGCATGTGTTAGGCATGCCGCCAGCGTTCGTCCTGAGCCAGGATCAAACTCTCTAAAAATGGTATCTAAAGCGTTTCCGCTTCAAATCAATTCTTAGAGCTTTGTAAGCTCATTTGTACGCTTGCGCGTGTTTGTCGGTCTTTCACCGACTTGAACCGTTTTTCCGGTTACTTTGCAGGAGTCATGCTCCTGCGAATTAACGGGTAGTGTTTTGTTCTACTTTCGTCTTTACGTTGTTTAATTTTCAAGGTCCTTTGCCTCCCTGCGGAACCCTGTTCCGTGGGGTGCTCGACTATAATAGCAAAACCAACCGCATTTGTCAACACTTTTTTTAAATTTTTTTTGGATTTTTTTCGAAAGTCTATTTTTGTCAGAAAACACCGAAACAATGGCACGCTGATTGTGCAACTTTTACCAACAAAAGCGCCCCTTTTCCTCTGTTGGGAAGGAAAGGGGCGTTTTGCTATCCATTTTACCGTTGCGTAACCAACAGATCATCCGTTTCGGGAGCCCAATAATTTTCGGGTACGGCACAAATATATTTTTCGTAAAACATCGTCATACCTGTTTCTTTATATATCTTCCGCCCCTGCTCCGTATCATCTGCCGCCAGCAAAAAACGATAAAACGGCACGCGCAGGCAACTCATGCTGGCGGGGATATACTCCAGCTCTACGCTCAATATTTCGAAATCGGCATTGATCCACTCGTTCGATGTCTGCTCATACATTTGCCGCACAGCGGCTTTCGCCTCTTCCACCGACAAAATAGGATAGTCACCGACCGCATCGTAATGTTCAACGAGATACACGGTATAGGACATCAGATTCCCCTCAAACACATAGAACGATACACTGTTCAGCCATTTTGCCGCTTCATCGTTGATCGCCGCATCGTATACATAAGCGCGAAAACTCACCTCATCATCCGCGCGCCAGGCCTCGCCCTCCGGCAACCTCAAGTCGCGAACACCATTGACCAGCATCAACGCAGGCTCACTCATGTGTGCAAACAGCTGTGGACAATGCGCCATCACTTGCGAAAGCCATTCGTCTGTTGTTCCCATCGGGAACGGTTGCTGTAACCACAGCCCGACGGAATTGTGTGTTCCCAGATCGCCAAACGGCGGCGAAATGCTGAACCGAAACCTCTTGCCTTCCGCACTCGCCGAGCCACCGTACTCCGAAATGGTTATCGGCTCAACAAGCGTATCCTCCGTCAGCCCGACATAATGCTCGACAATTGCTTTCAATTCTGCCGCTTCATCAAACTTTCCAAAATCCACGGTATACACCGGCAGCGTCGCCGGCGCCTGTGTAACGCTTTCTATCTGCAGTTCCGCAAAAGAAAAGGCGGTGATATACGGCACCGTGCCGCCCCCTTCGGCCTCTGCATCCAAACGCCCGTCGCTTGTAAGCAAAGGCAATCCGTTCGGCGCCGTTGGGGGTGTGACGGGCGTACTGCCGGTTGTCGTCGTAGTGTCGGTAACCGTTTCGGTCGTGGTTGCCACTGTGGCGGGAGGTGGCGGCTGCACGGGCGGCGTATTCCTCCACGCATCCGCAAGGGCGGCGTAACCGATCACGCCCACAACCACCGCTGCTGCCGCCGCGAGCAGCCAGCCGTAAAACGGCCGTCGCTGCTCAAATGGCACGGCTGCCGCGACCATCGTCGCATCTACCTCGCCGATTGCCAAAAATAATTGCCGTTCTGTCATACCGATACGCCCCTTTCTTCTAAAAACCGGCGCAAGCGCTCACGTTGACGGGCCAGTCGCATTTTCACCGCGCTTTCGCCGCAACCAAGGCCGCGAGCGAGCGCAGCCAACGAATCGCCGTACCAGTACCGTCGCAAAAACAGTCGACGGTACTCTTCCTCCTCTTCGTGCAAAAACACAGTGATCAACTCGGCCGTGTGGACGCTGTCGAATGCCTCCTCCACCGTGCCGCCCACCACCTCACACAACTCGGGCAGCAATTCGGACATCTCTCCGCCACGCTTCTTTGCCGTGCGGCGATCAAAGCGATCCATTGCAATGTTGCGCACGATGCGACCGAGGTAAGCGCGAAGCGACTGCGGCCGCGCCGGCGGAATCGCATTCCACACGGCAAGATACGCATCGTTTTCGCACTCCTCCGTGTCCTCGGTATTACCGAGCAAATTGTACGCGATGTGGCGGCAGAGTTTGCCGTATTTTTCTCGCACCGCCGTGAGTGCGTATTCATCACGCTCCCAGAACATGGCAATGATCCGTTTGTCATCCATCACGCTCACCCCTTTCACCCTATAAGTAGAAAAAAATCGGTATCGGTCACATATATTATAATAGATAACATTATATAGTGTCAACGCAAGATCGGGAGAATGAACGCTCCCTCTCCACGTTTCGACTGTACGCTCGCAACCCCTCCGTCTTTTTGCCAGTGGCAAAAATCCACCTCCCCTTACACAGGGGAGGCTTAGGGTGTAGTGAATCCACGTAGCCATAAACGAAACGCCCTCTCAAGGTGAGAGGGCGTTTCGTTTGGAGGGGGTCTATTGCTGTGTAATGAACCGATCGCGGCTTTCAGATGTCCAGTAGGACGGCGGAACAGCGGTAACATACACAGCATAATACATTGTCATGCCGGTTTCGGCACGAAGCTGCGACAAATAGTCGGCGCCGTCTGTTGTTACCAAAAAGCGGTAGAGCGGCACACGCAACTCGCTCGCGCTGTGCGGCATATACACGAGTTCGGTGCTGAGAATTTCGTAATCCTCGCTGATGATCGAATAATACGGATAGTTCTTTAAGGTCTCGCACTGCTCCCGTGCAAGGGCGGTCGCCTCGGCCACCGATAGGATGGGATAGTCGCCGAGCTTTTGATAGTTCTCTTCGAACATCACACAGTATGCGGTGAGCTTGCCGTCCTCGATTTTCAGCGACACACCGTTCAGCCAACGTGCCGTGCCATCGGAGTCCTCTGCCGCATCGTAAATGCGCGCGTAAAAGCTCACCTGCTCCTGCACCGTGGCAGGTGTGTCGGAGTGCTCTTGATTCCACCAGCGACTGCCGTTCCAACGATGCAGTGTGGGGACTTTCATATCTTGGAACAAGGCGGGACAATAGGCCATTGCCTGCGACAGCCATTGATCAGGTGTGCCGAGCTCGATCGGCTCGAGCAGCGCCAGCATGAGATAATTGCCCTCGCCGCGGTTTAAATGGTAGCGGAAACGTTCTCCCACTGCATAGGCGCTTGTGCCACTGTTCGCCACCAGCGGGCCGTCTGCCGTGTCACCAACCATATGGCCGTCCATATCCAGACGGTTCAGGGTGTCTCCTACCAGTGCGGCATAGTTTTGAACAATTACCGGCAGGGAGGTTTCTTGATAACTTTCTTCGGTCACAACGTATACCGGCAGTACCGACGGGGCGGTCGCGATACTTTGCACCTGCAATTCTTCGAACGAATAGCCGAACACGAATTCGACATACCCATTTACGCGGTCGGTCTCCACTTCATAGTCGCTGTTGAGCACGGGCAACCCGTTCGGCATGGTGCCTTGTGTCACCGCAACGGTGGTGGTAGTGCCGTGATAAGCAGAGGAGCTGGCAATCGTTGTGGACGGGATGATAACCGTATCGGGGCCGGTTGGCTGCTGTGTGGGAGAGGGTGTTGTGCGGTCGCCTACCGTTGTCGATGTTGTTTTAGCAACGCTTGTGACGAACGAAGTGCCGATCGTGGTTGTGGTGGATCGTCTTGCAGTAGTCTTCTTTACCGAAACGTCGGTTGACATGTGCGTTGTAAAGCTGCTCGACGTCGTATCGGTAACGGGCGCAGTCGCCGAGGCGATCAGCTTTATGGTGGTGGTAACCGCCGTCGGCATTTTTTCGGTGGTGGCAACCGTTTGGTGGGCGCCTTCGTCTGCCGCAGTGGTCGTGCTGACCGCTTCGATCGATATTTCGCTCGTTGTGACCGTCGTGCCAGCGACAGGCGGTTCAACGGCAGGCGGCGATTGCCACGCACGCAGCAGAGCCGCATAACCGATTATGCCGATCACCACCGCCGCGGCGGCGATGAGCAACCAGATGCGAACGGGCTGTCGTTGCACGGGCGGCTTTGCCGCGGCCGTGACCAAAGCCTCATCCAATTCGCCTAACAACTGAAAAAACTGTTCGCCGTTCATAACGATACTCCTTCCCCTTGCAAATAGGCGCGCAAACGTTCGCGCTGACGGGCAAGACGCATCTTCACCGTGCTTTCGCCGCAACCGCTGGCTGCGGCAATCGTGGCAATCGAATCGCCGTACCAATACCGTCGCAGAAACAGCCACCGTCGTTCCGGCATCTCTTCCTGCAAAAAGGCGGTAACGAGTGCGAGAACCTGTGTGCGGTCGAAGGCGTCTTCCACCGTATCTCCCACCACGTCGCACAGCTCGGGCAACAGCTCTACAAGCTCACCGCTTCGTTTTTGCGCGTTCTTGGCATGGAAACGGTTGACCGCCAAATTGCGGGTCACCCGCCCGAGCCACGCCGCAAGCGAGGTGGGACGCGCGGGCGGAATACCGTTCCACGCCGCAAGATACACGTCGTTTTCACACTCTTCGGTATCCTGCTCGTCCCCCAGCAGATTGTACGCTATCGAGCGGCAAAGCTTGCCGTACTGCCCACGCACCACGTCGAGCGCCCGCTCGTCGCGCGCCCAAAACAGCGCCACGATGCGTTTGTCCTCCATCGCTTCCGCCCCCCTTCACCCTATAAGTCAAGAAAAAGTTCGTTCGGTCACCTATATAATAGGATGATTTTCTTAATATTGTCAAGCATCTGCGCACACAAAACGCCCGCCTTGCCGCAGGGCAAGACGGGCAAAGGATCGTCAATTAACCGCCGCGTGCATCGTGGTAGTCGCGCGTGTGGTCGTCGCAGGACCCGTATATACCGTTGTGGTCGTGGACGGCCCCGTATACGTGATCATCCCCGATACGGTAGAGGTTGTCGAAGAACTCGTAAACAGCGGAAATACCGAGTAGGCAAAAATGCGTTTGCTATGGGCAGGGTCGTCACCGAAAATGGCGTCCACAAATTCACCGCAGGTATATTCCTCCCACGTGGCGTGCAACGGCGCCGTGTGATCCAACGCTTTCTCCCATCCCATCGCTTCAATATACTGCTCACGGGTAAGACCGCAAAACTCCACAAACGTGAGAATGTTTGCCTCTTCCCCCTTGTCCTTATACACCGCAAGATAGGCGTTCCACTTCTCCTCACCGACGTATTCGATCAACACGCCGTTCACACGGTGATATTCCGGCTGGTGCACTTCACACACGCCGTCGAACAAATACTCGTCCT
This sequence comes from Acutalibacteraceae bacterium, assembly GCA_045597045.1. Classification (GTDB taxonomy): domain Bacteria; phylum Bacillota; class Clostridia; order Oscillospirales; family Acutalibacteraceae; genus SIG588. Next base: position 5,684 of record JAZODN010000147.1, read on the forward strand.
CCCTTTTGGGATATTGCAGCGTATCCGCATCGAACACCCACGCTGTTAGTTCCGCATCGTCACCGTAGATCGCATCCACAAACTGTCTGTAGGTATACGGTGCGTTGGGATGATGCCGCAAAGCGGTCATGTCCAATTTGTCTTCCCACCGCATTGCGGTGATAAACTGTTCACGGGTAATACCAAAGTATCGCACGAACGCGATCACCGTCATATCTTCGCCGCGATACTTTTCGGTAAACTCCTTCATCTCTTCATTGGAGACCAGATCCAACAAATATCCGTCGATATTGTGGTACTCAAACGAGTGTACCGTGCAGGCATTTTCATCCCCACCTGTACCCCACACCGTTGTCGTGGTTGTCGTTTGAACAAAATCCATCGCAGGCGGCTGTTGTTGCCACTTCACCCAGCCTGCGTAACCTATCACACCAACGACCACTGCCGCGGCCGCTGCCAACATCCAGCCATAGAAGGCCCAACGCTTCTTTTTCGGGCATTGCACCCACACAAGTTCGCTATCCAGATCACCGATTGCCAAAAACAACTGCTTCGCCGTCATACCATCATCCCTTCCTTTTGAAGATATGTGCGCAACCGTTCTCGCTGGCGAAACAGCCGCACCTTTAGCGCATTTTCGTTGTGTCCGCACACACCAGCCAACTTTGAGAAGGAATCGCCATGCCAATATCGCCGCACGAACAACCAGCGATTTTCTTCTGTTTCCTCGCGCAGAAAGGCGGCAATGAGCGATGTGACACGCATGCTGTCAAACCTTTCCTCCACCGTACCGACCGCGGCGACCTCCCCCAACTCAGACAACAGCACCGCCATCTCGCCACCGCGTTTTTGAGCCGCACGACGATCAAACCGGTTCAGCGCGATATTACGAACAATGCGTCCAAGAAACGCAGCAAGCGATTGCGGACGTGCCGGCGGAATCGCGTTCCAAAGTGCCAAATAAGCATCATTTTCGCACTCCTCCGCATCCTCGGTGTTACCAAGCAAGCGATAGGCGATTGAACGGCAGAGATTACTGTATTTTTCTCGCACGAGCAACAACACCTCTTCCTCTCGCGACCAAAACATTTCAATCAATCGCTTTTCTTCCATACTCATCGCCTCCCTTTTCCATCGGCATCCTTACATATACAAAACGAGTGGCACCATATCCGTTCGGCTGATCGTTTCCACTGCGACCAGGCGAAAACCGCCCGCCGTTTCTTTCAGCGTATATCGCGCGGTCACCGCTTCGCAAAGCGCCGTTGCATCCGCATAAAAGCGAAGGGTCACGGTGTGGGTATCCCCCTCTTGTGTATATTCTTGCAATGCACAACTGTACCACGCACTACCGCGCCCCCACAGCACCACCTTGCCGTTGGCATAGGTGGGTGCCGCGGAAAAATCGGTCACTGACACACCAAGCATTTCGGCGCACAGCGCCGTCATCTCCGCTTCGGAAAATTCGCTCACCATCTCGTCACCGCGCCGCCTTGCCAACTGGCCGTGCGCCAACACCAAATTCTCGCTTTGTGCAACCACCCAAGCCGGCAAAAGCACAGCCGTATCGGCCACGGTATCGAACAGCGAAAGCGACGTCGCCATCACATAGGCGAATGCCACCGCATCCTCCTGCACCATTACACCGTCGATCCACGCTGCCATCTCATCGGCAGCACCCCATCGAATGGTGGAAAATTCCGACACCCCTGTGTACAGCCCCCACTCACTGCATCCGACAGGAATGGTGGGCAGGTCGCTTTTCGCCACCTTCAGCAACACGGTAAACGGCCGGGTAGCGGTAGCAGCCTCCAAAGCATATTCAGTCACCTTCACCGTAGCCAGTCGCGTTGCCGCTTCTTCGCACTGTGTAAATCGTCGCAACTCTTGCACATCCTGTTCACACAAAGCCGTGATAAATTCCGCTGCAGCCGGCGGTGCTTCGGCCAAGGTGACGCGCGTACCGCACGATATAAAGGTTTCGTCGTCACATCCACCAAACGCCAGCCAAACCACACACACACAGATTGCCAACACTTTCTTCACTGCTCACCGCCTCCCTTTTCACCCTTATAGTAAGAAAAAACTTCCAAAGGTTACGCAGCAAAAAGCAAAAAACTCCCCTTGAGGGACACTTCGTAAGGAAGCGTTCTCCCAGTTTTCTTTTAATATAAAAATTGACACTTTCGGTTTGAAAGTGTCATAGTGGGTTACGTACTTTCAAAAGGTGCATATTTTTAACCTATCTCAAAGATAAGAATGATAAGTGATATTGTGAGACAGGTCTCACAGTGTTATTTTGCCTATCGGCAAAGTGATATTAAACCCTTGCGGTTTTAGTGATATTTTATTCGCCTCTAAACTGCCGAAAGGCAATATCACTTGGACGCAAGTCCAAATATAACTGCAAAGCAATACAACTCGCCGCAAGGCGAATAAAACTGAGGCACCTTCCTTACGGAGGGTGCCTCTTGGGGGAGTTTTTTTACTTCGCATTATGCTCTTTCAAAGCGCGTTCTGCCTCTCGCTTCATATCGCGACGCGCGGCGTCATCGCGCTTGTCATACAACTTTTTGCCGCGGCAGAGCCCCACTTGCACCTTCACGCGTGAGCCTTTAAAATACAGCGACAGCGGAATGAGGGTATACCCTTGTTGCTTCGTGAGACCGAACAGACGCATGATCTCACGTTTGTGTAACAGCAATCGGCGAGGACGCGTGGGCTCGCGGTTGAAAATGTTGCCCTGCTCATACGGCGAGATGTGCATACCTTTCACAAACATTTCGCCGTCATCCACCGTGCACCAAGCGTCTTTCAAATTCGCCCCGTTGCGGCGCAAGGATTTCACCTCGGTGCCGCACAGTTCGATCCCTGCTTCCAACTGCTCTTCCACAAAATACTCGTGGTAAGCTTTTTTGTTGGTGGCAATGGTTTTGGTTTCTTTTTTCTCCATTACAGTTCACTTCGTCCTTCCAGCGAATGGCGCAAGGTGACTTCATCGGCATATTCCAAATCGCCGCCGACAGGAATGCCGTATGCCAAACGGGTAACACGCACCCCAAAAGGTTTGAGCAACTTGGCGATATACAAAGCGGTGGCCTCCCCCTCTACGGTGGGGTTGGTGGCCATGATAACCTCTTTCACCTGCTCATCTGCCACACGGGGCAGTAACTCTTTAATGCGAATGGCCTCCGGCCCAACACCATCCATCGGAGAGATCGTGCCGTGCAGCACGTGATACAAACCGTTGTAGTCGCGTGCACGCTCGAGCGCCATCACGTCGCGTGCATCCTCCACCACACAAATGGTGGAACGGTCGCGGTTTTCGGCGCGGCAAACGGGGCAGGTATCCCCATCGGTCAAATTACAGCACACCGCACATTCGTGAATGTGCTCACGCGCATCGGTAATGGCACCGATAAACTCTGCCGCCGTGGCTTTGTCGGTATTTAAAAGATAGAATGCCAAACGGCAGGCGCTTTTATGCCCAATGCCCGGCAGACGCTCCAGCTGCTCGATCAGCCGTTCAAGCGGAGCAACGGTATACGCCACGAAACATCACACTCCATTACAGTAACCGCCGATTAAAACAAACCGGGCAGACTCATGCCGCCGGTAACGGCACCCATCTTCTGTTCGGAATCGGCAGCCGCCTTGCGAATCGCCTCATTGACGGCAGCCATCACCAGATCGGTCAGCATCTCCACGTCATCAGGATCCACAGCGTCGGGCTGAATGACCAGCTCCTTCACCTCGTGCGAGCCATCCACCGTGGCAGTCACCATGCCGCCACCCACCGTGGCGGAATAGGTGGTTGCCGCGAGTTCTTCCTGCACGCGCGCCATATCCTCTTGCATCTTCTGCGCCTGTTTGATCATGCTTTGCATGTTCGACGGGCCACCCATGCCTTGCGGTAATCTTGCTTTCATGTTGATTTCCTCATTTCGTGTAAAAATACATTTGGTTATTCTTCTGTTACGGGCACGCCGCGTTCCCGGCTCTCACGCAAAAACGCGGTAAGCGGATCGGCCGTTTCCTGCACGGCCGGTGCCGTGCGGCGCAAACCGAAGCGATATTGCCGCCCCGTGACATGACGCACCGCCGCTTGCAATTTTTGCTTGTGTTCTTCCTGTGTGACCAGCCCACGGAACAGTTCATTATCGGTGCAGATGATCATTTTATCGCCCTTCACCACCGCTGCCGAACCAAGCAGCACGCCATACAGCGGCATGCAGTTCTGGCGCAGATCATCCATCACTTCACTCCAACGGGCAAACGGCTCTTCCTCAACCGTCTCCTCTGCCGCCACGGGCTCCGCCGCAGAAGGGGTTACGGGCGGCACCGCTTCGCTCACAGGCGTGGGTGCCACCGGAACGGGTGTGGGCGCCGGTGTCGCCGCAGGTGCTGCCGCTACGCCACTGCGCAAGGCATCTTCCAACGCCTTCACGCGGCGAATCAGCGCCGAAATGTCGGTGTCCAACGTGGGGGTGGCAAGGCGCATTAACGCCATCTCCATCTCCACACGGCGCGAAGCACCGCCGCGCAAATGCTCAAGCGTGCTTTGCAGTGCATCCATACAGTGCAGCACGGCCGGCAGCTCATATTGCGCCGCCTCTTCACGCATGTGCGCCAATTCCGAAGCCGCAGCGATCACCAATGATTCGGCATTCTTCACGCTCTTCAAAATCATCAAGTTGCGATAGAAATCAATCATTTCCACACACAACCGTTCCATATCGCACGAAGCAGCATACAAACGGTCCAGCACTGTGAGTGCCGTTGCAGCATCCGCTGCGCGCACCGCCGCCGACAGTTCATACAAATAGTCGCGCCCGGCAAGCCCCACCGCACTCGACACCACCTCGGCGGTGATCTCTTCCGAACGGGAGAGGCACTGGTCCATCAGCGAGAGCGCATCACGCAGCGCACCGTCTGCCAAGCGTGCCAACAGCATGGCGGCGTCTTGTGTCATAGCGATGGCTTCTTTCTGCGCCACGTCCAGCAATCGCGCAGCAATATCTTCGGCAGGAATACGGCCGAAATCGAACCGCTGGCAACGCGAAAGAATGGTGGCCGGCAACTTGTGCACCTCGGTCGTGGCCAAAATAAAGATCACGTGCTCGGGCGGCTCTTCCAACGTCTTGAGCAACGCGTTGAACGCACCGGCCGACAGCATGTGTACTTCGTCGATAATATACACGCGATATTTTGCCGAGACGGGGGTAAACCCGGCCTCCTCTTGCAGATCGCGAATATTATCGACACCGTTGTTGGAGGCGGCGTCAATTTCCACCACGTCCAAAATCGAGCCGTCATCAATACCGCGGCAGATATCGCATTCGCCGCAAGGATCGCCATTGTGCAGATCCAGGCAATTGACCGCCTTGGCCAAAATTTTGGCGCAAGTGGTTTTGCCCGTGCCGCGCGACCCCGTGAACAGATAGGCGTGTGCCAGGCGATTGGTGCGCAGTTCGTTTTGCAGCGCCGCCGTCACCGTGGGCTGACCGTAAACGTCCCCAAAGGTCTTCGGGCGCCATTTACGATACAACACTTGATACATGCTGTTCACTCCTTTCAAAAAATGCGTGCTCTTGGGCATACGGACAAACCGGTTACCTGCGGCGCACGGAGCCAACCGCTTAATGCTGCTCGGTTCCCCGCCTGACATGGTTCACAGCGGTCCATCGCACAGGACCGATCTATCCGTATGCCCCAAAGCACGCGATATACACATATTATATACGCATTTCAAAAAAATTGCAACCTTTTTTTAAGAAAAGCAAAAAACCGCCTTTCCCCTCCGGGAAAGGCGGTTTCGTTTGCGATTTAACCCATAAACTGCACGGGAATCAGTGCCATATCGTGGTGACCTTCAAAGGTGATCTGCAAAATCGCCACGTTCTTCGCCTCCACCGTTTCACCGGCGGTGAGGGTGAAATCGGTGTTCACGTCCCACCAGTGCACTGCTTCAAGCATAGCGCTCTGCTTGCCCTTGACCGTCCAGCCTTCGGGCAGGATCCACTTAAACTTTATGCCCTTCTGGCCGAGGAACTTGTGGTGCACACGCAGTTTGATGTGACGTTCTTCCAGCGGCGCGATTTCGGGAGTTTCCACGTAACGGACGGTGTACTTCGCCAAAATAGACTCGGCAGAAAACTCATAACTGTCGGGCGCGAGTTCGGCCGTACCCCAGCCCTCACGCAGCCAGTTCCAGGTCGCCTCGTCGCGTTCGGATTCGCCATCCACGACCTGCACCTGACGACCATACAGTGTCACAGGGACAAGCTCCATCACGCGGTCGGTCAGGTCGGTGCAGGTGTAGGGTACCATAAAGTGTTCACGCGGATTCACTTCGTTATAGGTTTTGAGCACCGCCGTTGCGAGCGAGCAGGTGATGATCTCGTCGCCAATGTGACGGCACCAATCCTCGGGCAGAATCTTCGTGCCGTGCATAATACCAAGCAGCGAGCCGGCCGTGGCCGCCGAGCAGTCGGTATCGTCGCCACAGCGCACCGCGATCAGCAAGGATTCCTTAAAGTCGCCCTTGCCCCACAAGAGGCCGATCAGCGCGTAGCTGACGTTGGCCGGTGCCTGGAACCAACCGAGAGCAGGGTCTTCCAGTGCCATGTCGGTGATAAGGTTGCGGGTCTCGAGCCAGGTTTTGCCGTTGTCGAAGCATTCAGTCACGGTGTTCACAAAGCGGTGCATACGGCAGCTGTCGGGGATATGGCGCAAGCCGATGTTGATAAGGGTGCGCAGATCGCTCTCGAAGAAAGCGGCCGACTCCATCGCCGCCACAAAACGCGCGGCGTACATACCTTCACCGCGGCCATGATCCACGCCGGAGTCTTCGGTGGCAAACTTCACCGCCTGCGGAATATCGCCGGGACACAGCGTTGCCCAGATTTCGGTGCGGATCCACGCGCCATTGGAGTTGCACCACTCCTCGTTGCGATATTGGCCCGACACGGGCGGCATCAAGCCATCACGCATGTTGGCCTTGCAGCGGCCGTATTCCGCCCAGAAGGGTGTGATATATTCGAGCCAATATTCACCAAGCAGCGCCGCATTGATATTCTTCGGGCCCACATCGGCCATGGCGAGCAGCCACACGAGCTGCAGATCGAGATCATCGTTCGGCAAGGGTTTGCCGGGCGGTGTGGTCATGCCGTCCACTTCAATCACGCTGCGGGTGTTCTCAAACGGAGTGCCGAGCGTGCCGCCCAGATTTTTGCCCATCCAGCAGGCATAAATTTTGTCGCGCAGTTCCGCGCGGTTAATTTTCATCATAATACATACCTCCCTTTGTAATCATTATATAAAAAAAGGAGCTTGCAAACAAGCCCCTTTTCCGTTTTTCGTTTAGGTTATTCCGTGAACTTCCCCGGAGAAACACCGTGCAACTCCTTGAAATGGCGGTAAAACAGTTTGGCGTCGTTGTATCCGCAGCGTTCCATCACTTCGGCCACCGACAAGCCGCCGGCAGTCAGCAGCTGGACAGCGCGGTCGATACGGCGGCGTTTCAGATATTCCGAAAAACTTTCGCCACACGTTTGTTTCAACAAACGGCTCAGGTGATCGGCACTGTAAAAGCCCTGTGCCGCCAATTCGCGCAGGGTGAGTTTTTCAGTGAAATGCGTATCAATGTACTCCAGCGCCTCCTGCACCACCTCATTCACCGTTTCGGGGGTATTTTCCCCCAGCTTGCGCACCATCCACACAAACAGCATCTGCACACCGCCGCGCAAAGCCGGCAAATAATCCGCCCGTTGCTCGCCGTATTCGGTGAGCAACATGTCCATCAAGCGGTCGGCACGCACCCGTTCTTCACCGCGAAACCGCACGCACTGTGCCGGCCATTCCCCCTCGCCCGAAAACTCGCGCAGCGCGCAGTAACGGAAAATGTGGGTGATGCTTTCGGTATCCATCAGTTTCTCACTGAAAAAAGACGGCTCAAGCAAAACGTCCACGTAGGTCATCGGCTCACTCGCCGTGATCTCGTGTATCTGTCCCGGATCAATGAATAAAAGGTCGCCGTGCTTCACCTCATACGCACGCTCATCCACCCGTTGCACGCCGCAGCCCGCCAACACGTAACAAAGTTCCACAAACTCGTGGCAATGCGCCGAGCACACGCCATCTTCCGTCTTGCGGCACACGCGTATTTTTTCACAATCGGCAATCTCGTTTTGTGTACGGTACAGCACGTTCTCACCACCTTTTAGTTACAGAAATCCCGAAAACCGTGTCAAACCACTCGCGCTCTTCGTCTTTTTTCACATTTTACCATTCTCCTCGCATTTTTGCAAGAGTACTTGACATTTTCTCCCTTTTTGAGTATCATAAATTTTGTATTACTATGTAAAGGAAGTATCCGCATGCAAAACAGTGAAAAGACCATGGAAAAGATCGTCGCCCTGTGCAAAGGCCGCGGTTTTGTGTACCCCGGCTCGGACATTTACGGCGGTCTCGCAAACTCTTGGGACTATGGCCCCTTGGGTGTGGAACTGAAAAACAACGTCAAAAAAGCGTGGCTCAAAAAGTTCGTGCAGGAAAGCCCCACCAACGTCGGGCTGGATAGCGCCATTCTGATGAATCCGCAGGTGTGGGTGGCCTCCGGTCACGTGGGCGGTTTTTCCGATCCGCTGATGGATTGCAAGGATTGCAAGTCCCGTCACCGTGCAGATAAATTGATTGAAGATTTCTCCGGCACCGCCGCCGACGGTTGGTCGAACGAGCAGATGATGGCGTACATTCGCGAAAACAACATCGCCTGCCCGGATTGCGGCAGCCATAATTTCACCGATATCCGTCAGTTCAACCTAATGTTCAAAACCTTCCAGGGTGTCACTGAAGATGCGAAGAGTGAACTCTATCTCCGCCCCGAAACGGCGCAGGGTATCTTCGTGAACTTTGCAAACATTCAGCGCACCACGCGCCGCAAGATCCCCTTCGGCGTGGCACAGGTGGGCAAGAGCTTCCGTAACGAGATCACCCCCGGCAACTTTATCTTCCGTATCCGTGAGTTTGAGCAGATGGAACTCGAGTTCTTCTGTAAGCCGGGCACCGACCTTGAGTGGTTCCGCTACTGGAAGGATTTTTGCCGCGATTGGCTGCTCAACCTCGGCATCCGCGAAGAAAATCTGCGTCTGCGTGATCACGATCCCGAAGAGCTCGCATTCTATTCCAAGGCAACCACCGATTTCGAATTCCTCTTCCCGTTCGGCTGGGGCGAGTTGTGGGGTATTGCCGACCGCACCGATTACGACTTGAATCAGCACAGTGAGCATTCGGGTCAGAAACTCGATTACTTCGATCCCGAAACCAACGAGCGTTACGTGCCCTACGTCATCGAGCCGTCGCTCGGTGCCGACCGCGTGGTGCTGGCCTTCCTGTGCGACGCCTACGACGAAGAAGTGGTGGATGCCGAAAAGAACGACACCCGTGTGGTGATGCACCTCCATCCGGCACTGGCGCCCTTTAAGGCCGCGGTGCTGCCCCTTTCCAAGAAACTCAGCGAAAAGGCGCTGGAAGTGCATCAAATGCTGACCAAACACTTCATGGTGGATTTCGATGATGCCGGCTCGATCGGTAAGCGCTATCGCCGTGAGGATGAGATCGGCACTCCTTTCTGCATCACCTATGATTTCGACAGCGAGAACGACGGCTGCGTTACCGTGCGTGACCGCGACACCATGCAGCAAGAGCGCGTGGCGATCGCCGATCTCGTCCGCTACCTGAACGAAAAAATCGCATTTTAATCTATAGGGCTGTTGTGTTCACGCAACAGCTCTTTATTTCAAAAGGAGTGTATCGCAATGATGGATAACTGGACCGAACTGACCATATCGGTACCGGTGGCAGATACCGACCGCGCGGCCGACATTGCCAATATGACCGTCCCCTACGGCCTGTATATTGAGGATTACAGCGATCTGGAGGAAGGTGCACGCGAGATCGCGCACATTGACCTCATCGATGAAGAGTTACTCGCGCGTGACCGCACCCGTTCGCTGATCCACGTGTATTTGGAGCCCGAAGTCAACCCGGCAGAAGCGCTTGCCTTCTTGCAAGAACGGCTGTCGGCCGCCGGTATCGACAATGCACTTTCCACACGCACGGTGCGCGAAGCGGATTGGGCCAACAACTGGAAACAATTCTTCAAGCCCCTGCCGGTGGGCGAAAAACTGCTGATCCTCCCCACGTGGGAGACCGATGAGAACAAAGAGGGTCGCGCTGTTTTGCACATCGACCCCGGCATGGCGTTTGGCACGGGCGGCCACGAAACCACGCGCTTGGTGTTGGAAACGTTGGAAAAAACGGTCAAAGAAGGCGACCGCTTTTTGGATATCGGATGCGGCAGCGGCATCCTCTCCATTGCAGCGCTGTTGTTCGGTGCTTCCTCTGCTTTCGGTGTGGATATTGACCCTCTGGCAGTAAAAACAGCCATAGAAAACGGCGCGCTCAACGGCATGACCGCCCCTCGCTATGCGATCGTGGAGGGCGACTTGGCCGATAAGGTGACGGGGCAATACGAAGTGGTGGCCGCCAACATCGTAGCCGACGCGATCATTGCCCTTTCCCCTGCCGTGCCGGCCTTCTTAAAGGAAGGCGGCGTGTATGTGGTGTCGGGCATTATCGACGTGCGCGAAGCAGAGGTGGTGGCCGCACTCGGCCGCTGTGGCTTTACGGTGGCAGAACGCTATGAACAGCGCGGCTGGGTCTGCCTTGTGTGCAAACGGTGATCACGCATGATCAACAACACGCTATACACTGCCGTTGCGGCCTACATTGAAGCAATCTACATTGAGCCGCCTCGCCCGAAGATCCTGTGCGCATCGCCACGTAGCGGCAAGGCCACGGCTAAAGCGGCAGCCGCACCGCCCGATGAGCTGTGCGCGTGTATGCCGCCCCTGCGCGAGTGCGCGTTAGACGACCGCCTGCAGCAGTTAGACGAAAGTTTTTCCCAAATGCTGCTGCGCAAAATCGACGAACGCGGCATGAGCGACGCCGCGTGTTACAAAAAGGCGAACATCGACCGCAAGCTCTTTTCCAAAATCCGCGGCGACGTGCAATACAAACCGTCGAAGCCCACCGTGCTCGCTTTTGCGGCAGCCCTTCAGCTCTCGCTTGCCGAAACCGAGGAATTGCTGAAAAAAGCCGGTTACGCGCTCTCTCACAGTTATAAGTTTGACGTGATCATAGAATACTGTTTCATCCACGGTATCTATGATATTTTCGAGATCAACGAGATTCTGTTTGCTTTTGATCAGAGTTTGCTTGGAGGATGCTGAGATGCTTACTTTTATCTGTTATCCCAAATGCACTACCTGCCAAAAAGCCAAAGCATGGCTGGATGCGCACGGCATTGCGTATGCTCTGCGCGACATCAAAACGGACAACCCCACCCATGAAGAGCTGACAGCATGGTATACGTCAAGCGCGCTTTCGCTGCGCAAGTTTTTTAACACCAGCGGACTTCTTTATAAATCGCTCGAACTCAAGAACAAACTGCCGACGATGAGCGAAGAAGAAATGCTCACCCTGCTCGCGACAGACGGCATGCTCGTGAAGCGCCCTCTGCTTGTCGGCGACGGGGTGGTGCTGGTGGGATTCAAAGAGACCGCGTGGAAAGAAACCCTGCAAAAATAATTTGTCGCCTGTGAGGCGACCTACCCTCTCTTTTTGTGGTGTAAACTGTATGCAACACAAGAAAGAGAGGGTTTTTATTATGACAAGCAGCATAACCGAATTGGTGTTCATTTTGGATAAAAGCGGTTCGATGGCCGGCCTTGAAAGCGACACCGTCGGCGGTTTTAACGCCATGATGAAAAAGCAAAAAGAGCTGGACGGTGTGTGTTACGTCACAACCGTGCTGTTTGACGACGCAAGCGAAACGTTGCACGATCGCGTGCCGCTTCTTTCGGTCCCCGCTATGACCGAACGCGACTATACGGTTGGCGGCTGCACCGCCCTGCTCGATGCGCTGGGCAGGACGATTTGCCATATCGAGACCATTCATCGATACGCGCGACCGGAAGACCTGCCCGGCCACACCCTGTTTGTCATCACCACCGACGGCATGGAAAACGCCAGCCGCCACTACACTGCCGAACAGATCAAAACCATGATCAGTCAGAAAAAGGAACGGCACGGCTGGGAGTTTTTGTTCATCGGCGCCAATATGGATGCCGTGACCACTGCCGCCCGTTACGGCATCGACAAAAACCGCGCAGTGGACTACCGTGCAGACAGCGAGGGAACCCGGGCGGTCTATGCTTCGGTGGAAAAGGCGGTAAGCACCATGCGCGCCTGCCAACCGCTTGCCGCCGATTGGAGCGATGAGATCAAATCCAACTGCCGCTGTAAGAAGTGAAAACACGCCCTCCTCACCGCGCCGCCGTAACAAATAACGAAGCCCACCCGTCAGGGTGGGCTTCGTTATTTTATTTTTTATTCTTCGGGAACACGGTGATCTTCTGCACGGAATATTGCAAGATCAAACGGGCATCGGTGGAGTTGACTTCACCGTTACCGTCCACATCTGCCAGAGTCAGATCCAACTTGTTCGCCGCAATCTTCTGCACAGAGTACTGCAAGGTCAAGCGAGCATCGGTAGAATCCACTTTTTTGCTGCCGTCAACGTCGCCGTCCAGTCCTTTGGGAACCGTTGTGGTGGGGGTAGGCGCGAGCGACACACTCCAACGCAGGGCGGTGGGCATCACGCCGAGTTCCAACACACTGCTGCCGCGCGGATTGTTCGCATCCCATTGCATCAGCGTGGTACAGGTCATCCCCAGTTCAAAACGCGATGCCGCCGCATCCAAAATGTTAAACTCCATTTTCAACATGGTCACAGGCCCGTCGAGGAAGGCCGAGCCGTCACCCGACATAAAGCCAACGTTGATCGTACCTGCTGCTTCGTCCACCTTCACCTGCTTACCGGGCAGCTGCGACAGGTTGTTTGCCGGATCTTTCGGCCCCACCTGCTTGCCCAGAATCAAATCCAGCTTATCGGCCGGATAGGTGAAGATGAACTCGCCGTTGAGCATGTAAAAATCAGTGTAATCACACTTGACGGTGACAGTGGCTTTGCCTTCTGCCACAAACACATCCACTGCATAGTGCTCCGCACCCACAGCCGGATCGAGCAGTGGGGCGGTGGTGGTACTGTTATCCACCGTGGTGGTGGTCGTCGTGGTGGTGGTAATCACGGTGGTGGGCACCTCCGCAATCGGTTTTTCAAACGGCACTTCCTTTGGCACTTCGGCATTCTGCTCCAACACGTCCACCTTTTCGTTGGGCCGATCGCCTTGGGCAATCAGCGTTTGTGTATTCATTTCGATCTTGATCTCTTCCGTTTCGGGATGACGCGCCCTGAACGGCAGCACCAACATAGTCACCCAACCGTCTACAAACTCCGCACCGTCGGAAGAAATGAAGGCAAGGCGCACCTCACCGGCCGTCTTATCCACGCCGACTTCCGCTTGCGGCAGAGGAGTCAACACGTTGGCGGCATCGATCGGGCCGTGCGCACGGTCTTCCAACAGCAGTTCCCATTCTTCGGTATCATAAGTGAACAGGAAGTCACCGTTGAGCATCACAAAATCCATCCAGTTACAGCGCACGGTGACATAATACGTATCACCGTCGCGCGCGGCACTGATTGCATAATACTGGGGAGTCGCATCGCCTGCCAGAGCAGGCAGACCGATCGCCACCGCACCAATCAGCAAACACACACTGAGCAATAAACAAAGAACCTGCTTTTTCATTTGACATCCCCTCCACACTTTATTCCATATTTCCCGTGACTGCCATCAGCACTGCCAATGCTGCGACAGGCGCGGTTTCGCATCGCAAGATGCGTTTTCCCAAGGTAGCAATGGCCGCACCGCCTGCTTGCAACGTGGCGATTTCACGTTGGTCGATGCCGCCTTCAGGGCCGATCACCAGCGACACGGCAGCGGTTTCACGCCCGGCCAAAGTGGCAAACGGCACACCGCCGCACTCATAACACACCACCGTATTTTCCTCTGCCAGCCGTTTGGCAGCTGTCGAAAAACTGATGGGTTCTTCCACCACGGGCAACCTGGCGCGCCCACTTTGTCCGGCGGCTTCATCGGCAATTTTTTGCCAGCGCACCGCTTTTTTCGCGGCTTTTTCGTTGATGACCGCAACCGATCGCGCCATCTGCACAGGCACAATACGGGTCACCCCCAGTTCCACCGCTTTTTGAATGATCCACTCCATCTTATCCGCTTTGGGCAGACCTTGATACAGCGTCACCGCACAGGTCGGCTCGCTTTCGCTTTTCGCACGGGAAAGCACGCGCAGATACACATCCTCCCCCACGAATTCACAAATCTCACACGTACAGTCGGTGCCGCGGCCGTCGCACAAGGTGAGCGTTTCCCCCACCGTCATGCGCAGCGAACGGCGAATGTGCGAAGCGTCCTGCCCCGACACCACCAGGGTTTCCCCCTCCACCGACGGCACAAAAAATCGCGGCATTTCAACGCACCCCCGTAATCCCTTTAATCACTTCGCCTGCCAATATCAACCCGGCCACGCTCGGCACGTAGGAGACGCTGGCAGGAGTGCGGCGATCCTCTGTTCCCTGTGGTGTGCGCGGTTTTTCTTCCGAATACACCACCTGCAATCGGGCGATACCGTGTGCCTTCAGTTCACGCCGCATCACACGGCAAAGTGGACACACCTGCGTTTTTTGGATATCCGCCACCCGAAACGCCGTGGCGTCCAACTTGTTCCCACAGCCCATGGCACTGATCAGTGGCACGCCGCGCGACCGACATTCTACCGCCAGGCCGACCTTGGCCTTCACGGTATCTACCGCATCCACCACAAAGTCGCATCCGTCGATCAACCCCACGCCGCTATCCGGCGGAAGATAAAACAACGTGTGCGCCTGCACCGTGCAACGGGGGTTAATATCCCTCACACGGGCAGCCAACACCTCTGCCTTACTCTGCCCCACAGTGGAGGAGAGCGCGCACAGCTGGCGGTTGCGATTGGATTCCGAAACGGTATCGCCGTCCACCAAGATCAAGTGCCCCACGCCGGCGCGTGCCAACGCTTCCACCGTGTATGACCCGACACCGCCGAGCCCGAACACCGCCACCGTGGCTGCTGCCAAACGGGTCACTGCCTCGCCGCCGAGCAACGCTTCGGTGCGAGACGTCCATTGCTCACTCATACAAACACCACGGCAGCATCCAACCGCCGATACTCTGCTGCAGCGGAGCCCAAAAACACCAAATCAGTCCTGCCGCAACAGCAATCAGCACCGCAGCAAGCAACCAGGAAAGCAACACGCCGCGCGCATAATTCTTCACACACATGCGTGAAGTGGCGCCGCAGGCGCACACCAGCGCCGCCACAAAGCCCACAAACGGAACGGCAAACAACAGTCCCCAAGCCAAAAAGCCCCAAGCGCCAAGAGGACGCAGATCCGCCGGCAGTTGCGACGCTGTCAGCGGCATTTCAAACCGAGGCGTTTCCACCACGGGCGGCGCTGCCACCGGGGAAAACTGTGGGCTGAACTGCGGCGCACCCGAAGCACTGTGCGACACCACCGCTTTCACTTCCGTTTCGCTCGGCGCCGCATCATCGGCACACGCCGCACATTCTTCACACAGAGTACCTTCTTCGATTTCTTTCAAACAATGCTCGCAAAAAGCCACGGCAACCACTCCTTCTTTTCACAAACTCATTATATTAAATCTTGCCATCTCTTGTCAATCACACGTTTGTCGGCAAGTTAGTCACCAACTCACCTATATACGCATCGTAGCTATACTGCGCCAGAGTCAACACGCCGTCTTCGTACTCAAAGCGTGTCGCCGAGGCATTGGTCGCCCACGGCACGTCCTTCACCAACTTCCCCAAGCAGTGGGCTGCCGCCACCCGAATGGGGGTCGCGTGGGTAAAGATAAACACCGTCTGCCCTGCGTGGGCCTGCGCGATGCGGCGCAACGCCGTTATAATGCGCGCTTGCAGCGCCATAACGCTTTCGCCGTTCACACACTGCGCACGGTCGATATTCTCTCGCCACCGCTTATAGGCGGTGGGATATACCGCCTCGATCTCATCAAACGGCATAAACTCCCAATCGCCGGCATCAATCTCACGCAGATCGCGCTCGGCAATCACAGGAAGCGCCAAGGCGTTCGCCGTGTGCTCCGCCGTATGAAATGCGCGGCAGAGGTCACTGGCATAAATCGCATCACAGGGAATCGGCTTCAAATAAGCAGCAGCCGATTCTGCCTGCTCGTGACCGAGTGCTGTCAAATCCCAATCACCCTGCCCCAAAAAGCGACCTTCCAGGTTTGCACGGGATTGCCCGTGACGAATCATATACAACGTCGTTTTCATTTTGCAAAGACTTCTTTCTTACGATAAAATCGCCACAATCCGATCGCGGCGGATACCACCGCCACCGCTTCATACACCGCACCGCCGAGCGACAGCACGAACACGTCATACGTCAATGTCATGGGCGAGCTGACCAAAATGCTGGCACGCACCTTTTGCGGATCGTAAAAGGACATGCAGTAGCTGTTGATAGCCAACCCTGCAAGCATAAAGACGGAATACCACGCTTCCCACGTGAACACACCGACAATCGCCATGACCGCTGTAAAGAAAACGGGAAGCAGCGCCCCGTGCTTACCCTGCCTTTCGCGGCAATAATACGCCGCGTTGCGCAACAGCGCCACCACGTTGAGCGCCATACCCGTGGCGGAGCCGATCAACCAAAAATGCAAAACAAAGCAACCGGCCACCGCAACCTGCGCCATGATCACACCGCGCTACGTGCGCACCTGACAGGTCAAAAACCCCAATGCGATCGCCACGATACCGAGTGCTTGACCAATGTAATACCACGCACCGCCCATGGCTATCTCACCAATGCGCACTCGCCGGCACCAAGCGTTAAGGTGTTGCCACACGGCACAAAACGCCCTTCTTCGGGCAGATAGCGTATCAACTCTTCGGCCGCCACCGCAAAGGTGGCTTCACGCAGGTGGCTTTTATTCACCACCAACACCGAACCGTCGCTGTAACAACCACACACCGCATCGCCCGTAATCGACGCAATACGACCGTGCTGCAACGGCTCCGCTGCCGTATGACACACACGCTCACAATCCAACGTAAAAAGATGTTCTCCCAACGGCAGCAGCCATTTGGCAATGGCCTGTACGTCGTAATAGTGCTGATAGGGGTGGCCTTCGCCATCCACCATGGCATTATCCCAACGCCACACGTCGTCCTCGGCGCCGATCGGCACCTCATAGGTGAAATACGACACACGGCGGAAACCATAGGCCAAGCACATTGCCGCTTCCCACGAAAGCTCGGCACGCGTCAGGTTGCGATAGGGCCCATGTTCGGTCAACAGCACGATAGCCATCGCATCCAATCCGTTTTGCCGTGCGTGACGGCGCACCGCTTCAGCGTTTTCAAAAAAGCCGGGGCGATCGTTTTCCAAATAGGCGCTTTCCACGATCAAGTCTTCGCGGCGGTCGCCCGTGGAGGTAAACTGCGGTTTAGGGCAATCGCGCCCCAAAAAATGATAGTGATCATAACTGAGGAAATCCGGCTGCACACGCGCGATAAAATCTGCCAAATGTTCGTCATACGTCGCATGGCCGAGCTGCTCAGCGTTGGCATAATTCGGGAACAGATTGACCACGGTTTCCCACTGCGGTGCATATCGCCGAAACGCGGCCACCACCTGCGCGATCCCGTCGAAGCACGAAGCGTGCGGCTCGTCGATCAGATCAAACCCGTTGAGCGCTTCGTATCCGCGGTATTCCTCGCACAGTTCATGCACGATGCGATCACATTCCGCCGCATCGGCCGCCATGGCGGCATGCACACGGCGATCGCACACGTTCACACGCAAGCCAACCTCAGCACAACGGATCAAAGCCAGCTTACAGTCTTCGGGTGAACCGCCAAGCTGTGCCAGGGTGATACCCGATTCGGCGATTTTACGAAAGGTATCCGCCTCATTATAACGTTCCGGGCGCGGGCCGTAGAAAAACGTCAACTCAAAGCGCCTCATAAAGACCTCCTTGCTCAATACAAAAAGATCGAGCGAATAGCGGAAATTTCTTCAGCGGTGACACCGATGGAAAGCAGATATCCTTCCACTTTTTGCTGCATGGTGTCTCCCTCCATACCTTTCAAACGGCCGATGAATTCGCTGAGCGAATTCATGGTCACGCTGCTACGGTTTAAACCGGAAAGCTGATATTCCTTCTTCAAATCGTTTTCACTTACACCGAGCAGCGCTTCCAACAGATAACACACAGTACCGGTACGGTCATAGCCGTAGGTACAATGGAGATACACCGGATACTGGCTTTTATCTGCCAAATCCGAAAAGATCCTTCGCACTTTTTCAGACTGCTCAAAAGTGGCCAAATACATCGGCGCGGAATAGTAAATGTGTTCCACACCGGCTCCCAACGTATCGTGGCCGTGCACGTTTTCCGTCTCGGCACGCAGATCCATCTCGGTCTTAATTCCCAGCACCGCCAACATGGTGTTCACACCATCGGGGGTGATGGTGTATTCCTTCTCCACCGCGCCATCCAACTCGGTGCCACGATATAACAGGCCCTGTTTGACGGTTTTGCCGTCGGCCGTTTTCCAGCCGCCGATATCGCGCACGTTGCGCACACCGTCAATCGTGAGCACGCGCGGCGTATCTGCCGTGTGAAAACTGCCGCCCACCGTGGTGACGTTACCGTCGGAAAGCGTAATTTCCACGCGGTAATAGTAGGTGGTGTCGGTTTTCAAATGATACACTTCCACACTCGTCTCGTGCGGCTCCATTGCATAGATCTGCGGTGTTTGGAACGCGACGTTATCTGCCACCAACACTCGTGCAGATGCCACACGCACGCCTTCGGGCAACCCTTCCAGTTCATAGGTCAACTCCACCGGTGTGCCAACGTCCAAGCGCGCACCGGTACCACGGTAACGCTCGGTCACGTCGTTGATCGTAACGGTGGAATCCGCTTTGGCGAACTCGGCTGCTGCCGGTCCCACGATCACCACGTCGTCTGCAAAATACGGCACGCGAAGTTGCAGCGCATCGGTAATCGCACCGCCGTTATCCGATTGCGGCTTTTCAGTATCGCCCTTGTCCCATACGTTTCGGCGGTCCAAATGCGAACCGAAAAACACCAGCGCCACCACCACGGCAACCGTCACCGAAATGTAAAGCAAGAATTTCTTGTTACGCCGCAAAAAGTGAGCAAAGGTCTCCTTCGGCTTCGTGCGGCCTTTTTTGCGGCGGCGTGAATGATGACGGTGATGCGAATGTGAGTGATGATGCGAATGACTGTGCAAACGGTGATGCTCGCCGTCTTCCTGCTTTACAGTTTCGGCAGTTGTCACGGTGACCTCTTCCGGAACGGGTTTTTCCATATCCTTCACAAGGATACCTCCTTTTTTATCAACGCCTTGACCATCCCCATCAAACGGGTGGTGAGCCGTTTGGAATGCTTTACGGCGTAAAACAAATCATGCTCTTTCAACAAACGTGTAAACTTTTCGGTCTCTTTCCGCTTGGCACGCGGATGCAAAATGTTCTGATTTTTCTGCACAATGCGTTCAAAAGAGGTTTCAAACAACTGCAAACCGGCGGTTTCGCGCAACCAATTCTCGCCTTTTTCGGTGTGCACCAAAACAGAAGAAACGCCTTTGGGATTCCAAAACACATCCGTTTCGCAAGCGCCCCAAAAATCGCCGATCATGATATCACCGCAGCGGTTATCCCCACGGAAGCGGCAGGTATAACACCCTTCCTTGGCCATGGTGCTGAAGGCGTACCCGTAGGCGGTGTGGTAAAAGTTTGCGTACACCTCCTGCCCGTTCTCAAACGCGGCATAAAGATACCCCGGTATCCAGCTGCCTTTCTTGCGTTTGACCGAAAAATCCACCAAACGGCTTTGGTATTTGTCCTGCAAAAACGCCACGTACTCACGGTGCACCTTGGCATCGGTCGGCCCGTGGCAGATCAATTCCACCGTCAGGAGACGCTCGTAATCCTTCTTCAAAAACGTATATAACGCCGCCACCGTGCAAGGCAAACCGATAAACAGCACTGTTTTCTCCTGTTCCAACAAGGCTTGCACGTCACGGTACACCGTACCTTTTTGCACGTCGGTATATTTCGTCCCCTTAAAACGGTCCAACGCTTCGGCGGTATGCACGATTTCATATCGTGCAGCTGAAAAATCGTCGGTGTATGCCACACCGGCCACGTAGCCGCCGCGGCGAATCACCTCGTGTGAGAGCGCCGTAGCCACTCCGCCCGAAGCGCATTCCAGCAAGGTCTTCTCCTCACTCAAATAGGCCGCGTAGGCCGCGATATCGTGTGTGTTCACACATGGTTGCACCGCCGTCACCTCTTTTTTCGTCTTTTGCGGCCGTTTTAACAGGGCATTACACATACTCTTCGTCGCTTCAGGATACAGCAGGTGCCCGATCAAAAGGCCCACCGCCCCCGTGACCGGTGCTACGAGCAAACCCCACAGCACCCAAATTCCGTAATGCGGCATGGCAATTTGCTCCATGAGCCAGCCGCCGCCAAGCGTGAGCAGGGTCATCACCGCCACAACGACCGTCACGTCGCGCAGCATACGGCGTGCGGCAATCTTTAGGATATGTTTGCAGGAAAACACAACGTAGTACACGTATTTAAACACTGCGGAACACAACGTGCCGATCGCCACACCGAGCAGAGGATCCCAAAACACCAGCGCCACCGAAGTGACCAAGTTAACCGCCGCCTCGCCGTAGGCACCGATTTGACTTTGACGCAAACGGTTAGCGGCAATGGTCAGGTTAAAACAAGGCAGAACCAAGCAATTCAACGCCTCGGCAAGCACCAGCGCACAGGCAAAAAACGGCTGCATATAGTCGGCATCCGACACACGCGCCGTATACAGACGCACAAACGGCACGATCAAAATCGCCGTAGAGGTGAACAAAGTGATCGTCAACACCGTGAGCAGCCATTTGTAGCGGCAAAAGTTACGTTGCAGTGCCTGCGTTTCTCCTTTGGCGATCATATCGCCGAACACTGCTTCCATGCCACCGACAAATGAGGTGGAAATATTCCGAACACTGAACACCACTAAATGATACACCGCATATACAGCCACCGCTTTCAAATCGGCAAACACGGTGAGGATCAATACATCGGTATTGTTTTGTATCACGTAGGCCGTGTGCTGCGCAATACCGGTAAATCTGTTTGGCAGCGTAGCACGCTCTTTGGTTTTTTTGATCGCGTAATGCTTTCTCAAATACAACGTATAAAATACAGGTCGCAGCACAAACACCAAACTGCTGACCAACTTGACCCACAAAATATCCACACCCGATTTGGCCAGCACCGCGATCAAAAGGGCGTTCAGAATATTGGTAACGATGTACGCCGCATTGACCACGTATTGCCGCTGGTCGGCATTCAAAAGCGTGATATTGGAAATGCCGCCCATATATTCCGCAAATTTGCCGATAGCAATGGAAAGCACCAAAAGGAACGTATATTCCCACGTGAATGCGGTCACATCCGCTATGTGAGAATACCCACAGGCCAACACCACCGCATACACCGCAAAGGCCACGCCTATGATGGTGAAAAACCGCTTAACCGCAAAATACAGGCGACTGATCTCCTCGTGGTTGCGATCGGCCAGCGGCTTATACAACGCGCCGCGCGCCACGCGGCCGATACCGCCTTCAAAAAGCGAAATGTAGGCTAAAAACTGGGCAATAGAGGTGGTGGCACCGTATGTCTCCGACCCGAAAGCGTCGATCATTACCCACGGAATGATCATACCGCACAGGGTAGCGACCAACTGATGCATCAGCGTACTGGCCGCATTGATTTTGGCTCGTTGCAGCCGCGCGCTCATGCCTATCCCTCCAATGCGTTTGTTAAAAATTGCTGTGAAAAGGTTTTCATCTCCGTGCGGCGCCGATCGGCCGCATCATATATCACCGACGCGGTGTGAAACGCCGTATCGGGCGAAATCACGCGATCGCAAAGCCCCAATTCTTCTATCAAATGCACCAGTCGCACGTTGGCGTGCGGCGGATACTGCACAAAAAAGTCTTTGCGAAAAATAACCGAAAAAGCCGTGCCGTGGAACGAATCGGTCACCACGTAGCGTGCGTGGCGCATCAGATAAAGCCATTCATCGGGAGAAATATCCACGGCGTACTCCAACAGCGGATCGCGATTTTTCCACCGCTTAAACGGATTTCCGCCCACGGCAATCATCTTAATACCGCTTTGCTGCGCCCATGCGCGGCAACGTTGAAACAGTTTGTCCGACCGATGCACCGTAAAATACAAAATGTACTCACCCTCAGCCGCAGGATGCTTCTTTTCAATCGTCTGCCACTCACGCTCCTCCAAAAGGAAGGTGGGATCCGCCACGACCGACACGTCCTTCACACCCAAAGAGGCAAGCCACCGAGCGCCGCTTGCTTCACGCACGGAAACGGCTGAAAAGCCTGCCAATTCGGTTTGCACCGCTGCAGCAAACGGCACAGAAAACGTTTCGACACCAAAGCTCGGCGCATAGGATATACGCCGTGTTCCTTCGCCGCAAAAGTCCAAAAAATAACTCATATCACTGTCGGTAATGTGCGGATTCCAAACCTGGTCACTTCCGCAAATCACCGCGCCATACCGCCGGGCACAAGCGATCAATCTTTCCTTTTTGCTAAACGCACGGGTGGGATACATGGCCATGTATTTTGCCTCAAATCGGTGAAACGCCGCATACAAACGGTGATGTAACAGCATACGCACCCGTGTGTGTAAAAATCGTTTGGCAACCGAGGACGTGGCTTGTTTGTCGTGGTGGCGTTCCGCCTTCATATAGGCGTTGTGGTAATTGACGATTTCCGGCACGTGTCCTTGCGTTTGTACCGCGCGGTACAGCGCATACATCTGTAATGACGCACCGTAACTGATTGAATTGGGGAACGTTAAAATGCCAACCTTCACAACATCCACTCCGTTTGCTGTTCTTTTGTGTGAAATCGCATCGGAAAGCAGGCAGCACCTGCCTGCTTTCCGACGCGGTTTACCAAAACCGCGTCAAGCGGGCGCCCGATACCCGAAGATATCGAGCACCCGCTGTACGGTTTTTTCTTTATTATGCCTCGGGGGTCAGTACGCCGTTTTCATCCGCCACGTACCAACCTGCTTCGCACAGACCGTTGGTCTTCGCCTCGGCAATGTTCACGCGCTTGCCCTTCGTCACTTCGCCGTAAGCGCCGCTGACGTAGTAGAGGTTGCCGTTCAGATCCTTCACCGCACCGGCATACGCCTTCAAAGCACCCGTCTCGGTGTAGTACACACCGTTCACGACCACGCTG